>NZ_LSZI01000001.1:0-352763 GCF_001647535.1 Acinetobacter sp. SFA | reverse complement strand
AATGTGGATTACCAATAGTCCGATTGCCGATGTATTTGTAGTTTGGGCCAAAGAAGTTTCTGCCGAAGGTAATGTCGGCGACATTCGTGGCTTTATTCTAGAAAAAGGCTGGGAAGGGCTTTCTGCTCCAGCGATTCACGGCAAGGTGGGTCTACGTGCCTCAATCACCGGTGAAATTGTGATGGATAATGTCTTTGTTCCAGAAGAAAATGCATTTCCGGAAGTTCGTGGTTTAAAAGGGCCTTTTACCTGCTTGAACAGTGCGCGTTACGGGATTGCATGGGGTGCGATGGGAGCTGCAGAATTCTGCTGGCATACCGCGCATCAGTACACCATGGACCGTAAACAGTTTGGCCGACCACTTGCTGCGAATCAGCTGATCCAGAAAAAACTGGCAGACATGCAAACTGAAATTGCCCTTGGCTTACAGGTGGCTTTACGTTTTGGCCGCATGAAGGATGAGGGTATTGCTTCAGTTGAAGGTACATCTTTAATTAAGCGTAATAACTGCGGTAAGGCACTGGATATTGCCCGTTTGGCCCGTGACATGATGGGCGGTAATGGGATTAGCGATGAATTCGGTGTAGCCCGTCATCTGGTTAATCTGGAAGTGGTAAATACCTATGAAGGTACCCACGATGTACATGCCCTGATTTTAGGACGTGCACAAACCGGAATTGCAGCCTTTTGCAACTAAACCTGAGATCTCCCTCTAGCCAGCATTGCTGGCTAGATTGTTTTCGGGGTTAAGCATCGCGGCTTAATCACATCTATTTGTAGATTGCTATGTGATTTCACCGTATTCAATTTTTAAAAACCTTGAAAAGCATTTTTATATCACTTTGTTAAAGCGTGATAATGATCAATAAATATTATATATTTCAATTAAATAATTAAGTGAAATATTGATTTTTAAAAGGCACAGGAGTGCCGAAAAGTAGAAAGAGCATTATGGATACGATCAGTTCACAACAACACCAGGTAGAAGGTGGAAACGAACCCAAGCAAAAAGTCTGGATTCTGGCCTTTATCTTCTCATTTTTGGCATTACTGGTTGATGGTGCTGATATTGCATTATTAGCCTACAGTCTGACCAGTCTGAAACAAGAATTTTCATTAAGTAATATGCAGGCCGGTGCCTTGGGAAGCTGGACACTTGCAGGCATGGCTATCGGCGGTTTTTTTGGTGGCTGGGCATGTGACCGTTTTGGCCGAGTTCGTGTTATCGTCATTGCCATTGCATTATTTTCTTCATTAACCTTCTGGTTGGGATTCGTGGAAAGTTATGATCAGTTCAAATGGCTGCGATTTACGTCTGCGATTGGACTAGGTGCTCTATATATTGCCTGTAACACACTCATGGCAGAGTATGTACCCACCAAATATCGCTCTACAGTATTGGCAACGCTCATGACTGGCTGGACTTTAGGCTCGGTGGTCGCAACTGTTCTGGCTGGATGGTTATTACCTGAGTTTGGCTGGCGATACCTCTATTATATTGCCATTATTCCAATTGTACTGGCTTTCGCGATGTACTTTTTGGTGCCTGAACCGAAAGCCTGGTTAGAAGCACGTCAGGCCCGACTGGATGCAAAAGCCAGTGGCATTGTGCAGGAAAAGCCCAAGAACACTTTCAAAATGATTTTTGAAGATGCACTCAGCCGTCGCATGTTTATCCTCTGGTCCTTCAGTACCGCATTTTTACAGTTTGGCTATTATGGAGTCAGCAACTGGTTACCGGCCTACTTAGAGACTGATCTGGGAATCAAGTTTAAAGAAATGACCATGTATATGATCGGAACTTTCCTGATCATGATGTGTACCAAGGTTATTGCCGGTTTTATCGCTGACCGGATTGGCCGTCGTGCGGTATTTGCTTTCGGCACTATGGGTACTGCAATTTTTATCCCTGTGATTGTCTTTGGTAATACGCCGGATAACATTCTCTGGCTGATGTTATTTTTTGGTTTTCTCTATGGTATTCCATACGGTATTAATGCGACTTACATGACAGAAAGCTTCTCCACCAAAGTGCGTGGAACAGCCGTGGGTGGTGCCTATAACGTAGGCAGACTGGGTGCTGTGTTTGCACCTCTTACCATTGGTTATTTTGCTCAAGGAGGCTCAATTGGTACGGGTTTACTGATCATGGGCATTGCCTATTTTCTTTGTGGCCTGATACCCGCTTTCTTTATTAAAGACCGCTTATTTGATCCGCAAAAGGCAGATTAATCTGCAATTGCAATATAGATAGAACATGCTAGGAAGCAATATGATGAATAAAATCACGCAGGATATCGAGACGGTACTCAAGCAAATTCCTGATGGTGCACACATTATGACCAGTGGTTTTGGCCTGGCAGGTCAGCCGGTCGAATTAATCGAAGCATTAATTGATCTTGGTCCTCGAGACTTAACCATTATTAACAACAATGCTGCTTCTGGAGATCGTGGTCTAACCAATCTGCTGTTGTCTGGACTGGTTAAAAAAATGATCTGTTCATTCCCGCGGGCCAATAACTCAACCGTCTTTGAAGACCTGTATAAGGCAGGAAAAGTTGAACTGGAACTGGTGCCACAAGGCAATCTGGCCTGCCGTATTCAGGCAGCCGGTGCAGGCTTAGGAGCTGTTTTTACTCCAACCGGTTTTGGTACCAAAATTGCTGAAGGTAAAGAAACCCGAAATATCAATGGAAAAGATTATGTGCTGGAATATCCGATTCATGCTGATTATGCCTTGGTATATGCCAATCAGGCAGATCAGTGGGGCAACTTGACCTACCGTAAGGCAGCACGGAATTTTGGTCCGATCATGGCCAAAGCAGCAAAAACCACCATTGCACAAGTGCATCAGATTGTGGAACTGGGAGAGCTTGATCCAGAGATCATCGTAACGCCGGGAATTTTTGTACAGCATGTGGTCAAGGTTGGAGATATTAAATGATGAATATTCAAAAACGTAGCCGTGAACAGATTGTGGCTAAAGTGGCACAAGACATTCCAGCTGGCTCTTTTGTGAATTTGGGTATTGGTTTACCGACACGCGTGGCTGGTTATTTAAAACCTGAACAAGGAGTAATTCTGCACTCGGAAAATGGCGTTTTAGGTTTTGCTGCCTTGAATGATCCTGAACAGGCAGATGATGACCTGATTAACGCCGGTAAAGAACTCGTAAGCATGCTACAAGGTGGCAGTTTTATGAATTCTGCGGACTCTTTCGATATCATGCGAGGCGGGCATCTGGATATCTGTATCATGGGTGCCTTTCAGGTTGCTATTAATGGTGATCTGGCGAACTGGCATACCGGTAATGCTGATGCTGTACCTGCTGTAGGCGGTGCAATGGATCTGGCCGTGGGTGCTCGATGTGTCTATGTCTGTATGGAGCATATGACCAAAAACGGTGAAGCAAAAATCGTTGAAGAACTAACTTATCCTCTAACAGGTAAGCAGTGTGTCAACCGCATTTATACCGATCTCTGTGTGATTGAATTAAAAGATGGCCAAGCTCAGGTTATTGAAATAGTGGATGGCTTAAGTTTTGAGGAGTTGCAAAGGAAGACTGGCTGTAAATTAGTGGACAGTCGTCAACAAGCAGCCTAAAAATAAGACATCAAAATTTGAACGAGTGAAACATAATTTCAAATCACAGCTTTGGCTGTGATTTTTAAACTTTAATATTAATATTTTTTTACACATAAAATGAGGCATATTTCGCACTTTTAAGATGTACATATAAACTTTTGCTAATGATTATCTTAAGAATAAGTCTAAAATGTTAACAAGCTAAGGAAGGTGATAGTCTGAATGCATAATAATTGTGATGATCAAGATATTTTTCATATTTTTAATCTGATTGGCCGCCATACTGAACTCAAACCTATTCTCGACATTATTAGCCAATGGCTGGAATCACGTATTCCAGAGGCGCTTGTCACAATTATGCTCTATAGAGAAGACTCGCAAACTTTAAATGTTATAAGTGGCCAGCAGCATTTCTCAAAAGAGTACTGTAATGTCATCCAAGATTTAAAGATTGGTCCTGATCGAGGAACCTGTGGCGTAGCTGCTTTTTTGCGTCAACTCGTCATTAGTCCAAATTTAATGAAAGATCCAAACTGGCAGTCCTACCGTGCTGTAGTGAATGCAGAAAAGCTGTCTAGTTGCTGGTCTATGCCGATTATAAATGCCTCAGATATTTTATATGGCACTTTTTCGACCTATTATCGGGCACCCAAAATACCGACAGAACAGCATATTGAGCTTTTGAAACAAGCGGCAAAATTAGTGGCTCTCGCAATCGAACTTGATCAGGAGCGTCAAAAAAGACAGGAGCTTAATGAGAAATACTGTTCTTTTTATACTTATCATCCGCATATCATTTTTGAACTTGATTTACAGGGGAATATGCTTACTACCAATATTGCTTGCGAAGAAATTACAGGATTTTCTAAAGAGCAAATTTGTGGTCAGCATTATTGTGCTTTTATACCACCTGAATTTCATGAGCTGGCCAACTTTTCATTTATAGAAACGCTGCAAGGTAAATCTCAACATTTTGAGCTTCCAATCTATAATGTTACTGGAGATATTTTATGGCTGGATTTGACCAATTTACCGATTATACAAAATCAGAAAGTTACCGGCGTTATTGGCATTGCGCGGGATATTACTTTATCCCGTAAAAACAAGGAGGATCTGCGCTTATTAAAACGGGGAGTAGAAGCCAGTACGAATAGTCTTTTTATTACCGATGTTTCAGAAGAAAGGTTAATGGTGTATGTGAATCCGGCTTTTCTCAAGCTCACAGGCTATACAGAAACAGAAGTATTAGGGCAAGGCTGTTTTTTCTTGCAGGGTCCAGATACTGATCCGGATCAAATTTCATTACTCAAGCAAGCAGTCAAAAAACAAAAAGAAATTCAGGTCACCATAAAAAGTTATTGTAAAGATGGCAGCTGGTTCTGGAACCGTTTAACCCTAGGTCCTATTTTTGATCAGACTGGGACCTGTACCCATTTTCTAGGAATTCAGGAAGATATTACCCAGCAACTTATTCACGAAGAATATATCCGGCATCAGCATACCCATGATTATTTAACCGGCTTGCCGAACCAGCATGCATTTAAGCAAATTCTGGAAAATATTTTTGAAGTACAGCATGAGAGTTCAGAACCTTTGGTGCTGCTATATATAGACCTGGATGACTTTAAAAATATTAATGACAGCTTGGGTCATCTGGTGGGGGATCAGATTCTTAAAAGTGTGGGTGAGCGGCTGCAAAAATTTATTCAAGACGATAACGTGCTATGCCGCTTTGCTGAAGATGAGTTTATCTTACTGCTTTCAGGAATATATGAGTCATCTGAAGTGGAGGCGATCGCTGGAGAAATTCTTGAGCTTCTTTCCATACTTTTTGTTATTGATCAGTACAAAATACATTTAAGTGCCAGTATTGGTATTGTGGCGGATGACAGCTCAATCCAGCATTCATCTGAACTGATCTATCAGTCTGTTTTGGCAATGCAGGAAGCCAAAAGACAGGGGCGTAACATCTGGCAGTGGTATGAAAAAAACAAAATGCAGCCTGTCGCAGAAATAGATTATACCAATCTGCGTCTGGAACTTATGGAAGCGATCAATCAGGAAAATTTCGACCTGTTCTATCAGCCGCTGGTTCATCCTGAAACTGGACATGTAACAGGTGTGGAAGCCTTAATCCGTTGGTGTCATCCGCAACAGGGTTATATTTCCCCAGCAATTTTTATCCCTCTTGCAGAAAGAACCGGGCAGATTATTAGTGTAGGCCAGTGGGTGCTGGAAAAGGCCTGTTTAGATATTGCGCACTGGAACAAGAAACATAATAGCCAGATCACGGTATCGGTGAATATTTCTCCCTTACAATTCCGTAGAGCAGGCTTTCTACAGGTACTTGAACATGCGCTTCAACTCAGTCAATTACCGCCGGAACTACTTAAAATTGAAATTACGGAAGGTGTCATCATTAATGGCGCAGACCGAACCATAGAAATTTTAAAAGCGGTGCGTGCTTTAGGCGTACAGGTTGCCATTGATGACTTTGGCACAGGTTATTCGAGTCTCAGTTATCTGCGTCGTTTGCCGATCAATCAAATCAAGTTAGACCGTAGTTTTATTGAAGAGCTGACCCTCGATGGTCAGGATGCTGCAATTGTGCAATCCATTATTCATCTAGCCCATCAGCTAGATTTGGAAGTTGTCGCAGAAGGGGTCGAAACCTTAAGTCAGGCCAGTTTGCTCTATCAACAGGGCTGTGATTTGCTACAAGGCTTCTTTTATGCAAAACCAGCACCTTTAACTGAATTGAAATCTGTTTATCTCGCAATGGAAAATAGTAAATTGAATTAACTCTAAAAAGTTAAGATATCAATATTTTCAACCACTCTTCAGAGAGAAAGGAAACGTTAAACAGGCCTCAAAATTTTTTCTATTTTTATGAGCGTATCATCTTTAGAATTTGCACTTGATATAGAAAGCGGGATAAAAAAATAAGCTTTTAACCTCTAAAGGTTTTTAACAGTATTTAAGGCTCAGGCTGAATATTGGCTAAATTTCTTTCTTGGTTTAAATCATAATAGTTAATCACAAAGATCAAGAGGGCAAAAATAAAACCTAAAATGACACAGGCAGACCAGCCATAGCTTTTCCATAAATGCAGCGATAAAAATGCTCCCAGACCGGCACCTGAAAAATAACAGGTCATATAGATGGCATTAATCCGCGAGCGTGCCTGCATTGAAATTCGATAGACCAGATTCTGGTTCAAGACATGCAAACAGGAAATTCCAAAATAAGCCAGAATCAAGCCCAGGATATAAATCCATAAATAGTTCTGGGCAAAGAATAAGGGAATCCAGGCCAGAATCAGTCCACATGTGGCCAGGTGCGCAATCCATTTTTCCCGATGTCTGCCAATCATTTTACCAGTCCACTGAGAGGACCAGATGCCGACCACACCCACAATACCCATGAGACCAATCTGGAAATCATTAAAATGATACGGTGCTTCAGCCAGAATAAAAGTCATGGTAGTAAAGATAATACTCAGCATGCCAAAACCCAAACCTCCGATCATACTACGCCGGATCAGCATGGGTTCTGTTCGGGCAAAGGTAAATAGTGAGCGATAAATTTGCAATATATTCATCTGCAACTGGCTCTTGGTGCTCGGCAACTGGAACCACATCGCCAGACTTAGCAGAAGAATTGCACAACCACTAAATAGGTATACCGCATGCCAGGACCATAAAGTAGAAATCAGTCCGGCTACGGTACGGGCAAACAGAATACCCACCAGAACACCACTCATGAGCAGGCCAACGACTTCGGCACTTTTATCACGTTGCGACAGGCTGGCGGCAAAAGGAATCAGAATCTGGGTGGTAATCGAACAAAAAGAGGCGAGCAGAGTAAAGCCATACAACATATGCAGATTGGTACTGGCTGAAAGCCCAATAAGTGCCAGTCCGGTACAGAACATTAAACTGCAGATGTACAGCCGTTTTTCGAACAAATCCCCCAGAGGGACAAACAAAAATAACCCGGTGGCATAGCCAATCTGGGTCAATACTACAGTCCAGCCAGACTGGGCTACACTGATCTGCAGATCCTCTGCAATAGAATAAATCAAGGGCTGGTTAAAATAATTACAACCTGCGCAAAGTGCGCAGGTCATTGCCATCATGAACATGAAACGGCGTGAAATTTGCCCTTGGGCTGACATCCTTGTCTCCTGAGGCCTTAAAAACTATAGTTGGCAGAGAGGTTGATACGCGAAATATCTGCTTCCTTATTGTCAAAGGTTTCACGCTTGCCATGATGATATTCTGCACCCAGATTAATCTTTGGAACAGGAGAATAGATCACGTTAGCCACATAGTCGGTTAAGCGCTTATTGGCTTCCGGATTGGCTTTAGCATAATCGCTAGAATCATCAAAATCGACCACACTGGCTGCAATACTGCTACGCCATTTCGGTGTGAATTTATGCGTAAATCCGATATTCAAACTGTTAAACTCATTCAGTAAAAGTTCATTATTGGCTGTATCAACCGAATAGTCGCCACCCCAAGCTGCACCGTCAACCGTAGAACCTTGAATTAAAAAGGCAGCAATACGCTGATCGCCTACTATATGGAAATAATTGCCCTGAATAGAGTTTCTATCATCAAAACGATAACGTCCACCAGCACCAACCCCCCAGCCAACTTTCTCGATATCACCTGTCGCGGTTTGCGCCTGCTTTTCATTGATAAAGCCTTGAGCTAACAGATGTAGCGGACCGGATTGATGTACAAATTTGGTGGTTAAGGCAGGTAAGGCAGAGGAGCGATCACCACCGGCCATATATTCCAAGCCGACATTCCAGGTATTTTCCGGATCAAGCTTAAACGCATAACTGACCTGGGGAGTACGTAAGATCGAACCACCGAGCAATAAACTGTAGTCTACCGCATCGGTGCTAATTTCCGGCGTAGACATGAGTGACCAGGCCTGACCAAAAGTCCAGTTATAATATTTAAAATATGCATGACGGATACGGAGGCCACCATCACCTTTGCCATTGTTGGTCCAGAAATCAGCTTCCAGACGTGCGGAAATATTCGGATTACCTCCCAGATCTTTGGCCAGAAAACCAATACGGCTGGCGGCTGCAGTGAAATCGGAACGGACTGAATCAGGTTCAGTAAAAGGCACTTTATTGATCTGGTTAATGGTACGGCCACGGGTTTCTGGCGTACTCTTAAAATCAATCGCGCCATCCAGACGGATCATTCCATACACATCAACATTGTCCATCATGCTACTTAAACTTTTGGATTCTGCTACTTTAGACTGTTCCTGCTGTACTTTCAAAGCAAGCTGCGATTGTTTTTGCTGTTCCAGTTCGGACTGAATCTGTTTGAGCTGTGCTTCTAGAAACTGGATACGATCTTCCGATACTTCTGCTGAAAGTACAGTTCCTGATGCAATACCGCACAATGTAGCTAAAACTAATTTTTTCATTTCTTAATCCCTAAAGAAACTTTTAATCCTGAATGAAAGGAAACCTTTCTATACGTGTGGTCAATAATTGGAGAAAGAGGAAGACAGCAAGTTGTACTGTCTTCCGGAGAGTATTTATTCTGCTTTTTGCGGATCGTATAAACGGTCTTTAATAAACAGGGCCGGAATTAAGCCGCAGAAGAAGTAGGCAGCGCCCATCACCATCAAGCCAGTTCCAATTGAGCCATGCATGGCCAGATAGCCAATGGTAATCGGGGCAAAAATGGCACCGATCCGGCCAATATTGAATGCACCACCCACGGCTGTTCCACGAACTGCAGTCGGGAAGCTTTCAGTTAAATAGGTTGCATTAATGGCATATGGAATGCCGTACAGGAAACCAAAGATCAGCATCAGTACACCGATGTTATCTGGAGTGTGCATGTAGACCACGACCGGAATGAACAGCGCAGTTCCCATGGTGCCGAAAGCAAACACGATACGACGGCCGATCTTGTCAGCAACATAGCCCGCAATGATTTTGGCGAATATCATGGTCAAGAAAGTACCAATCATATAGATCGCCATTTCCTTGAATTTGATACCTAATTCAGCTTCCAGATAACTTGGCAGCCAGTTACTTACACCGAAATAACCGAATAAGAGAAAACCTGAGCTGAATGACCATAAGATAAACATTCTGCCGTGGGTTTTATCTTTTAAAATGGTGATATATGGATTGCCTTTTTTCGCATTATTATCCACGATCTGGCCAGTTCTTTTCATTTCCCGAACACGTTTCCACGATTCTGGTTCAGGCACCATAAAGTGCATGAGGATACCGAGTGCTAAAGGTGCAATCGTAATCCAATACAGCATACGCCAGCCGAACTCAGGAATAATCCAGCCTGAAAGCATGGTAATCACCAGAGAACCCAGAGTGAAGCCGGTCATCAATGTTGCCAGCACTGTGGTACGGTATTTGGTAGGCACATATTCAGACATCAAGGTATTACAGGCAATATACAAGCAGCCCAGACCTAAGCAGGACAGAGTACGTAACATTGCAAATTCAGTATAAGACTGCGCAAAACCTGAGTAGGCAGACAAGATCGAGAAGGCGATGGTTGCCAGTACAATGACGCGGACACGTCCAAATTTGTCGCATGCCCATCCACCAATAAAGCCTCCAATCCCCATACCTAAAAGAGAATAACTTCCCAAGGCCCCCGCCTGTACAGAAGTTAGGCCCCATTCCGCTTTAAGACTGGTCAGACTAAAAGCCAGAATCCCGATATCTGCACCGTCACAGAGCAAAATCAGAAAAGCAAAGACAAAAGCCGTCATCCATAGACGTTTTGGTGCCTGTTTGATGGTATCCGTGGAGGAGACATCGGTTTTATTGTCTCCTGTTACGATGGTATCGCTTGTCATTCTTATATCCTCTATATATTCAAAGTAGCATTTCCTCTGCTACCGCTAAATCCATTTTTCTTCCTCACGGAAACATAGTTTTCCTGATTTAACAGACTTGCTCTACACACAACAGCCGCTGCATTTATTATCAGGCTACATTCGATTTTTCACGCTTTACGCTAAATCAAAATCATCTCATTACTGGAAAATTTGATTTCGTAAATTACTTCTAAGTTCTGCCTTATGGTGATTATTCATTGAAATGAATAACCAGATTGCATTTAAAATAATTAATTCCGTATTGCGAAATTAATTAATCATAAAATGAGAAATTGAACAAGAGTTTTTACTCTATTTTTATTTAAAAATAACTTTTTTGAATTCTGGGGTTAAAAATCCTTGATTTATAGCTTGAGAAACCTTAGTTTTATATAAAATAAAATTTCGCTATACAAAATAAATGGAGATTTTAATGGAACAGGTAGTTCAAGTAGAACAAGTTTCAGCACATGTAGCGATGGTTAAAATTCATCGACCAGAAGCGAAAAATGCCTTGAATACAGAAGTTCGCCAGAAACTTGCGGCGGCTTTTCTGCAACTGAATGATGATGAAAATGTCCGTGCCATTATTCTTACCGGTGGTGAAACAGATTTTGCAGCAGGCGCAGACCTGAAAGAACTGGCCAATGCAGAAACCATCCAGATGATGCAGCGTCGGACTGAACGTTACTGGCAGGCGATTGCACAATGTTCCAAACCGGTGATTGCAGCTGTAAACGGTTATGCACTGGGTGGTGGCTGTGAACTGGCCATGCATGCAGACATTATTATTGCCGGGAAAAGTGCCCAGTTTGGTCAGCCTGAAGTAAAAGTGGGTGTCATGCCGGGTGCAGGTGGTACCCAGCGCTTATTCCGTGCAGTTGGCAAATTTCATGCCATGCGCATGATCATGACCGGTTGTCTGGTACCTGCACCGGAAGCCTATCAAATTGGCCTGGTGTCCCAGGTGACTGAAGACAGTGAAACCCTTGCAACTGCCATCAAGATGGCAGAAGGGCTGGCAAAAATGCCACCAATTGCCTTGGAGCAAATCAAGGAAGTGGCTTTATTGGCCGAAGATGTGCCGCTCAATGCCGGACTTACCCTGGAACGTAAGTCTTTCCAGATGCTGTTTTCTTCAGAAGATCAAAAAGAAGGCATGCAGGCCTTTATCGAAAAACGTAAACCGAATTATCAGGGACGATAAGCATGAGTATTCAGATTCAAAAAATTGGCATTATTGGTGTAGGCACGATGGGTGCAGGTATTGCCCAGATCGCGATTCAGTCTGGTCATGATGTTGTACTGTTTGATGCCAAAGAAGGGGCAGCCGAACAGGCACAGGACAAACTGGCCAAAACATTAAATACCTTGGCAGATAAAGGTAAATTCAGCCATGAAAAAGCCGCTGAAGATATTGCTCATCTGTCGACTGCGCAGCAGCTAGAAGACCTGAAAGATTGTGACTTAATTGTTGAAGCGATTATTGAAAATCTGGAAATCAAGCAAAAATTGATGCAGCAACTGGAAGGAATTATAAAACCAGAAGCGATTCTGGCATCCAATACATCTTCATTGTCGATTAGCGCAATCGCCGCCAACTGTAAGCAGCCAGAACGTGTTGCCGGTTATCACTTCTTTAATCCGGTACCACTGATGAAAGTGGTCGAAGTGATTGAAGGCTTTAACACCCGTGCTGACATTATTGAAGCATTAACCCAGCTCTCGACAAAAATGGGTCATCGTCCGGTCAAAGCTAAAGATACGCCAGGGTTTATCATTAACCATGCCGGCCGTGCCTTTGGTAGCGAAGCCTATGCAATTCTGAATGAAAATGTCACACCATTTTATGATATTGACAGGATCTACCGTGACGGAATCGGTTTCAAGATGGGGCCGTTTGAATTAGGTGATCTGACCGGTATGGATGTCTCGCATCCGGTGAGTGAATCGATTTATCACCAGTATTATGAAGAAGCACGTTACCGTCCAAGCGTGATTACCCGTCAGCGTTTTATTGCCAAGCAGTTAGGTCGTAAAACCGGTAAAGGTTTTTATGATTACACCTCGGGCAGCAAAGTAGGTGATGTGGCTCCAGCATTGGTTGAAAAACTCGATCAATATCCAGCAGTCTGGCTAGGCACAGAATATAGTGAAGACCGTCAGGCACTTGAGCAATATCTGCAACAGTTCAACATTCAGATTGAGCAAACTGAGATACCTTCAGCAGAGGCTTTAATCCTGATTGCCACTTATGGTGAAGATGCAACATCAGCCGCTGTTCGTTATCATGTGGCACCTCAGCAAGTGGTGTGTATCGATCTGCTATATGGTCTGAATAAACACCGTACCTTGATGCCAACTTTTGTCACCCAACCTGAGCTAATAAAAGCAGCCCAATCGATTTTCAATCTGGATGGTATGACCGTCAGCGTAATTCAGGAAAGCGTCGGCTTTGTGGCTCAACGTGCTTTGGCAATGATTGTGAATCTCGGCTGTGATATTGCCCAGCAAGGCGTTGCAACGGTAGAAGATATCAATATCGCAGTGAGACTAGGCCTTGGCTATCCATATGGCCCTATTGAATGGGGGGATGTACTGGGTGCTGAAAAAATCCTGAAAATATTAGACCGTATGACTGCGATTACCCGTGACCAGCGTTACCGTCCAAGTCCTTGGTTGCGTCGCCGTGTTCAGCTTGGTCTGCCTCTTGTTCATACAACAAATTAATTAAAAAGTTAAAGGAATAACACTCATGTTAAATGCATATATTTATGATGGTTTACGTTCACCAATCGGTCGCCATGCAGGAAGTCTATCAAGCGTACGCCCAGATGATCTGGCAGCGACCGTAATTAAAAACCTGCTGGAAAAAACCGGTATTCCGGCAGCAGATGTAGAGGATGTAATTTTTGGTAGTACCAATCAGGCCGGTGAAGACAGCCGTAATGTGGCACGTTTTGCAGCATTGTTAGCAGGTATGCCGGTAACAGTTCCGGGTCAGACGGTAAACCGCTTATGTGCATCAGGTCTCGGTGCTGTGATTGATTCGGCACGTGCCATTACTGCAGGTGAAGGCGAGTTGTACATTGCCGGTGGCGTAGAAAGCATGACCCGCGCACCTTTTGTAATGGGTAAAGCAGAGAGTGCTTATTCACGTGATGCCAAAATTTATGACACCACGATTGGTACCCGTTTCCCGAACCGTAAATTTACGGATCAGTTTGGCGCGCACAGCATGCCTGAAACAGGTGATAACGTGGCTGAAGAATTCGGTATTAGCCGTGAACAGGCTGATACCTTTGCTGCTGCATCACAGGCAAAATATCAGGCAGCGAAAGAAGCAGGTTTCTTTGAAGGTGAAATTACCCCGATTGAAGTTTCTCAAGGACGCAAATTGCCGCCTAAACAAATTACTGAGGATGAGCATCCACGTGCTTCTTCAACATTTGAAGCTTTATCCAAGTTAAAACCGCTTTTCGAAGGTGGTGTAGTAACAGCGGGTAATGCATCAGGTATCAATGACGGCGCTGCAGCACTGATTATCGGCAGTGAAAAAGTGCAGGAACTGTATGGCTTAAAACCTCTCGCTCGTATCCTGTCTTCTGCAGCCGCTGGCATTGAGCCACGCATCATGGGAGCAGGCCCAATTGAAGCGATTAAAAAGGCAGTACAGCGTGCGGGTTTGACGCTAGACGATATGGATATCATCGAGATTAATGAAGCCTTTGCCAGTCAGGTATTATCTTGCCTGAAAGGTCTGGATGTCGCTTTGGATGATCCGCGTGTCAATCCAAATGGTGGTGCGATTGCCATTGGTCATCCACTGGGCTGTTCGGGTGCGCGTTTAGCTTTAACCGTTGCACGTCAGTTACAGCGTACCGGTAAAAAATATGCCGTGATCAGTCTGTGTATTGGTCTGGGTCAAGGCCTGGCGATGGTGATTGAAAACCCTGAAGCTGCAACATCTTAAGTCATCACCTAAATACCATGTATATGTGATATGCATGGCATTTTTTTATTGGGATTTTTCTTTCAAAATAAAAATCCCTGCACATGCAGGGATTGATTACATCAGTGTAATGATTTACTTACGGGCAGTGACTAATAAAGTCGCTGAACCAAATGCATAAACTTTACCTTCTTTATCGATAATTCGGCCTTCTGAGGTCAGTACATTACGCCCGATCCGGATGACTTCACCAATAGCTGTATAAGTTTCGCCGCTTTTCATCGCTTTCAGCATTTTGACATTCAGGTCAATGGTCGAGAAACTGACACCTGCATCTAATGTCGTATGCACGGCAGCGCCAGTGGCACTATCTAGAACCGTTGCACAAAAGCCGCCATGAATTCCACCCTGTAAATTGTAATGGCGCTGATCAGGACGCACCTCATATTCCACATAGTTTTCGCGCACCAAGGTCAGACGCATGGGAATAATTTCACTCATGGCTGAGCTGGGAATTTCCCCATTTTTAATTGCGGTGAGATATTCAAGTCCGTTTAATTGTGATGTGGGCATATCCACTCCTTGTAACGATTTATTTCGCTTTATGAAATAATATTCTGTTTTTCTAGAATTATGATATAACAGATAATGATCGAAATGCTATATTTTTCCAGGATGGAATGATGACAATAAAAAATCTCGTCACAGATGCTGAATGGCAGGCACGTTGTGAACTCGCAGCGCTTTATCGCATTATCGCGCATTACCGGATGACGGACCTGATCGATACTCACATCAGTTTAAGAGTTCCCGATCAACCTGACTGTTTTCTGATTAATCAGTATGGTGTCGCTTTTGAAAAAATGTGTGCTTCAACGCTGGTGAAGATTAATCATGAAGGGCAGGTCGTAGAAAGCTATGAACAGGACAAGCCGGTGAATATGGCGGGCTTCGTCATCCACTCCGCAATTCATGAAGCACATGCTCATCTGAACTGTGTCATTCATACGCATACCGCAGATGGCATAGCAGTTTCTGCACAGAAACACGGACTTCTTCCCATTTCCCAGCATGCGTTGAAATTTTATCAGCAGGTGGCCTATCACGAATATGAGGGCGTTGCATTGTCAACAGATGAACAGGAACGCCTGATTGAGGACCTAGGCGGCCATCGCGCCATGATTTTACGCAATCACGGACTTTTAACGGCTGGCGAAACGATTGCACGGGCTTTTCATGAAATCTATTTTCTGGAGCGTGCCTGTCAGGCGCAGGTGAAGGCCTTAAGTGGCGGTGCCGAACTGCATTATCCAAGTGAAGATGTACGAATTAAAACTGCCAAGCAGTTCGCCAGTCCTTTAGTTGAACCGATTTTACAGCGTGCCTGGCAGGCTGCGTTATCCCTGATTGAGCATCAATATACGGAGTATGCATCATGATTGTGATATCCAGTACTGTGCCGAATATTGAAGCCATTCTGGTGAAGTCTTTTCAGAAATATGCGCCTGAGGGCAGTTTTTGTACACTGGACAGCCCGGAAGCTGAACAGGCGACCACAGCAGCTTCGTGGTTTCCAGATCTGGAAAAACTCCGGCAACTTCCAGAACTTGGTCTGATTCATTCGATTGCTGCAGGAGTCGAACATTTAAATTTAAACGAGATTAGAGCTGACCAGTCAGTCTGCCGGGTACTGGATCCACATCATCAAAAGGGCATGTTTGATTATCTGCTTTGGGGTGTGCTGTATTTTCAGCGTTATTTTGACCGCATGATCCAGCAGCAAAAGCAGCAGCTATGGAAACAGTATCGTCAAAGTTATAGTCATCATATCCAGATCGGGATTATGGGCCTTGGCCATATGGGTGGTTATGTGGCAAAACGTTTTGCCGACATGGGCTATCAGGTGTCTGGATGGTCCAATTCCCCAAAAGAGATTGCTCAGGTCAAAAGCTATGTAGGCCAAGAACAGCTTTCCGAGTTTTTGGCCCATAGCCAGATTTTGATTAATTTAATGCCTTTAACTGCAGACAATACTGGCATCTTATCTGAACAGCTATTTAAAAAATTACCCGACCAAGCTGCTCTTATTCAGGTGGGGCGTGGGCAGCATTTAATCGAGCAGGATCTACTCAATGCACTGGATTCCGGCCAGTTACGTGGTGCAATTGTCGACGTATTTGAAGAGGAGCCATTAGCTGCTGAACATCCATTCTGGCAGCATGAAAAGATCGTTGTTACACCACATGTCGCCTCACATGCGCCCATGTCTGTGGTGGTGGAACAGATTCTGGAAAATGACCGACGCTTAAATCTCGGGCTGGATTTATGCCATCAGGTAGATGTCAATAAAGGCTATTAATTGTAGGGATACAGGCAAAAAATAAGGAAATTGATGATGTGGGAAACGATTCAAACTCAGGTTCAGCAAGGCGTCGCAACCTTAAGCTTTAACCGCCCGGATTCACTCAACAGTTTTAACCGGCAAATGCATGAGGAAGTGCAGCAGGTGCTGAAAAACTGGAATACAGATCCGGATATTCGGGTGATTGTGATTCGCGGTAATGGCCGGGCGTTTTCAGCGGGACAGGATTTAAAAGAACGTGCTGGACAGCTCGGCAATGTGCCTTTGCCACCGCAAGGCTCACTGGCCAAATACTATAATCCCTTGATTAACCTGATCCGCCAGAGTCCCAAACCGGTAATCGCAGCAGTGAATGGTGTGGCTGCCGGTGCAGGTGCCAATATCGCGCTGGCCTGTGATCTGGTCATTGCCAAGGAAAGTGCCCGATTTATTCAGGCCTTTTCTAAAATTGGCTTGATTCCTGATGCCGGTGGCACCTGGATGTTGCCACGTTTAATCGGTTATGCACGTGCCATGGCACTCACTTTTCTGGGGGAACCGGTGCATGCCAAAGAGGCCGCTAAAATGGGCATGATCTGGAAAATGCTTCCAGATACAGAATTTGATATTTATATCGATGACATTGCACAGCGATTAGCTCAACAGCCGACTTATGCGCTGGCTTTAACCAAACAGGCCTTGCAACGCAGTGCTGAAAATAACATAGACCAGCAACTGGAGTTAGAACAAAACCTGCAATATCTGGCTCTGAGCAGTCAGGACTACAAAGAAGGTGTCCAGGCTTTTATCGAAAAACGCCCTGCACAATTTACCGGATGCTAAGGAGAGCATTCATGAAAATTCAAACGCGTATTACCGAGCTTTTAGGCATTCGCTATCCGATTATTCAAGGCGGCATGATGTGGGTTGGTACCGCAGAAATGGCCAGTGCTGTATCTAATGCTGGTGGCTTGGGAACATTAACGGCATTGACTCAACCGACGCCTGAAGCCCTGGTCAAGGAAATTGCACGCTGCCGAGAAATGACCGATCAGCCTTTTGCAGTCAATCTGACTTTATTGCCCGCTGTAAATCCGCCGCCATATGCAGAATACCGACAGGCGATCATTGAAAGCGGTATCAAGATCGTAGAAACAGCAGGCAACAAGCCTCATGAACATATTGAGGCATTTAAGCAACATGGCATTATTGTCATTCATAAATGTACTTCCGTTCGTCATGCGCTTTCAGCACAAAGAATTGGTGCGGATGTTATTTCGATTGATGGTTTTGAATGTGCGGGCCATCCGGGTGAAGACGATATTCCTGGCCTGATTTTAATTCCTGCCGCTGCTGATCAGCTCACTGTGCCGATTGTGGCCAGTGGCGGTTTTGCTGATGGCCGTGGTCTGGTCGCAGCTTTGGCTTTAGGTGCTGAAGGCATCAATATGGGTACACGCTTTTGTGCCACTCAGGAAGCGCCGATCCATCCAAACATCAAGCAGTTCTATGTCGATAATGATGAAAGGGCGACACATCTGCTGTATCGACAGTTCAGGAATACTGCCCGTGTTGCCAAAAATGCAGTATCTGATCTAGTGGTTAAAATGAGTGAAGATCCAGATCTGGAATTTGAACAGATTCGTCCCTATGTCAGTGGCCTAAAAGGCAAGCTTGCTTTAGAAAATGGCGATATTGATGCAGGCGTACTGACTGCAGGCCAAGTGATGGGATTGATTCATGACATTCCGACTTGTCAGGCGCTGATCGATAATATCATGCAGGAAGCAGAGCAAATTGTTCAGCAACGTTTAGCTCAATTTTTTCCACGTTAATCAACTTTAGGGCAGTCGCTGAATAGAAAAGCCATTCCATCATGAATGGCTTTTTTTTCATCCTGTATAATTTTTATTTTTAAATGGGAAATTTCATCGAATGACTAGATTTTATTCTTTAAATTATATTATAGTGGATTTAAAACATAATTTCGTATTATGAAATTAATTGTCATAAATATACAAATTAGAACTCATACAAGGGAATTACGATGAGAAATTATATTGCGCCATTAAAAGACATGAAGTTTGTCCTAAAAGACCTGTTAAACGTTGAACAGAAATATCAGGGCTATGCAAAATTCGCTGACAAGGTTTCTATGGATATTATGGAGCAATATCTGGAAGTTGCTGCGGACTTTTGCCAAAACGAACTTCTACCGATTAATGCGATAGGCGACCAGCAGGGTTGCCGTTTGCAGGATGGTGTCGTAACTACTCCAGATGGGTTTAAAGCGGCTTATGACAAATATGTAGAACTTGGCTTTACCTCTTTAACCGGTGATGAACAATATGGCGGTCAGGGCTTCCCAACTTTATACCGGATTGCTATTTCTGAAATTATTACTGCAACCAACTGGTCTTGGGGCATGTACCCAGGCCTGTCCCATGGTGCCATGCGTACTTTAGAGCACCACGGTAGCGATGAACAGAAACAGAAATTCCTGGTACCTTTAATTGCAGGCCGCTGGACTGGAACCATGTGTTTGACTGAATCTCATGCCGGTTCTGACCTAGGTTTAATCCGTACCAAAGCAGTGCCAAATGAAGACGGCAGTTACAGCCTCAGTGGTGAGAAAATCTTTATCTCAGCCGGTGAACATGATCTGGCTGAAAATATCGTGCATATCGTACTGGCACGTTTGCCAGATGCACCTGCGGGAACCAAGGGTATTTCACTGTTTATTGTTCCTAAATACAATCTGGATGAAGCTGGCAATGTAGCTTCCCGTAATGGTGTGGTGTGTAGCGCCATTGAACACAAGATGGGCATTCACGGCAATGCGACCTGTGTGCTGAATTTTGATAATGCCAAAGGTTTCCTGATTGGGCCTGAAAATCGCGGCCTGAATTGCATGTTTACCTTTATGAACTCGGCACGTATCGGTACAGCCATTCAAGGCTTGGCAGCAGCAGAATCTTCTTATCAGGGGGCATTGGCTTATGCCAAAGACCGTCTGGCGATGCGTTCACTTGAAGGTGCAAAAGCGCCAGGCCAGCCTGCAGATCCGATTATCGTGCATCCCGCAGTACGTAACATGCTGCTGACTCAAAAGGTGTTTGCAGAAGGTTCACGTGCACTGGCATATTATCTGGCGACCTATGCCGATATTGCTGAAGCAACGGATAATCCTGAAGAGAAGAAAGCAGCAGAGGATCGTCTGGCATTATTAACCCCAATTGCCAAAGCATTAATGACTGAAACCGGCATAGAAGCGGCTAAACATGGTATGCAGGTTTTCGGTGGTCACGGTTATATTGCTGAACATGGCATGGAACAGATTGCCCGTGATGCCCGTATTGCCAGCCTTTATGAAGGAACCACTGAAATTCAGTCTATTGATTTACTGGCGCGTAAAGTGCTGAGTTCAAAACTGGGTCTGCTGACCGCATTGACTGATGAAATTCAGGGCTTTATAAAAGAGCAACAATATGCCCAGTTTAGCCAGCAAGTTGCACAAGTCAGCCAGTTGACTGAACAATGGCTGGAATTAACCAGAACCATTCAGGCACAGGCTCAGCAGTCTGCCAATGAAATTGGGGCAGCATCAGTTGACTACCTATATTTCTCTGGTTATGTCGTGTCCGCTTATCTGTGGCTGAAAATGGCAATTACTGCGCAACAGAAAATTGAAGAAGGCAATACTGATCCGTTCTATGCAGCCAAGATCAAAACTGCACAATTCTTCTTTGCACGTATTTTGCCAAGAACCTCAACCCACCTTGCCAATATTCAGGCGGGTGGTGAAAGCCTGTTTTTACTTGAGCCTGAAGAGTTCAAATTCGATTAAACCTTTTGACCCACGATACTCGTGTCGTGGGTCTTTTTTTAATAATTTTTGCATCCTAACCCAATTCAAATATTTAGATTTATTCTCGGGTGTTGAATAAACCATAAAACAACAAGATCAGGAGTCTATATGGATTTAGACATGATTACTCGACAGTGTCCCTATGCTGATCTGCAGCTTACTTTTCATGAAGTCGGACAGCGTTCTGCATTTCCCACCATTATTCTGATTCATGGCACCGGTGGAAATACCGACAAGCATTTCAGCTATATTTTTCCGATGTTGGGTATTCATCAGCGGGTTTTATCCATTGATTTGCATACCCCAGATAACGCCGATCTGGCGGTGACCCATTTTAGCCAACAGGTTGAAGCACTGATTCAGCATGCAGTTGCAGAAGATGAAACCATTACAGTGGTAGGCTATTCACTCGGTGCTGTGATTGCTGCACAAGTAGCAGCCAGTTTAAAACAGCGCGTAGCGCGTTTGATCCTGTTAGCCGGTTGGGCAAAAACCAGTTCAGTCCAACAACTGCGTACCACGATCTGGCAACAGTTATTTAATGATCAATCTGCTGCCTTGCCGCATTTTGTCAATTATTGCCTGTATAGCGATGATTATCTGTCTGCACGAAGCGAACAGCAGGTGTTGGATCTGGCACGCTTTGTTAAACCTTCCCAGGATGCAGCCAAACAGCGGGAACTGAATTATCGCATTGATATTACGTCAGCTTTATCTGACATCTGTGCAGAAACTCTAGTCGTTGCCTGTCGTGAAGACCGCATGGTGCCTGTAGCCCAAGCAAAACTGCTGTTTGCTTCAATTTCGAACAGTCGCTATATCGAAATTTCTTCAGGACATGCGCTCTATATCGAAGCACCAGCCGAAGTGGTGCAACTGGTCAACCAGTTTAGCCAGCATCCAGAACAATATCCGGTGAATCAAAAAATCCAGCCTTATATGCCTTAAAGGAGATAAATAATGCAAGCTCAAGGACAGCGCAGCAAGATTCTAATTGTAGGCAGTGGTTTTGGTGGTTTGGGAATGGCAATCCGCCTTAAACAGCAGGGCATCCACGATTTTAAAATCATTGAACGTGCAGCAGAAGTGGGCGGCACCTGGCGTGACAATACCTATCCCGGGGTCGCCTGTGATGTACCTTCCCACTTATATTCTTTCTCTTTTATTAAAAATCCGGACTGGTCACGTGTGTTTCCGCAAGGGGCAGAAATTCAGCGATATTTAATTCAATGCTGTGATCAGGAAAAAATCCGGCCCCATATTGATTTTCACACCCAATTGGAAAGAGCCAGTTGGAATGCTAAAGAACGTATCTGGGAAATTCACACCTCTAAAGGTTTGTATCAGGCTGAGATCTTAATTACCGCAACCGGACATCTGGCAGATGAGCATCTCCCGCAAATTCCGGGGCTGGAAGAATTTGAAGGCCAGGTCATGCATTCAGCACGCTGGAATCATCAGATAAGTTTGGAGAACCAGCATGTCGTTGTGGTGGGTTCAGGGGCTTCAGCCGTTCAGCTTGTGCCGGAAATTGCCAAAACAGCAAAAAACCTGACCGTCTTGCAACGTAGTGCACCATATATTTTGCCCCGACCAGACCGACCTTATTCTGAGTCAGAAAAACAGCTTTTCCGCAAAGATCCGGACAGTATGTCAGCCTTAAGACATTCCTTGTTTTGGGGCAATGAATACAATTTTGCCCAGCGCCGTAATCTGAAAAGCCAGTTTGAGCGGGTCAAGAAAAACTGCCTGCAATTCTTAAAACATCAGATTTCAGATCCTGAATTACAGCACAAACTCACGCCGAATTATGAACCTGGTTGTAAGCGCTTATTGCTTTCTAATGATTATTATCCAACCTTTTTAAAACCGCATGTCACACTTGAAGATTCAGCATTGGCAGAAGTTACGAAAGACGGTGTATTAAGCCAGGCTGGAAATAAATTTTTTGCAGATATCATCGTATTTGCCACCGGATTTGAAGCGGCACGTCCACCTTATGCCGCGAAGGTGGTAGGTAAACAGGGTTTAAGCCTGGAGCAGCAATGGTCCAGTGGTATGCAGGGTTATCAGTCAACGACCGTACACAACTTTCCAAACCTGTTCATCCTGAATGGGCCAAATACAGGCAGTGGACATAATTCAGCACTTTATTTTCTGGAAACCCAGTTTGATCTGGTGCTGGATGCCTTGCAGTTTTTTGAGCAGCAACAGATTCAGGTCTTTGAAGCAGATCAAGAAGCTGAAAATAGCTATATGCAGGAGCTACAGCAGCTTTCCCAAGGTAGTGTCTGGTTATCGGAAAGCTGTAAAAGCTGGTATCTGGACCCGGTCAGTCGCAAGCTGACTTTGGTCTGGCCTGATTATGCTCATTCATTTAGGGATAAAAATCAGCATTTTATTCGTAGCGGTTATCACTACAAGTATGTTGAATCGAGACAGCAGAAAGTGGTTTAAAAATATTTAATTAAAATCAAACTCTTATGGTTTAAATAATACAAAATAATTGTAAATCCAGGACAGGAGTATAGTCATGAGCAGTCAGCCATGGATGGAAGAATATAAAAAGTGGAATATCAATCCGGAGTTTACCCGGCCAGATCCTGAGAAAACGCTGAGCACGACAATTGCTGAGAATTTGGTGAAATTTCAGGATAAAACCGCATTTATTTATCTGGATCGTAAATTCAGCTATCACGATATCGATATGTATAGCCAGAAACTGGCAAGCTATTTACAGAGTCTTGGGCTGACTGCTGGCAGCCGTATTGCCGTGATGTTACCCAATATTATTCAGTATCCAATTGCGACCTTTGCCATTATTCGTGCCGGTTATGTGCTGGTCAATGTCAATCCCATGTACACCCAGCGCGAGCTCTATCATCAGCTACAGGATTCAGGTGCAGAAGCCTTGATTATCCTGGGACAGACTTTGGAGCAATTAACAGCATTAGAGGAATGTCGTCAACTCAAATATGTCATTTCGACGCATCCGCTGGATTTTATTCAAGAGCAGCCAAGTGCTATTTATAGTCAGGCAGCACAATATCCGGATAAACAGTTTTCTGACTTTAGACAGGCAATAAATCAGGTAAAGATTATTGATTTTGAACTGCCTGTACAGCATCAGGAAGATACGGTCATTCTGCAATACACGGGAGGAACCACAGGTGTTTCTAAAGGTGCAGAACTGAGCCATCGCAATATTTTATTCAATATCGCCCAGAACAGTACCGTTTTTATCAGCCATTTTGGTGACCGTTATGCCACTGAAAATGAATATGTATTCTGTGCCTTGCCGCTGTATCACATTTATGGATTTACCATCTGCCTGTTCAGTTATGGTTTAAGCCGTGGTTTCGCCAATGTCTTGATTCCAAATCCGAGAGATCTGGATGCTTTGGCGGATCAATACCAGAAACATCCACCCACTGTTTTCCCCGGGGTGAATACCATGTTTAATGCCTTGGCGCATCATTCACGTTTTCGTGAACTCGATCACTCACGCCTGAAAACCACAACCGGCGGAGGGGCATCTATTCTGAAAAATACGGCTGAGTTATGGCATGAGGTCACAGGCTGCCAGATTTATGAGGGTTATGGACTTTCTGAAACATCACCGACTGCAACTTTTAACCCGCCTTTAAGCCGGCGATTTAGTGGCACGATTGGCTTGCCATTGGCAGGGACTGAAATTCTGATTCTGAATGATGAAGGAAAACCTGTAGAGCTTAATCAGGCTGGAGAAATCGCCATACGTGGTCCACAGGTGATGAAAGGATACTGGCAGCAATCCGAAGCAACAGCACAGGTATTTACCAAAGATGGATTCTTCCTGACAGGTGATATCGGTTGTATGGACGAACAAGGCTATATCACCATTCTGGACCGAAAAAAAGACATGATTCTGGTATCCGGATTTAATGTTTATCCCAATGAGCTGGAAGGCGTACTGTCCAGACATCCTAAAATACTGGAATGTGCAGTGATTGGTATTGATGATGAAAAATCTGGACAGGTACCCAAGGCATTTATTGTGAAACAGGATGAAAATCTGACCCAAGATGAAGTCATGACTTATCTGAGGCAGCAACTGACCAGTTATAAATTGCCGAAATACATTGAGTTTGTGGCTGGATTACCAAAGTCTGCAGTAGGAAAAATTCTGCGTCGCGAGCTGCCTCGTACTGTTCAGTCGAGTGCCAAAGCCTGTTAAGGAATGATCTAGTCCATTAGATTTAAAATAAAAAAGGAATCGAAAGATTCCTTTTTTACTGCTTGCAGGCTTATCGCTGCTGGATGACTTTTTTGATTTTCAGTTCTTCCATTTCAACAGGGCTTAAATATTGACTCAAAATGGCATCGGTATCTTCACCCAGACAAGGTGGGGCCTTTTTATATTCTACCGGTGTCTTGGAGAGTTTAATTGGTGAACCGATTGAGGTGTAATCTTCACGTAAGGTATGCGGCATCTGAATCACCATATCGCGTGTCAATACCTGTTCTTCTTGCAAAGTCTGTTTCAGGTCATTGATCATTCCTACCGGTACTTTAACCGCATGAATCAGATCCACCCAGGTTTTTGCCGGTCGAGTATAGAAATGAGCCTGTAGAACTGTGGTCAGTTCTTCACGATGTGTAACACGTCCTGAATTTTTCAAGAAGCGAGGATCTTCTGCCACCTTAGCCAAACCAACGGCCTGACACAAAGCTTGGAATTGCAGATCGTTGCCACAGGCAATAATAAATTCACCTTCCTGGGCTTTAAACACCTGATAGGGCACAATATTGGCATGTGCATTTCCGAAGCGACCGGGGACTTTGCCTGAGGTGAGATAATTCATGGCCAGAACAGAGAGGGAAGCAACCTGGGTATCTAACAGCGCCATATCAATATATTGACCTTCACCGGTTTTCTCACGGGACAACAAAGCCGCCTGAATGGCAATTGCGGCATATAAGCCGGTGGTCAAATCGGCAAAGGCCAGACCTGCTTTTTGCGGGCCACCACCGGGCAGGTCATCACGTTCGCCAGTGACACTCATCATGCCGCCCATTCCCTGAACGATAAAATCATAGCCCGGCTCTTGCGCACGCGGACCGTTTTGGCCAAAACCAGTAATAGAACAATATACCAGTCGCGGATTTAGCTCACTCAGACTTTCATAATCCAGCCCATATCGTTTCAAAGAACCGGCTTTATAGTTTTCAATGACTACATCACTCTGTTCAGCAAGTTTTTTGATAATACGTTGACCTTCAGGTGTAGATAAATCGATTGCAACCGAGTACTTGCCACGGTTGGCTGACAGGTAATAAGCCGATTCCTGGGTATCTTGTTGCTGATTGTTTTTAAGCCAGGGTGGTCCCCAGATACGGGTATCATCCCCATGATCCGGTTTTTCAATCTTGATCACTTCTGCACCCAGATCAGCCAGAATCTGGCTACACCAGGGCCCAGCCAAAATCCGGCTTAAATCCAGTACACGAAATCCTGTTAAGGCACCCATTATTACGCTCCCTGTTCGATCCTATTCAAATGACATATCGTTCTTATCCCTCTTTTTAAAGCTATATGAAAATGAAAGAACAATCAACTTTATGATAATAAATTTCGTATAACAAAATAAAACATCTAAAATGATTGAATATTCATCTTATTTTCTTTAGCCTGATGCAAATATAAGCATGAACGAGGAATAAGAGCTAACTGATAAAAAGGAAAAAGGGATCTCCCAGACAGGATTAAAAAAGGAGTCAATCAAGTGAATAAAAAACGGATTAGCCTTAAAGCATATTCATTAGCGGAATAGCTTTAAATATAAAAAGATCATGAAAACCTAAGGATAGGAAAACAGAGATTTAAATATGACGGATTTAGCTAGAGAATTAGAAAAGATTAAACCGACGACCAAACGAACCCAGCAAATTGCTTTTATTTTCGCTTTTCTGGCTTTACTGGTAGATGGCGCGGACATGTTGCTGCTATCTTTCAGCTTAAACAGTCTGAAAGCAGAATTTGGTTTAAGTAATTTACAGGCCGGTACACTAGGCAGTTTCACCTTGGCAGGTATGGCGATTGGTGGCTTTATAGGTGGCTGGGCCTGTGACCGTCTGGGCCGTGTACGTACCGTAGTCATTTCGATTCTGGTATTTTCCATATTGACCGCAGCCTTAGGCTTTGCACAGAACTTTGAACAATTTGCTGTTTTACGCTTTCTGTCTGCTTTCGGCATAGGCTCTTTATATATTGCAGCCAATACGCTCATGGCTGAATATGTTCCAACTGAATATCGCACCACAGTTTTAGGGACCTTACAGGCAGGATGGACCGTCGGTTATATTGTGGCCACTGTACTAGCAGGCTGGATCATTCCGGAATATGGCTGGCGAACCCTATTTTTTATTGCCATTATTCCCTCGGTTATGGCGATTTTTATCCAGAAACTGGTTCCTGAGCCAGAATCCTGGCAGCGTGCACGTTTGCAGCTTCTATATGCCCCAGCTGAAATCACAGCACAGCAACCTGCCAAAAAAAGCACAGTCAAAGAGATTTTCGCGGATCCTGCGAATCGCAGAATGTTTATTTTGTGGATCTTTACGGCCGGTTTTCTGCAATTTGGCTATTATGGGGTAAACAACTGGATGCCGGCATATCTGGAATCTGAATTGCACATGAATTTTAAATTCATGGCCGGCTATATGATTGGTACTTATGTGGCGATGATTTTCGGCAAAATTTTGGCGGGCTTTGCCGCAGACCGTCTGGGTAGACGCGCTGTCTTTTCTTTTGGTGCCATCGGAACGGCGATTTTCCTGCCCGTGATTGTGCTATTCAATACGCCAGATAACATTGCCTATCTGCTAATTTTCTTTGGATTCCTGTATGGTATTCCATATGCGATTAATGCCACTTATATGACAGAAAGCTTCGCCACCTCGATTCGTGGTACTGCGGTAGGCGGTGCTTATAATGCAGGTCGTATCGGCGCCATGTTTGCCCCTGCAATTATTGGCGCGGCAGCTAGCGGTGGTTCAATTGGCCTAGGCTTCCTGATTATGGGTGGAGCTTATTTCTTGTGTGGGGCAGTGTCTGGGATATTCATCAAAGACCGTCAATACGATCCACAAAAAGCATAATTTCAACTTCAAAAAAAGAGCCTGAATACAGGCTCTTTTTTTTATACTCTTCAATTAAAGCTGAATTTCTATTTGTTTACTCCTGATCTGCTTCTTTATGCAGATGAATACTTTTCAAACCATCATTTACTTTATTGAGCAGATGAATCAGGGTAACCACATCATCAAAGGCCAGTTTATTTAAGGCCTGACCATAAAAATCAAAGAAATCAGCTTGCAAGTTGTCCCATGTTTCCAAGCCTTCAGCCGTCAGCGCAACAATTTTAGCGCGGCGGTCCTGTTCACTAATGACCCGCTCCACCAGACCATCACGTTCCAGCCGTTTTAATACTGCGTCCAGGTTTTGCCGGCTCACCCCGAGATATTCAGTCAGATCAGAAAAAGACATTCCTGATTTAACTTTTGGACGGGACAAAGCACCCAGTACTGCCCAATGCACTGGGGATATTTTCAGCTCATTGAGGCATTTTCGGTCCAGGCTATTGCCCACCTGAAACAGCCGGAAAAAAAGCCGGTTATGAGCAGAGTATAAGGATTGATCATATTTTTTTGACAAAGTATCACTCACAATATTGGACATCCTCAAAACTGAAATAGCCGAGCCGCGCAGAGTATAGCCTATCGCTTTTTCGCACAAACCAGTTTCTATTATAATTTGTTTTAAAAATCATAGTGTTTTTGCAGAAATTTTCCTATTTAAATTCTGAGTCAATCAGTTTTATGGTTTGGAAATCTCTCTTTTTCTCCTCACTTCCATTGCGCTCACTCGTCAAATCTCTAAGGTTTTCTTCCTAATTTTAAAGGAATAAATTATCTGTCATGCAAAAGACATAATTTGGCCCTAGAGTGAAGTCGGATTCAAATTAATCTAAAGCCAAAAACCAATATAGGTCAATACATTGAATAAATAAAAATATTAAGTTAATGATAAATATATAAATAATAATTTATAAATATTATTTTATGTAAATATGTTGACATAAATTCAATCTCTTTCTATTTTAGATAAAACACACTGAATTAAAACAACAGCCGATTAAATTCGACAACAAAATAGCGTAAGGATGAGCAATGAAAGGATTAAAAGACAAGGTTGTGATTGTGACAGGCGGAGCAGGCGGAATTGGTTCAGCCACCTGCCGACGTCTGGCAGAGGAAGGCGCCAAAGTCGCCATTTTTGATATGAATCTGGAAGCGGCTGAAAAGCTGGCGAATAAAATCAATCAATACGGTCAGGCACTGGCAATTCAGTGTGATATTACCCAAAGTGATGTGGTTGAGCAGGCGGTTCAAAAAACTGAAACTGAACTCGGTCCAATTGATGGACTGGTCAACAATGCCGGCTGGGATATTTTTAAACCTTTTGTTAAAACCAATCCGCAGGAATGGGAAAAACTGATCCAGATTAATCTGGTCGGTATGCTGAATATGCATTTTGCAGTGCTGAAAGGCATGGTGGAACGCAATTCCGGCAGCATTGTCAATATTGCTTCTGACGCAGCCCGGGTCGGTTCTTCAGGTGAAGCAGTCTATGCGGCCTGTAAAGGCGGCTTGTTATCTTTCTCTAAAACGCTGGCACGTGAGCATTCACGTCATAACATCAAAATTAATGTGATTTGCCCGGGACCCACCGATACGGCTTTGCTTGCAGGCGTGACTGAAGGCGCATCAAATCCGGAAAAATTACGTGAAGCCTTTATTCGTGCCATTCCACTGGGTCGCTTGGGTCAACCGGATGATTTGGCTTCTGCCATTGCCTTTTTCTTGAGTGATGATGCTAGCTTTATTACCGGGCAGGTACTCAGTGTCTCTGGCGGTTTAACCATGAACGGTTAAACGGACATCATCATTAAATCTCATAACAATCACAGTTCAACCAGATAGATAAAAACAGTACAGGATGTAAAGAAAATGAATTTTGAAGATATCTTATATGAAGTTAAAAACGGTGTTGCCTGGATCACAATTAACCGTCCAGAAAAAATGAATGCTTTCCGTGGTACCACCTGTGACGAACTGATCAAGGCATTGAATAAAGCAGGTTATGACCGTAACGTAGGCGCAATTGTACTGGCAGGCGCGGGTGAGAAAGCTTTCTGTACAGGTGGTGACCAGTCCGCGCATGATGGCAATTATGATGGCCGTGGAATGATTGGCTTGCCGATGGAAGAATTGCATACCGCCATCCGTGATGTACCTAAACCGGTAATTGCACGCGTACAAGGCTATGCCATTGGTGGTGGCAATGTGCTGGCAACTATTTGTGACCTGACCATCTGTTCAGATAAAGCGATTTTTGGCCAGGTTGGTCCGAAAATGGGATCGGTTGATCCGGGCTATGGCACGGCGTTTTTAGCACGCGTCGTCGGTGAAAAGAAAGCCCGTGAAATCTGGTATATGTGCCGCCGTTATTCTGGTCAGGAAGCTGTGGAAATGGGTTTGGCGAATAAATGCGTACCGGCCGATCAACTGGATGCCGAAGTGCAGGCCTGGGCTGAAGAAATCTGTCAGCGTAGTCCGACTGCCATTGCAATTGCCAAACGCAGTTTCAATATGGATACCGCGCATCAGGCAGGTATTGCGGGCATGGGGATGTATGCGCTGAAACTTTATTATGATACTGAAGAGTCTCGTGAGGGAGTCAATGCACTGAAAGAAAAACGTCAGCCTGAATTCCGTAAATATGCCAAATAAGGAGACTGATCCATGAAAAAGAATCCTTATATCACTGAAGAACTCGAGTTTCTGGCAGAAACGGCAGAAAAATTTGCCCAGAAATATATTGCTCCCGGTTTTCTGGAACGTGATCAAAGCCGAGTCTTTGACCGTGATCTGGTCAAAAAGATGGGCGAAATGGGCTTTATTGCACCTGAACTTCCGGAACAGTACGGCGGTCAGGGCATGGGCAGACTGGCTGCCGGAATTATCCATGAAGCGATTGCCAAGGCAGATTTAAGTTTCTCCTATATCAACCTGCTTGCTTCCCTAAATGGGCAGATTCTGGCCGAACATGGTCAGCCTGAAGTAGTTGAGCCTTGGCTGAAAAAACTCACTGCAGGCGAGGCTATCTTTTCAATAGCTTTGACCGAGCCGCGTGGTGGTTCAGATGCAGCGAATTTACGTTTAAAGATTGAACGTGATGGCGATGAATATGTCATTAATGGTGAAAAAACTTCGATTTCTGCGGCCGATCAGGCAGATGCTTCGGTGGTTTTTGGCCGCACTGGCGCCAATGAAGATGGTGCGCATGGCGTGACAGCGCTCTTGGTTCCGATGAATTTACCGGGCATCTGTACCACACGTTTTGACTGTCATGGTCAGCGCGCGATCGGTCGCGGTTCAATCTTTTTTGACAATGTTCGTGTGCCAGTCAATCACCGTCTAGGGGATGAAAACAAAGGTTTTGTGCAGGTGATGCAGGGCTTTGATTTTTCTCGTGCTCTGATCGGTTTACAGGTTTTGGCCGTTGCCCGGGTGAGTCTGGATGAAGCCTGGGAATATGCCGCGCAACGCGAAGCTTTTGGTCAGCCATTGACTGCTTTTCAGGGAGTTTCGCATCCACTCGCTGAATACGAAACTCAGGTTGAAGCTGCACGCTTACTTTGCCTGCAAACCTTATGGCTGAAAGACAATCATCTGCCCCATACCTCTGAAGCAGGCATGTGTAAATGGTGGGGGCCAAAACTGGCCTATGATGTAATTCATCAATGTCTGTTGACTTTTGGTCATGCCGGTTACGATCGCGGTGTGATGGAACAGCGGATGCGGGATGTACTCGGTTTCCAGATCGGTGATGGAACAGCACAAATCATGAAAACGATTATTGCGCGGCATAAGGCAGGACGTAAGGCTGTACCAGCTTAAGGAAAATAAGCACAGGCCTGAACTAAAATTATAATGAGGAGTAAGCGAATGGATTTCGATGCGGTTCTGATCCCGGCCAGAAAAGAGGCTATGCTTAAACAGGGACACTGGTTAAACCAGACAATACTCGATTTTTTACGCAGTGCCGTAGAAAAGAATCCGGACAAAATAGCGTTGGTAAGCGTTAAGGTTGAGAATCAAACTGAACAGACTTTCAGCTATCAGCAGCTTTGGGACATGACCAATAACATTGCGCTGGGTCTGAAACAGCTGGGTGTAGCAAAAAATGACGTGGTGTCTTGCCAGCTACCGAACTGGTGGGAACTTACCTTGCTTTACCTGGCTTGTAGCCATATCGGTGCCGTGCTCAATCCGCTTATGCCGATCTTCCGTGAACGTGAACTGGAATTCATGCTCAAACATGGTGAATCCAAAGTTTTTGTTGTACCGAAAATGTTCCGCAATTTTAATCATGAACAGCTGGCCAATCAGCTGCAAAACAAACTGGAAAGCTTGAAGCATGTAGTGGTGGTCAATGGTGAAGGCGAAAATAATTTTGATCGCCTGTTGCTCAATCATGGACTGGAACAAGATGCTTCAGCAGTTGCTGCGCTGGATGGACTGGAATCTGGCCCGGATGACATTACCCAACTGATCTTTACCTCAGGCACGACCGGTGAACCGAAAGGGGTGATGCATACCGCCAATACTTTATTTTCCAATATTGTGCCTTATGCGAAGCGGCTACATTTAACTGAAAATGATGTGGTGTTAATGGCGTCACCTATGGCGCACCAGACCGGTTTTATGTATGGCCTGATGATGCCAATTCAGCTGAATACCAAAGTGGTGTTACAGGATGTCTGGGACGTAGCCAAAGCCGTAGATTTGATTCATCAGCATCAGGTGAATTTCACCATGGCCTCGACCCCATTCTTGAATGACCTGTCCAATACCGTGGCGGAACAGCATGACAAGGTTGATTCACTGAAAATTTTCCTGTGTGCCGGCGCACCCATTCCAGGTCCATTGGTGCAAAAAGCCCGGGAAATTCTGGGTGTTAAAGTCATATCAGCCTGGGGTATGACTGAATGTGGTGCGGTGACGCTAACCCGACCTAAAGATGAAGATGAGCGCTCTTTCAATACTGATGGCATCGCTTTACCAGGTGTAGAAATCAAGATCGTGGATAAAAAAGGTCAGAGCAAAGCCCTGAATGAATCCGGTCGTTTGATGATCCGTACCTGTTCAAATTTTGGCGGATATCTAAAACGCCCCCATTTAAATGATACAGATGCCGAAGGTTGGTTCGATACTGGCGATATTGCCTATCAGGACGAGCAGGGCTATATCCGGATTTGTGGACGTAAGAAAGATGTGATTATTCGGGGCGGGGAAAATATTCCGGTCGCAGAAATTGAATCATTGCTGTATAAACATCCGAATATTGCAACAGTGGCTTTAGTGGCTTATGCAGATGAGCGAATGGGCGAGCGTGCCTGTGCAATCATCAAGCTGAAAGATCCGGCTCAACCTTTGAGCTTCAATGAACTGGTAGAGTTCCTGAAAACCCATAATCTGACTATGCAATATCTTCCAGAACGTTTGGAGATCTGGGCTGAAATTCCGATGACGCCATCCGGGAAAATCCAGAAATTTAAACTCAGAGAATTACTGGCTCAGCATATTGCCTCAACGGCAGTTGAAGCGAACTAAATCTGGGAATAAATAGATAAATTAAACCCTGAATAATATTGCCTTATTCAGGGTTTTTCTTGTTCAAAGAAAATGATTCTAAAGGTTTAATACAAACTTTAGAATCATGTCTACTTTAATAATTTTAATAAAGCTTCAGCCGTTGCAGCAGAAGAGGCGGGGTTTTGTCCAGTAATGAGCAGACCATCTTGTTGCACGTATACCTGCCAGTCCTCAGTTTTAGAATATTTCCCACCTTTTTCTTTCAGCATGTCTTCAACTAAAAACGGAACAATGTCTGTCAAACCCACGCCGTCTTCTTCGGTATTACTAAAACCGGTGACTGTCTTGCCTTCTACAATCGAACGGCCTTCGGCATCTTTCACATCACGCAGTACACCTGGTGCATGACAGACCAGCGCAACAGGTTTATCTGCCTGCAAGGTTTGCTCAATTAAAGAAATGGAATTCTGGTCTTTGGCCAGATCCCATAGTGGTCCATGACCACCCGGATAGAACACGGCATCAAAATCCTGATTTAAGACTTCACTCAACTTATGTGTATTGGCAAGAGCCTGCATGGCCACTTCATCTGCTTCAAAGCGTTTGGTGGTTTCGGTTTGCGCATCCGGCTCATTACTTTTCGGATCTAGTGGTGGCTGACCACCTGCAGGAGATGCCAAAACTACCTCTGCGCCTGCATCAACAAAGGTGTAATAGGGTGCAGCCAGTTCTTCCAGCCAGAAGCCGGTTTTTTTGCCAGTATCACCCAGCTGGTCATGTGAAGTCAGTACCATCAAGATTTTCATATTATTTTCCTGTATCTCGTTAAACATCGTGAATAATCGACTGTTAATTTAACAAGTCACAAAGGTCAGGAGTGTTGTGATACGTTCATTTGCTGTATCGATACGTTGTTAATTCAGTTGATTTAACTTAAAGAGGTGACTCTATATACAGCACAGTTGTATTTAATATTCATCTGCCCATTAACAGGTCTTGCTGAAGATCAGCCTGCTTGCGCAGGAAATCCCAGACCAGTTTTATTTTTGGTTCATGTTGCAGATCGACCAGCGTTAGCATCCAGAAAGTGTGGGTAAAACTGAGCTGATGACCCAGCACCTCTTTCAGTTCACTTTTATCATTGACCAGAAATTTCGGCAAAATGGCCAGTCCAGCGCCTGCACGCACGGCAATTTCCTGCGCCAGAATGCTGTTACTGCGAAAACAGGCACTGACTTGCAGTGGAAGACGCTCTAGCGAATAGAGTGCAGTGCTATAGACCAGATCATCAATATAATCGACAAAACGGTGCTGCTGGAGGTCTTCCAGTTTTTTAATTTCCGGATTTTGCTGTAAATAATGCTGACTGCCATACAGTTTCAGGCAGTAATTGGTCAGTCGGGTAATGATATAAGGTCCAGATTTGGGCCGGTCAATCGCAATCACAATATCGGCTTCTCGATGTGAAAGTTTAATCGCCTTCGGCACCGGAATCAGGTCAATGGTCAGCAAAGGATAATGTTGGGAGAATTCTGCCAAAAGACGAGCTAAAAATGCTGTACCAAAACCTTCTGGTGCACCAATTCTGACCCGTCCCTGCAAGGGATTATGGCGCTTGTCAATCTGGATAAAGGACTGTTCCATCTGTTCGACCCGTGGCACCAGTGCCAGCCCTTCCGCAGTCAGTTCATAACCTGTCGCTTCACGCTTGAATAGTTGCGTACCTAGGGTATTTTCGAGGGCTTGAATCCGCCTTGCTACGGTACTGTGTTCCACTCCGATCAAGCGTGCGGCATTGGTGAGCGTTTTAGCACGTGCCAAAACCAGAAAAAAGCGTAAATGATCCCAATCTACTTTCATTTTCTATTTAACATCCTGTTAAATCCCTGTGCATATTTGCACAACCATCGTGCATCAATTTCTATTGGTGGTCAAAGTGTTCTTTGTTAGTCTGCTAAAACAGCGCAAAAATTATACGTTAAATAAAAGCCATTAAAGGCTCACACAACGACAATAACAAACCAGCACGGAGCGATCATGAACGCTATTTCTCATCCCCAGCAAAGCACCGGATTCACCACCGCAAAACTCCTGATTAATGGTGAATTTGTCGAATCAAAAACCAGTCATTGGAAAGATATTGTCAATCCAGCGACGCAGGAAGTCTTGGGCCAGGTGCCTTTTGCTACTGCTGAAGAAGTCAATGCTGCGATTGCTGCCGCACAAAATGCCTTTGCTAGCTGGCGCCAAACCCCGATTCAGGCACGTATGCGGATTATGCTGAAGCTGCAGGATCTGATTCGAACCAATTTAAAAAGTATTGCCCAGGTCTTAACTGCAGAACAGGGCAAAACCCTGGCCGATGCTGAAGGCGATATCCAGCGCGGTCTGGAAGTGGTCGAGCATGCCTGTTCAATCGGTTCATTACAGATGGGTGAGTATATTGAGGGCGTGGCACGCGGTGTCGATACCTATACCTTGCAGCAACCACTGGGTGTCTGTGCAGGGATTACGCCGTTTAACTTCCCGGCGATGATTCCACTCTGGATGTTCCCAATGGCGATTGTCTGCGGCAATACCTTTGTCTTAAAGCCTTCTGAACAGGATCCATTGTCGACCATGATGCTGGTTGAACTGGCGATTCAGGCAGGTGTACCGGCGGGTGTGCTCAATGTGGTGCATGGCGGCAAAGAAGTGGTCGATCAATTGTGTACCCATCGCGATATCAAAGCGATTTCTTTTGTCGGTTCGACCGCAGTCGGCACGCATGTCTATAACCTCGCGGGCCAGCACGGAAAACGTGTGCAGTCGATGATGGGCGCCAAAAACCATGTGGTGGTGATGCCAGATGCGAATAAAGAACAAACCTTAAATGCCTTGGTCGGTGCAGCTTTTGGCGCAGCAGGTCAACGTTGTATGGCACTTTCCGTGGCGGTAATGGTCGGTGAGACCAAGCACTGGGTCGATGAACTGGTCAATAAAACCAAAACCTTAAAGGTAAATGCCGGGCATGAACCGAATACCGATGTTGGACCAGTGATTTCAACCCGTGCCAAATCGCGTGTCATCGATTTAATTAACAGTGGTGTTGAACAGGGTGCTGAAATGCTGCTGGATGGCCGTGATGTGCAGGTTCCAGGCTATGAACAGGGTAATTTTGTCGGACCAACGATTTTTAATCAGGTCACGACCGATATGCGCATTTATAAAGAAGAAGTATTTGGTCCGGTACTGGCGATCATGCATGTCGATACTTTGGAACAGGCGATTGCACTGATTAATGCCAATCCGTTTGGTAATGGCGTTGGACTGTTTACCCAAAATGGCAATACGGCACGTACCTTCCAGAACCAGATTGATATCGGTCAGGTGGGCATTAACATTCCAATTCCTGTACCTGTGCCTTTCTTCAGTTTTACCGGTTCACGCGGTTCAAAACTGGGGGATCTAGGTCCTTATGGCAAACAGGCGGTGCAGTTCTATACCCAGACCAAAACCATCACCAGCCGCTGGTTTGAAGATGATCAGGAAAATAGTGGTGTGAATACCACAATCAGTCTGCGTTAAGGAGCATCAGTATGAAGATTGCATTTATCGGTTTAGGCAACATGGGTGGTCCGATGGCGCAGAATCTGCTCAAGGCGGGTCATCAGGTTTTTGGTTATGACTTAAGTGCAGTGGCTTTACAGCATTTTTCAGAAGCGGGCGGTGTAGTCTGCGACAGTCCACAAGCTGCCGCGAAGCAGGCGGAGATCGTGGTCAGTATGTTGCCCGCAGCCAAGCATGTGCGTGAAGTCTATTTAGGTGAAAATGGTATTTTAGAGGTACTTCAATCGGGCAGTTTGTGTATCGACAGCAGCACCATTGACCCGCAAACCATTCAGGACATTGCTGCAGCAGCTCAGTCCAAACAGATTCGCGTCTGTGATGCGCCGGTATCCGGCGGCACTTTAGGTGCCAAAGATGGCACTTTAACCTTTATGGTCGGTGCAGATGATGCCACCTTTGAGGCCGTCAAACCGGTTCTCGGTTGTATGGGTAAAAATCTGGTGCATTGTGGGGCGGTGGGAACAGGACAGGTAGCAAAAATCTGTAATAACCTGATTCTGGGCATTTCCATGACTGCTGTTGCAGAAGGAATGGCGCTCGGAGCCAAACTGGGTATTGATCCACAGGCCTTGGCTGGCGTGATTAACAGTTCCACTGGACGTTGCTGGAGTTCTGAAATTTATAATCCATGGCCAGATATCTGTGCCAATGCACCGTCATCGCGGGGTTATACCGACGGTTTTGCCGCACAATTGATGCTCAAAGATTTAGGTTTGGCGGTCGATGCAGCGCAACAGGTGGATCAACCGGTGGTTCTGGGCAGCATGGTACAGAAACTCTATCAACAACTGTGTCAGGAAGGTGATGCCCATCTGGACTTCTCCAGCATCATGCATCAATACACCATGCCACCTGCTTAAAACCTAAAATATTCAGATGGAGCAAGGATTCGCTTCAATAACTACACACCTTGTCATTAATAACGATAAATTCAGGCTGAGGTTTAACATGTTAGATTATCAAACAACGGTTCAAGACTTTGATTTAAATACGGTTGCAAGCCAGTTTCTCTCCGGTTCAATGCAGGCAGTGAATGCCTGTTATGAGTGTTGCGACCGTCATGCCAATTCCGATGCCATTGCCTTGTACTGGCATGGTAAAGATGGCAGAAAAGAACAATATAGCTTTGCCGAACTCAAAAAATATTCCAGCCAGTTTGCCAATTTTCTTAAGTCTCAAGGCATTGGTAAAGGTGATCGTGTTTCCGGATTATTACCGCGTACCCCGGAGCTGATCATTATCATTTTAGCGACCTGGCGGATTGGTGCGGTCTATCAACCGTTATTTACTGCCTTTGGTCCCAAAGCCATTGAGCATCGCATTCAGCTGGCGCAAAGTAAGCTGGTGGTGACTGATCTGGCGAATCGGGACAAATTATCCGAGATCAGCAACTGTCCACCGATTGTGACGGTGCATGCCGAAACCGAGGCAGAACGCTATCCACACGACCTAAGCTTCTGGACGGTATTAAACCGTCAGGCTGAAGCTTGTGAGCTGGAAATCCTGAATGTTAATGATCCTTTTTTATTGATGTTTACCTCCGGTACTACTGGACCAGCGAAACCTCTTAAAGTCCCGTTAAAAGCGCTGATTGCTTTTGCAAGCTATATGCAAAATGCCATTGGTCTAACTCCTGAAGATGCTTTCTGGAATATTGCCGATCCCGGCTGGGCCTACGGGTTGTATTACGCGATTACTGGCCCCTTAATACTTGGACACTCGACCTTGTTTTATGAAGGTGGTTTTAATGCGGAAAGTGTCTGCGACATTGTTAAGGAATATGGCATTACCAATCTGGCTGGTGCACCGACCGCTTACCGCATGATGATGGCAGCCGATCCTGCTCAAATGGCAAAACTGCGCGGCCAGTTACGGGTCGTCAGCAGTGCCGGTGAACCGTTAAATCCGGAAGTGATCCGCTGGTTTAAAGAGGTACTGGATGTGCCGATTTATGACCATTATGGCCAGACTGAAGTCGGGATGGTGGTGTGTAATCATCATGCCCTGGAACATCCGGTCCGTTCAGGTTCGGCAGGCTTTGCCAGCCCGGGTTACCGGATTACCGTTGTCGATGAACAGGGGCATGAATTAGCAGCTGACGTCCCGGGCATCCTGGCAGTGGATATCAGCCAATCGCCGATGATGTGGTTCTCTGGTTATGAAGAAAGCCGTAAATCTCCATTTGTCGGACAGTATTATTTAACTGGGGATACCGCAGAGATTCATGCTGATGGCAGTATGAGCTTTGTCGGGCGTAGTGATGATGTCATTACAACGTCAGGTTATAGGGTCGGCCCATTTGATGTGGAAAGTGCCTTGCTAGAACATGATGCCGTGATTGAAGCAGCAGTCATTGGTGTGCCTGATCCCGAGCGTACCGAAGTGATTAAAGCCTTTGTGATTCTGGCGAATAATTTTTCAGCTTCGACCCATCTGGAAGAAGAGCTGGGTCAATTTGTGAAAAAGCGTTTGTCTGCGCATGCCTATCCGCGCTTGATTGAATTTGTGACCGAATTGCCAAAAACCCCAAGCGGTAAAATTCAACGCTTTTTACTGCGCAATCAGGAAATCAACAAGCAGCAAGCCAAGACTGCATAACAGCCAAAGCCAACAGATTGAATAAGAAGATTAAATAAAGAGATTGAAGGAAGCATCGATGCAACTAACGGAAGAGCAACAACTGATTCAGGATATGGCCAAAAGCTTCGCCCAGGAACAGATTAAACCCTTTGCCGGCGAGTGGGATCAAAAAGGTATCTTTCCCAAAGATGCATTGGCCCAAATGGGAGAGCTGGGTTTTTTAGGTATGCTGATTCCCGAGGAATGGGGCGGCTCGGGTACAGGTACACTGGCTTATGTTCTGGCCTTAGAAGAAGTCGCTGCGGCCGATGGTGCAACATCCGCGATTATGAGCGTACATAACTCGGTGGGTTGTGTGCCGATTTTCAAGTTCGGCACAGAAGAGCAAAAGCAGCAATTTTTAAAGCCTTTGGCTCAAGGTGAAATGATTGGGGCCTTTGCGCTGACCGAACCGCATACAGGATCGGATGCTGCCGCGATTAAAACCCGAGCGGTCAAGGAGGGCGATCATTACATTCTGAATGGCGCCAAACAGTTCATTACCTCAGGCCACAATGCCGGGATGATTATTGTGTTTGCTGTGACTGATCCAGCTGCGGGCAAAAAAGGCATGAGTGCATTTTTAGTGCCGCGAGACACACTTGGCTATGAAGTGATCCGGGTCGAAGAAAAACTGGGCCTGCATGCTTCGGATACCTGTCAGATTGCCTTAACCGATGTCCGCATTCATGAAAGTTTAAGACTCGGTGCCGAAGGTGAAGGTTTAAAAATTGCCTTGGCCAATCTGGAAGGTGGACGGATCGGCATTGCGGCACAGGCTGTGGGTTTGGCGCGTGCCGCATTGGAAGAAGCAACGGCCTATGCGCATGACCGCGTGGCTTTTGGCAAACCGATTTTTGAACAGCAGGCGATTTCCTTCAGGCTGGCCAGTATGGCGACTGAAATTGAAGCGGCACGGCAACTGGTGCATTTTGCAGCACGCAAAAAAGAAGCCGGTGAAGCCTGTTTAACCGAAGCCTCCATGGCCAAGCTATTTGCTTCAGAAATGGCAGAACGGGTCTGTTCCAGAGCGCTGCAGATTTTTGGCGGCTACGGTTATCTTAAAGATTTTCCGATTGAGCGGATTTATCGCGATGCGCGGATTTGTCAGATTTATGAAGGCACCAGCGATATTCAGCGCCTGGTGATTGCACGCAGCCTCTAATTTTAAAAGGACTTATTTCATGCAGTGGCAAACGATTTTATTAGAACAACGTAATGGTGTCGGGCTGATTACTTTAAACCGTCCGCAAGCATTAAATGCACTGAATAACCAGCTGATTTTTGAAATGAATCAGGCACTGGATCAACTGGAAAAAGATCCGGCAATTGGCTGTATTGTGATTGCCGGTTCGGAAAAAGCTTTTGCTGCCGGTGCCGATATTAAGGAAATGGCAGATCTGAATTTTCCACAAATTTATCTGGATGATTTTTTCAGTCTGGCCGATCGAATTGCCCAGCGCCGTAAACCTTTAATTGCCGCAGTGAGTGGCTATGCCTTGGGTGGTGGTTGTGAGCTGGCATTGATGTGCGACTTTATTTACTGCGCCGACAATGCAAAATTTGGTTTGCCTGAAGTCACCTTAGGCGTGTTGCCGGGCATTGGCGGTACCCAGCGTTTAACCTTGGCGATTGGTAAGGCCAAAGCCATGGAAATGTGCCTGACGGCACGGCAGATGGGGGCGCAGGAAGCGGAACAAAGTGGTTTGGTGGCTCGGGTATTTGCCAAGGAAGAATTGCTGGAACAAACCCTGCAAGCTGCCGAAAAAATTGCTGAAAAGTCGCTTACTGCCGTGATGATGATTAAAGAATCAATTAATCGGGCCTTTGAAGTGAGCCTGGCTGAAGGCCTGCGCTTTGAACGCCGGGTATTCCATTCCATTTTTGCAGGTTCCGATCAAAAGGAAGGCATGCAAGCCTTTGTGGAAAAACGGCCAGCCAAATTTACCCATCAATAAGAAATTCATACCAGGAACAAAAATAATGAGTGATGAAAATAATTTAGCGATTCGGGTCGCAGGAGGTCTGGGCATCATCAGCCTGGACCGCACCAGCCATTTAAATGCCTTAACCTTGCCAATGATCCAGGGCATTCAGGCGCAACTCAATCAGTGGCGCCATGAGCCAGAAGTGCAAGCCATCCTGATCAATTCCAACAGTCCCAAGGCGTTCTGTGCCGGAGGAGACATCCGTTATCTGTATGACAGCTATCAGGCCGGCAATACCCGGTATCAGGATTTTTTTGCCACTGAATATAAGATGCTGAGCACCTTGCGTAATTTCCCAAAGGCCGTGATCGTGATGATGGATGGCTATGTACTGGGAGGCGGCTTTGGACTGGCTGAGGCCTGTCATATCAAGGTCGCCAGTGAAAAATCACGTTTTGCCATGCCAGAAACGGCGATTGGTTTTTTCCCTGATGTCGGTGCAACCCATTTTCTGTCCCGACTAGATGAAGTCGGTGTCTATATGGCATTGACCGGGGAACAGATCAGTAGCAGTGATGCGCTGTATCTGGATCTGGTGGATTATCATGTGCCGAGTGAGCGTTTTGCTGAATTGGAAGCGGCATTGATTGCAGCGCCGGTATTAAACCCGATTGAGATTCAAAAGATCATTAGTTCCTATATTACGCATCCTGTAGAAAGCGAGCTACAAAAAAGTATAGAGCATATTAATCAGCATTTTGGCTATCAATACCTCGAGGAGATTGAACAGAGTCTTGCTCATACAAGTAATTCAACCGATCAGGAATGGGCTAGTAAAATGCTGGAAATTTTGCAGCAGCGTCCGGTCATGGCCAAGCAAACCAGCTTGAAGTTACAGCAAGCCGGACAGAATTTGTCGCTAGAAAAATGCATGCAGTTAGAACGCGACTTGCAAGATGTCTGGTTAGAGCAGGGCGACTTTATTGAAGGGGTTCGTGCGCTGATTATTGATAAGGACAAAAATCCGCAGTGGCGAACTGAGAATGCAGAATTTGAGCAAACACTGGAAAAGCTCTGGCCAGCATGGACTCAGCAGCATATTGAAAACATTACTTAAAGCTGATGCTAAAAGACTCTCTATAATTTAATTATAGAGAGTCTTTAGATGTGTCCCATTACAGCGTTATGAATATGAATTTTGCTTAATGAGACGTTTTCTTTTTCTTGCCGCCGCCGTCTTGTTTATTGACCGTCGACCAAGCGATACGTTCGGCTTCTTCTTCAGAACGCCCGCGCTCTTTTTCGCTTTCTTCAATATGTTCAGCCTGCCGTTTCTGCTTATCGGTATAGGCTGATTTGTCACCTCTAGGCATCTCGATATCCTCCTCAGGTTTGACTGAAATTACTATAACAAGGGCTGGTTTCTATAAAGGTAAGTATTCGTTTGACTTATTTTATAAAAGATTTCGTAAGAATAGATGGGCCTGAAATCAAGGAGATGAAGATAACGGTCAGCTAGAACCGCTATCTTCTTTGCCTGATTAGCCGTTAATAATACTGCCGCCATTCACATGAATCACCTGACCTGAAATATAACTGGCTTCTTCACTGGCCAGGAATAAATACGCCGGTGCTACTTCACTTGGCTGTCCCATACGGCCCATTGGGGTCTGTTTACCGAAATCCTCAAGTTGCTCTTCGTCAAAGCTGCTTGGAATTAACGGTGTCCAGATTGGGCCAGGTGCTACACCATTAACCCGAATTCCTGTTTTATTTTTCAACAAATTGGTAGATAAGCTACGGGTAAAGGATGTAATAGCACCTTTCGTACTTGCATAGTCAATTAACTGGTCATGTCCATGATAACTGGTGATACTGGTTGTATTGATGATGCTATCACCGGCTTGCATATGCGGAATCACTGCCTGAGTCAGATAAAACATGGATAGAATATTCACGTTGAAAGTTTTAAATAATTGTTCAGGTGAAATATCGGTAATACTTTCTTGCGGATACTGAACCCCTGCATTATTGACCAGAATATTAATGGTTTTAAATTCCTGTAGGGCCTGTTCAACCATTTTTCTGATTTCTTCTTGATCCTGTAAGTCACATTTAATTAGCAGGCATCGTCGCCCTTCATTTTCCACCATTGTTTTAGTGTCCAGCGCATCGCGATCTTCATCCAGATAACAAATAGCGATATCAGCACCTTCACGGGCAAATAGGACCGATACAGAGCGGCCAATCCCGCTATCACCACCGGTAATCAAGGCAACCTTGCCTTTTAGTTTTTCGCTGCCTTTATATTGCGGTTTTATCACTTCCGGTGCAGGATTCATTTCATTTTGTGCACCCGGCTGATGGTCTTGTTTTTCACTTGAAGCTGGGCTTTCAGGATAATGATTCATATCTTTTCCAATTCCAATGATTTTAGCCATATGAGAACAAAATATATTAGTGGCTTTTGGAAAAAATAAGATTGTATTCAACATTTCATAACAGAATGTATTCGAGATTTATCAATTATTCATCCAGATTATCATTGGTCTAATAACTTAATTACATTAAATAAAGATATATAAATATTATGAGAGGAGATACGTTTTATTTGATGTCGATCCATTGCCCGTACAACTTCAGGCAAATCATGATCGACTTCTTATGGGTAATCCTCTGTAGCTTATCTCTTATGCGTTGCATAGATAATAAAAAGTGCAAAAATAAAAGTCTTTATTGAAACCAGACTGAATAAAATACATTTTCCATAATAATTTTCTTTGATATTTAAATGAAAGTTATACTAATTATTTTAATAAGATGGAATATTTTAAAATAGAAGAATCCTAAAGAATAATAATCTTAAAAATAAATAATAGTCGTGTATTAAATTGATATTATTTTTATGAATAAAATTGATATTTATAAGTAAAAATTACAATTACACCTACTATTACAATTAAAAATAAATTCTAAAGTAAATATATTACTTTTAGAGTGCTGAAAATTTATGATAGGGAAAAATCTTAACCTCATAAAGTTATATGACAATGTATTAATACGAGGTATCTCATGCAAAACTCTCTAATAGATTTAACAGGAAAAGTGGCTTTGGTTACGGGAGGGGCGGCAGGGATTGGCCATGCCTGTGCTCTTACTCTTGCTCAGGCGGGAGCTAAAGTCATGATTGCGGATTTAAATCAGGAGAAGGCTAAACAGGCTGCTCAAGAAATCCATGAAAAAACAGGAGGTGAAGTCCAGTGTGTAGCCTGTAATATTCTGGAAGATGATGACCTCGTAAACGCCGTAGAAACCACCCGAAATACTTTTGGAGCTATCCATATATTAGTAAATAATGCGGGCGGTGGAGGTGGTGGCCGGGAATCACCTTCAAAAATTACAGTTGACGACTTTATCAGAGACTTCAAATTAAATGTATTTGCAGCCTGGCGACTTTGCCAACTGGTTGTTCCTTATATGAATGAAGCCGGATATGGCTCAATCGTCAATATTACCTCAATGAGTTCCATTAATAAAAGCCCAGCCATGAGTGGCTATGCCTCTTCAAAAGCTGCCCTTAATCATATGGGCGCTAACTTGGCCCATGATTTTGGGCCTATCGTCAGAATTAATGCCGTTGGGCCAGGAGCAGTACGTACTGCTGCATTAGCAAAAGTACTTACGCCGGAAATTGAAAAAAAAATGTTAGCTCATACTCCTTTACAACGACTGGGTGAAGCTGAAGATATTGCAAACGCAGTATTATTTTTTGCTTCTCCAATGTCTTCCTGGGTTTCTGGGCAAACATTGTTTGTAAATGGTGGGGGAGAGCAAACTCTTGACTAATTTTTAAAATATAAAATTATTATAGTATTTTAATGATTTATTTTATAAAGATTGGCTGAGATGTTATTTTCAGGCTTAAGATAAACGGACTGATTGATCATTTTTAATGAAAATTCAGTCTATATTTCAAAGCCATCAGATCAGACATAAACTTTTTGATTTTTATACTATTTTAATAATACCAGTCCTTGATTTTTTATTGAAATTTTAGCGACTATTCAAAATTAATACTTCAGGATAAATATTTATTTATCAGATTTTATCCTGACCACAATATACGAGAAAAAAATATGAACACCGAAGTATTGGGATATGCCGCACATTCATCACAAAGCCCTTTAGTACCTTTTAAGTTTGAACGCCGAACGCCACGTGAAGATGATGTGGTGATCAAAATTGAATATTGTGGTGTCTGTCATTCCGATTTACATCAGGTTAGAAATGACTGGGGATTTAGTTTTTATCCCATAGTTCCAGGTCATGAAATAGTAGGACGCATCATATCGACGGGTTCTGGAGCTAAAAAATATAAAGAGGGTGATCTGGTAGGAATTGGCTGTATGGTCGATTCATGTCGTACCTGTTCAGCCTGTCATTCAGGATTAGAACAGTATTGTGAACAAGGAAATATTCAGACCTATGGCAGCCTGGATCGTTATGACCAGCAGCCTACTTATGGCGGTTACTCACAAATAATTGTTTGTAGTGAAGATTTTGTATTGAAAGTACCTGAAAATCTGGATACTAAAGCTGTGCCTCCACTTCTGTGTGCAGGCATTACCACCTGGTCACCTTTACGTCACTGGAATATTGGCAAGGGCAGTAAAGTAGCGGTTGTGGGCTTAGGTGGTTTGGGACATATGGCAATTAAGCTGGCCAATGCCTTGGGCGCAGATGTGACCTTATTTACCCGTTCAGTCAATAAAGAGGGGGATGCAAAAAAATTAGGTGCCCATCAGGTAGTGCTATCAACAGATGAAGCTCAAATGAATTCCGTCGCGAATCAGTTTGATTTAATTATAGATACGGTACCTTACAACCATGACTTGGAGTCATATATTCCAACATTAACCTTAGATGGAACCATTGTTCTGGTGGGATATCTAGGAGAGATTAGTGCAAATTCAGTTCCACTGATTATGGGAAGAAGATCAATTGCCGGTTCAGTAATTGGTGGCATTAAGGAAACTCAGGAGTTACTGGATTTCTGTGGGGAGCATAATATTGTTGCTGATGTGGAAATGATTGAAATGCGCAATATCAATGAAGCTTTTGAACGCATGTTAAAGAGTGATGTGAAATACCGTTTTGTGATCGATATAAAAACTTTAGTCGAAAATTAATTCTGGTTTTCTGCTCTATATCCTCTTATGTGCGAACAACCTTATCAAGGTTTGACTTGTAATCCTTACGTGTATATAGGATAGTTTGAAAAGACATCCAAAAATAATTGGATGCTCTTTTTATTCCTGAAGCATATAAAACAGGTAGATTAATAGTGACGGACTATTAAGCAATCAAAAAATATATTGTCTATATACATCTCTTTAAGCCATTTTTAAGATTCAAATTATAAGCTGAAACATCTTAAAGTCTTTGAGCCATGGATTATGCTGAAGCTATTTTCCCATTCTTCTTTTTTTAGTCAACAACCGAAAAAGTCGATCAGTCTTTTAGGTTTTAACGTGTTGCTGGCTATTTGGTTGGGATTGATCCTAAACTTTGCTTTCTATCAGAAAATCCATGAATTTACGCCTTATACCAATCTAAAAGCAGGTCTGTTACTGGCTGCCACGGCACTGATCATTATTGCGTTTTACAATCTGATATTACAGTGGCTGAACTGGAAATGGAATGCCAAAATACTGGCCAGTGTCCTGATTATTTTAGGTGGTTTTAGTGCTTATTTTGTCAATAGTCTAGGGGTCGTTATCACGCCTGACCAGATCCAGAATATGCTGCAAACCGATGCCCGTGAAGTTCGAGATCTCTGGTCAATGCGATTAGTCATCTGGACATTGGTGTTTGTGATTTTTCCCCTCTGCGTTGTGTGGATGCTGAAAATTAAGCCTGCATCGCTTGGACATCAGCTAGTACATAAGAGCCTGAGCAGTGTGCTCTCAGCTGGCTTGATTCTGGGATTGTTATACTGTTTTTATGTCGATTATGCAGCGATCTTCCGAGAACATCGCGATCTGAAAGGCATGCTTTCGCCACAAAACAGCATTGCGTCTACTTTGTCTTATTATAAAAAGAAAGCACCTAAAGCAAATTTGCCTTTGGTGGTTTTCGGCGAAGATGCACATCTGTTACAGCAGGCCCAAATGCAGGATCATCCTAAATTGATGGTGCTAGTTGTGGGAGAAACTGCACGTGCTGAGAGTTTCGCTTTAAATGGCTATGCGCGCAATACCAATCCTGAACTGAGCAAGTTATCGGTAATTAATTTCAATCAGGTCAGCTCCTGTGGAACTGCAACAGCCGTTTCAGTCCCTTGTATGTTTTCGGGCATGTCACGTAAAACCTATGATGAACAGCTAGCCAGCCACCGAGAAGGTCTGCTGGATATTGCGCAGCGGGCCGGTTATCAGGTGACCTGGATTGATAATAATTCGGGCTGTAAAGGTGCCTGTGACCGGGTACAAAAATACCAGATTCCGGCACAACTGAAACAGAAGTGGTGTGATGCCGGTGGTGAATGTTTTGATGAAATCCTAGTGGATAGCCTGAAAGATTATCTGGCACATCTGGATAAAAACAACCCGACCCCACAATTAATTGTACTGCATCAGATGGGTAGTCATGGCCCCGCATATTACAAGCGTTCCAAAGCGCCATATCAGCCATTTCAACCGACCTGTAATACCAATGCTATTCAGGGCTGTAGTACAGAAGAATTAAAGAATAGCTATGATAATTCGATTGTATATACAGACCATGTTCTTGCCCAGATCATTGAAACTTTAAAGCAGCAGACTCAATATCAGACCGGTTTCTGGTACCTGTCTGATCATGGAGAATCCACCGGAGAGCATGGTTTATACCTGCATGGTGCTCCTTATAGCATGGCGCCCACTCAGCAAACCCATATCCCAATGCTGATGTGGTTTTCCGATACCTGGCAACAGTACAATGCCCGGCAGCTAAGCTGTTTAAAAACACAGACCGGACAGGCACGCAGTCACGACCATCTTTTCCCCAGCTTATTAAGTATGCTGGATATAAAAACGCAAGTGATTGAAGCTAAAAATGATATGCTTGCACAATGCTCATCATCATTAAAAAACAGAGCTTGAAATGCATAAAATACTGATTATTGAAGATGACTTTATGATTGCCGAGTCGACTGAAACATTGCTTAAACTGCATCAGTTTGAGGTGTACTGGGTCAATAATGGGATTGAGGGTTTAAAACAGTTACAGCAGCAGGTCTATGATATTGTCCTGCTCGATTTAGGCTTGCCGATGATGGATGGCATGCTGGTGCTAAAGAATATCCGGCAGAAGTTTCCAAATTTACCGGTACTGATTATCTCGGCTCGGGATCAATTACAAAACCGGGTAGATGGGCTGAATCAGGGAGCAGATGATTACTTGATTAAACCCTATGAGTTTGACGAACTGCTGGCCCGTATTCATGCCTTAATGCGACGTACTGGCTTCAAAAATACTGTGACAGATATAAATAAGAAATTATCACACAGTGGGCTGGAACTGGACCTGGAACAGCACATCGCATGCTTTAATGGTGAACCGATCGAGTTGTCTAATCGAGAATGGTCTATTCTCACTGCACTCCTCATGCATCCTAGCAAAATTTTTTCTAAAAACGATTTAGAAGACAAGCTTTATGATTTTGATAGTGATGTCAGCAGTAATACGGTAGAGGTCTATATTCATCATCTGCGGGCAAAGCTAGGAAAAGACTTCATCCGCACCATACGTGGGCTAGGGTATCGCTTAGGATGAGCGCCATGCAAAAACGTTATTCCTTGCAAAAACGTCTGGTTATTTATATTTCATTATTTAGCCTGGTATTAGGCTGTGTGCTGATCTTTGCAGCATACCGGATTGCACTCGAAGAAATTAATGAAGTACTGGATAAACAGATGCAAAGTCTGGCAGAGCGCATTGCAGAAAATCATCCGCAGCCCCTGCAGAGTCAAATCGATCTGGCAAAACAGTACGGTGAAGAAGATTTATTTGTAGATATCTGGTCCTATACAGATACAGCCACTTCCTTGCATCCGCACAATGTTCTGGTTGCACCGGTCAGGAAAGCAGGTTTCTACAAGCATCAAACGCCGTATGGAACTTGGTTAACTTATATTATTCCTGGTAAACAACTACAGATTCAGGTGAGCCAGCAGCAAAATGTCCGGCAGGAACTGGCGCTGGAACTGGCAGCCAATATGTTTCTTCCCTATGTGCTTTTTTTACCTTTTGCATTATTCGGTTTAGGCTGGATGATCCGGAAAAATTTTCAGCCTCTTAATGATTTTAAAACTGAATTGGCCAGCCGCAAGGCACAAGACTTAAAGCCGATTGCAATGAAAGATTATCCTCTGGAGCTGGAACCGACCATTCAGGAAATGAACCACCTGTTCGGTCGAATTTCCCTGGCCCAACAGGAACAACGTCAATTTGTGGCGGACTCCGCACATGAGTTACGTACGCCACTCACGGCCTTGAATTTACAGCTACAAATTTTGCTACAGCAATTTCCGCAAAGTAAGTCTATCCATAACTTGAGCCAAGGCATTTTGCGCATGCAGCATCTGGTTAACCAGTTATTAAGTCTCGCCAAACAGGATGTAAGCGAAGGTTTAAGTGAGCCGGTTCAATTGCTGTCACTGAATCAGATGACTGTCACTTGTATCGAAGAACTGATTCAGTTGGCACTGCAGAAAGAGATAGATTTAGGGGTGGAGCAGCAGCAGGAACTGTTGATTCAAGGCCAAGCTTCGGCCTTGCATTCAATTATTTATAACCTGATCGATAATGCGATTAAATATAGTCCGAAGGATGGCGTAATTAACGTATCGATTTTCCAGCAAGGCCAGCAGGCAGTTTTACAGATCGAAGATAGCGGAACCGGGATTGATACGGCTCAATTCAATCAGATTCGGCAACGCTTCTACCGGATACATAATCATGCAGAAATTGGCAGTGGTTTGGGTTTGTCTATTGTAGATAAAGCCACCGAACGCCTGGGTGGAACGCTCGAATTTTCCCGAAGTCTCAATCTGGGTGGCCTTTGTGTACAGGTCAATTTTCCTTTAGCCGAAGCCTAATGAGATAGGCTTCGGATTATTTTGGCGTTGAGGCTGTTTGATTTAACATGCTAAAGAACAGTTTCTTCTATCTCTAATTTGTGGCTAAACAGCGCATAGCCGATAACATTCAGGCACCAGATAATCCAGCCAGTCCAAAGGTTATGACTCAGGAAATGCGCTCCACGCATCATTTGTGCCCAGCCCATGGCTAATCCTAAAATTACTGCAGCGATCAGAAAGAAATAAGCCCGCTTGGGATTAGACATACGATAAACAAAATAGCCAGCCACCAAGGCAAAACCGCTAGAGGCATGCCCCCCAGGAAAACAGTGGCCAGCAGTAGCACTAAAATCCCATAAAATACCATCATAAGTGGGAATAACCATATTCCAGGGACAGGCATGGGCCGACTGGGATTTTAAAATTCCGATCGAGGCTGTGGTCACTGCCACCATGCTAAAGAAATAGCCAAATTCCCAGCGGCGTGTATGCCAGTTCTGCCATTTTAGTGATACCTGCCAGCCCAGAAATAATAGGATATATACCAGAATTAGCATGTCTTTAACATAACGGTGATTAAGTTCTGCCAATGCCCAGTGTTGTCGAAGGGGGAAGTGCCCCTGATCATCGATAAAGGGATAGATAAGCTGTAAATCAAGCACTCCTCCAATATCAAAGAAGTTTAAAAGAACCAAAAAACTGAATATCAAAAGTAAGGTTTGGGTCAATAAGAACCGGGAACGATCAGTGATCATTTTTAATGGTCCATTTCAGGCAGTAGCAGGCGCAGTGGTCAAATCGAATGACCAGCCAAAATGATGCCCCAAGTCACTGTAATTAGACTGAGTGCTACAAACTGGGCCGCACTGCCCATGTCCTTGGCATTTTTAGACAGCTCATGCCGTTCCATGGAAATACGGTCTACCACAGCCTCTATGGCTGAGTTAATCAGTTCAATGATCAGCGCCAATAGACAAACAACCACCATGAGCGCTTGCTCAGCTGGACTAACCGAAATCCAAAAGCTTAATGGAATCAAAATAAGGTTGATGAGCAGGATTTGCCGGAAGGCAGCCTCATTTTGAAAGGCTGTTTTAAAACCAGCCAGGGAATAACGTGCTGCATTCAAAATACGCAGGATTCCCGAGGTGCCTTTATAAGGTGATCGGTAGGAAGACATAGAACAGATTCGGTCAATCAGAGATGAAGTAAAGCATAAATTTCTAAGCTTAAAACTCTCTTAAAAAATCCAAGGCCTTATAGAATTTTTATACATGGTGTTTACATTTTTTTCGCGAAATTAAGCGATTTTTAAGCTTGGACTTTTATATTAAGACTGAAGTGAGATGTCGTGTTGATATAGTTCCCCTAGAGTAGCAGGTCGCCAATTCTTTTAGGCACCTGCTTTTTTTTAGCTTAAATAAATTAAGAGTAAAAAAATTGGCAATAAACAGCTAGCATAAAGCCCGGCCTAGCCTGCTCAAAACAGTTTTACGTGCGGACACCGTAAACTTGAATAAATCAATGTGCCATGAAGTCTAGACCAGTGGGAGCTAGAGTTTAAGAATTGACAGCCAAATTGAACGACTTGTTGTTGTGATCAATTGAGTGATATTAATCACACTTTCTTATAAGTCAGTGATCGGATTTATGAAATTTAGGGGTGATTATCTTGTTAAAAAGTGATCTAATCAGTCTCATAATAACAATAAATAATTATAAAAAATCAGAGGTAGGGAAGATTTAACTCTCTAATTCTTGAACATAAAAAGAATTAAAATAAAGAATTAGAGAGTTATGCTTTTCTTGACAGATGAGTCCGAGGCTATACCAGGAACCGAAAATTTTAAGTTATTCCGCTTTAGACTGTGATTGAGATTCCGAGTTAGAGTCTGCTTTAGAGTCATCTAACATCTTTTGTTCATTAGACTTACGCCCAATTGGAATTTGACGTGACATATTTTCTTCATCAATGTTGCGTTTCAAGTCTATGGTTAGTAAACCATTTTCATAATTGGCCTGTTGTACTTCCATATTATCATCTAAACGCAGCGATAGTTTGAATGACCGCTTAGAGATTCCTTTATGTAAAAATTCAACCGTAGATTCTGAGCTTTCTTCTTCAACATTCCCAGTTATAACCAATAATTGATTTTCTACATTAATTTGAAGCTGATCTTCATTGAATCCTGCCGTAGCAACAGAAATGCGATAATCATTTTCTCCTACCTTTTCAACATTATAATAGGGATAATTAGGCGTAACTGTTTGCAGGGCATAGTCGAATAAATCATTGAAACGATCAAAACCCATGCTTCTGCGTAATAGTGGTGAAAGATTTGAATTGCTCATTAAAAGTTCTCCAAAAAAATATTAGAACCAGTATTTTTATACTGATATTCATAGATTTAATAAATACAGATAGAAAGCAACATCTAAAAATATTAGATTGCCTTTAATTAATATAGGGTAATAATATTTATACTCAATAATTTTAATGTTTAATAAAACATAATTTTGTAATAAATCTTATTTAAAAAAATTTTGTTAATTTTATTCATTTAAATCAATAGCTTTAATCTTAAATAAATATTTTATAAAAATACTAAAGAATTCTATTCTCCTAATATTATCAATAACTTAAAAATATTATTTCATTTTTATAAGAAACAATCTTTTCTAATACACTCGTATTTATTTGTTTTAAAAAAAGGATTATGAATTTTAAAATATTAACATCTAAAAATAAATCAGAATTTTTATCTAAAATTTTAATTAATAAATAATATTAATTTTAAAATAAACAAATTTTTTATCGTTATAATTATTATTAAATTAATTTTTTATATTTAAAAAATCACAACTTGAGTTTCTTGGTTTTTATTTTATAATTTATATTACTCTACATACTATAAGATGTAATTAAAGCAATACTTTTCTTTTAAATCTGCATTCTTAGCGAGTAAACCAAAGCACTGATGAGGGAGGAAAAATATCCTCATTTTTTTGCAATATCTTTTTATACATACGAATCGGAACGACTTAATCCAAAAATGATGGGGAAGTTGGTGAAATTGGTCTAGCTCATAAGAGTGAAGTGAACGTGGCTATATTAATACAGCAATTACTGGCTCACTTAACAAGGAGTGGTTGGAAACTCAGTTACTGTCTGTTCAGCAAGCAACGCTCATAGTTTTTTTAGTTCGGAACACATATTATGCTCGGAAACAATTCAATCCGCTAAAGTCAGATAAGGCACTTATGACACAGGCCAATCCCGGAAAAGTACTGTGGAGGGTTATAGAGGAAAAAGAGACATATTAAGAAATCTGTCTCAAGTCGCTTCTCTTGTACTTAAGTTTCTACATTGCAAATAAAGGACTAAATCCCTGTTTGCGTAACAGTTTTCGATACATGCTTGAACTCCGATCTGCCGGAAAATGCGCTTCTAAAGATAAGTCCAAAGGTAAATATTCAGGTTTCTGGTTTTCCACAATGATACGATCTTCTTCAAAGATTTTCATATTGAATGCATAGACATCTTCAATCGGCAAATCTTTATCATAATTGCGGCAAATAGGTGCAAAAAGTCGTGTTGAACGTGCAGTCATCGGTGAAGCCGAATTCATGATGACCTGCTTGGCATCATTCGGAAAATGAATCGTAAGGGTTGCAGTAAAGGGTAGGCTCACTTCGAAATGGCGTAACCATTTAAAATCTTCCTGACCGCGTTGCTCGATTCCGATCGGATAACGTCCTACACTGCTGACGTAATCTGCGTTAAAACCGACCTCCGTTTCTGTCGTACTATACTCAGGAACTTCTACATCGTCCGGATCGCCAAAAGTATCGGGATGCACCCAGGCAAAATGTGCTACATCAATAAAACCTTCGAGCTGTCTTCCTGCAAAACATTGAATGTCTATCTGAGGGCAGACCAGTTGCTGATACTCAGCATCATCCCAAAAAGGCATATGAGGAATATGAGGTTCTGCATCTTTTGTAGCGCTTAACGAACACCAGATCAGACCATATTTTTCTACCGCAGCATAAGTTTTCAGATGGAAACGCTCCGATATTTTATGCTGAGGATGTGCAGGAATACGGTTGCATTTACCTGCACTGCCAAAACGTAAACCGTGATAACGACACACCACGCCCTGGCCGTCATTTTTCCCCAAGCTTAAAGGTACACCGCGATGCGGACATGCATCTTTCGCCACCACCAGTTCATCGTTCATTTTATAAATCACCAGCGGCATATCAAGCAGCATGCTACTTGTTGGCTGATCTGTAATATCACGCGCAAGTGCAATCGGATACCAGTACTGAGCCAAGAGGTGCCAGTCATGTTCCTCGAATGTCATATGGACTGGTAAGTCGGGACTAAACGTGGCGATATTTGTATTCATAATGGATTCTGTTTCGTGACCTTTAGCTGGACTATAAAACAGCAATGTGTTCTATGAAATTTCAATTAACAGGACATAGGATTGCGTAAATCAGAACACTGACCGGCGATTGAAAACAAATAAACATCTTTCCAGTTTTTTTATATTCAACCACGCAAATATTGAGGTGGGATATTTCTAAGCTTAAATCTCGCTGAAAATATTTTTTTAAAAAGCGTGCTCTCAGTTTCAATGCTCTACTTTGGCGCATAAATTGCTTATCACGCGTATAGACCATTGATCATTTACTAGAATCGACAAGGAATTGATGTGACGACTAGCTACTTACGCGGACAAGAACTTATTGACAGCATTCGCAGTGCACCTTATTCGCGTGACCTGATTGGTTATCATGGCGAACCACCAAAAGTGCAATGGCCAAACGGCGCGCGTGTCGCGGTACAGTTTGTACTGAATTATGAAGAAGGTGGTGAAAACCACATTGAACATGGCGATACAGGGTCAGAACAGTTTTTATCTGAAATCATTGGTGCTGCCAGCTTTCCAGATAAACATATGTCGATGGATTCGATGTACGAATATGGTTCACGTGCAGGTTTCTGGCGCATTCATCAGGAGTTCCAGAAACGTGGTTTGCCGATGACCATCTTTGGAGTCGGTATGGCCTTAATACGTAATCCTTATGTAGTCGAGGCGATTAAAGCCGCTCATTATGATGTCGTTTCACATGGGCAGCGCTGGCTACATTATCAGGACATGCCAATTGAACTCGAACGTCAGTATATGGATCAGGCAATCAGTGTCTTGGAAAACCTGTTTGGTGAAGCACCGATCGGCTGGTATACCGGTCGGGACAGTCCGAATACCCGTCAACTCCTGGCTGAATTTCCTCAAATCAAATATGACGCTGATTATTATGGAGATGACTTGCCATTTTGGAGCACCTTGACCAATCAGGCAGGGGAAACACGTCCGCATTTGATTATTCCTTATAGCCTGGATAGCAATGACATGAAATTCAGTTCACCTGGCGGTTTTAATAGCGGGAAACAGTTTTATCAATATCTCAAAGATGCTTTTGATGTGCTCTATGCCGAAGGTGAAACTGCGCCAAAAATGCTGTCGATTGGCATGCACTGCCGTATTTTAGGACGGCCGGGACGTTTTAAAGCACTACAAAGGTTCTTGGACTACATTCAAAATCATGACAAGGTCTGGATTTGCCGCCGTGGGGATATTGCCGAGCACTGGTATAACCATCATGCGCCATAATCATAAAATATGTTTGGAAATATCAGTTTAAATGCTCTTTTTTGAGTCATGTACTTTATGAAAATCATGAAAACTCAGCTTTGGCACTATTATTGCAAAACTTGCCTTAAATAATCATTCCAGATAATCAGGCGATTGAATAGTGCAACTCTTTGAATTTAATCAAGCATCAACAGAAGAGGCGATGATCTTTTTAAAGCACTGCGTGCAAATACCCAGTTGGTCAACCGAGCTTGTCGCAAAGCGTCCTTATGCATCGCTTGAGGAGGTTTTGAGTGCAGCGCAACAACAAGCAGCGACCTGGAACTGGGATGAGATTAAAGCTGCGCTGGATAATCATCCCCGTATAGGCGAGAAAAAAGCACAAGCTGAATTAAGTGAAATAGAAAAAGACTTTTCCCATCATGAACAATCCGGCATTGCCGCAGATGATGATACCCGGCTTGCACTGCTTAAAGGCAATCTTGCCTATGAAAAAAAATATGGGTTTATCTTTCTGATCAAAGCCGCTGGATTGAGCAGTGAAGACGTTCTTCACGCCCTGACATCTCGCTTGCTGAATGATCCAGAGATTGAGAAATGTATTGTGCATCAACAACTGGCAGAAATTGCCTTGTCACGACTGGCTCAGGAGCTTCATGCATGATTAGCACACATATTCTGGATACGCATCTGGGAAAACCTGCAACAGACGTGGTCGTTCGACTATTTTCAGAAGACGGTCGCCTGATCAGGGAAGCAAAAACCAATACAGACGGCCGCGTCAGTGATTTTGGCATGGTCGATTTAAACACAGGTATCTATAGTCTTGAGTTTTTTACATCTGCCTATTTTGAAGGTTTGGGATTAGAAACTTTTTTTCCTAAAGCAGTCATTCATTTTTATATAAAAGATGCATCCCAGCATTTTCATATTCCTTTACTGATCAGCCCATTCGCGTACTCCACATATCGCGGAAGCTGATTTTATATTTTGACTTTGAGGTGAGAAAAATGACAGAACAAAGTAAAACAATATCACCTGAACATGAATATTTAGGTGCGGGAAAAAGTGCAGCTTATGGTTTGCAACACGTACTGACCATGTATGGTGGAATTATTGCACCACCTTTAATCGTGGGAACGGCAGCCGGCCTAGAAGCCTATCAAATTGGATTATTGATTGCAGCGGCGCTATTTGTGGGTGGTTTAGCTACAATTTTGCAAACCGTTGGGGTGAAATATATTGGCGCGAAATTACCTTTGGTGCAGGGAGTTTCTTTTGCCGGGGTTGCGACGATGGTGGCGATTGTGACTACAGGCGGTGGTTTGCAAGCCGTCTACGGTGCAGTCATTGTCGCCTCATTGATCGGTTTTTTTCTGGCACCTTATTTTTCCAAAATTATCCGTTTCTTTCCTCCTGTAGTGACCGGCTGCGTCATTACTATCATTGGTTTGTCTTTATTACCTGTAGCAGTCCGATGGATGATGGGCGGCAATCCCAAGGCACCAGAATGGGGAAGTGTCGAAAATATTGGTCTGGCACTGATGACATTGGCTTTTGTCATCTGCCTGAATCTGAGCCGACATGCTGCGATTCGTCGCTTGTCTATTCTTCTGGCAATTGTTTTTGGTTCAGTAGTGGCCTATTTATTTGGTTTTGGTGATTTCTCTAAAGTTGCGAATGGAACATGGATTCAGGTACCCAGCTTCTTCGCCTTTGGGCTACCGACTTTTGAGCTCACTGCCATTATTTCCATGCTCATCGTTACTCTCGTGATTATGACCGAAACCACAGCAGATATCATTGCAGTGGGTGAGATTGTAGGTACCCAAGTGGATGCGGATCGTATCTCGAATGGCTTGCGTGCCGATATGTTATCGAGTGCGGTGGCACCGGTTTTTGGTTCCTTCATGCAAAGTGCTTTTGCGCAAAATGTCGGCTTGGTGGCTATTACCGGAATTAAAAGCCGCTTTGTGGTCGCTGCGGGTGGCATGATTTTAGTCGTACTGGGTTTACTGCCAATTATGGGGCGTTTGATTGCTGCCATTCCTGTACCTGTACTGGGCGGTGCGGGTCTGGTGCTTTTTGGAACCGTTGCTGCGAGCGGAATTCGTACCTTGGCTAAAATTGATTATAACGAGCAAAAAAATCTCATTATTGTCGCGACGGCTATTGCAGCAGGCATGATTCCAATTATTGATCATTCCTTTTATGCCAACTTTCCAAAATGGGTGCAAACCTTATTTCATTCGGGGATCAGTTCAACCTGCTTAATGGCCATTTTACTCAACCTTTTGTTCAATCATCTGAACCTATTTAAAAATAAAAGTACAGCGACTACAGAAATTGTGGCAAAGCTTCCACATTAGAAAATTTAAACCAGAGTGAAAGCAGCCAGGAAAATGGGCTGTTTTTTTATCAAAAATTAAAAAAGTTGGCTTTGTTCTTGCTTAATTCAGAACGTGATTTTTTCATTCCACTGGGGACCCTTATTTATGAAATTCACTCAACTTACTGCTGCAACATTACTTGTATTAGGTGCGGCATCCGCACAGGCAAAACCGGTCTGGCAAGACTTCAGTGTCACCGGACTTTATGGGGAAAACTATGAGGTGGTCGATGAAAAACAGGCGACTGCCACCTTTGAGTATGTGGCAAAAGTAAAATATGCAGATGTATTTTTCTTCATTGACCGCATGCATGGTACAGATGATGTTAAATCCAGTTATTTTGAGTTTTCACCACGATTAAGTTTGGGTGAAGTATCAGGCCAGAAGCTTGCCTTTGGTCCGGTTAAAGACGTATTGATTGCAACAACCTGGGAAGGTGGAGAGGGTTTTGATAATTTCCTGTATGGGGTAGGTTTCGATCTGGATATTCCATATTTCCGTTATGCTGGCATTCATCTTTATCGAGCTAATAATGAGAGTATTGAGGATGATTACCAGTTGACACTCACCTATGCCGTGCCATTCAAACTGGGTACTGAAGAATTCCTGGTGGATGGCTTCCTGGATTGGTCAACAGCAGAAGATGATCATAAAAGCGAAATGAACTGGACGACACAATGGAAATGGAATGTCGGCAAACACATTTCGCCAGAAACTAACCTGTATCTGGGGGTTGAACATTCTGTCTGGAACAATAAATTCGGAATCCCGAATGCTGATGAAAATAATGTCAGTGCTTTGGTGAAATATCACTTCTAGACAAAGTGATGAAGAAATAAGTAAAAGCCCTGATAAAAAGGGCTTTTTTAATATACTTAAAATACGATCTGGATGCTTTTAGGGAAAGGATGAACATCACAGTTTGATCCGCTACCTATACGCTCCACCACCACAAACTCACTGGGGGCTTCAAGCGTCAATAAAGGATGATGCCAGGTTCCGGCACGATAATTCACGCCTTGCGAACCATCACTGATAAATGCCTGAATCTGACTAATATCGGGCTGTGTATGATCAAGTTCAGGCGCTACAACGATTAAAAATTGCTGGCCATGCATTGGAATAAAAGCCTGTGATCCTAAAGGATGCCTTTCCAGCATTGAGATATGAAAAGGAATTGTCGTGGCTTGTATATTTCTAAAAATACTCATTCCGACCTTGGTATCACTTTCTACTTCAGCCAAAGCATGATAACGCTCAGTCTGCTGCTCATTGATATGAAAATAATGATTACCCTGACAGGCAATGACTTCTCCAAAAGGCAGAAAACTTTCAGTGCTTAAAGACTGTATTTTTATACTTTGCATAGACATATCATTCATCCTTCAAGCCAATTTACCCCAGAGTCGAATCCGACTGATGCCACCGTCCGGAATCATGTTGACACGAATATGGGAAATTTTTTCGTGCTGTAAAATTTTATTGATGTAATGATGAATATGATCCATTTGCATGGACTGGGCTTCTAACAAAAAAGGCCAGAACATGCTTTGTGGAATGAGTTGCTCATCGGTTGCATCCTCAACATAGATGGCTTGAATAGAAACCTCGGCAGGGAAGTTACCTTTAAAATGGGCGGTATCAATTTCAATTTTCTCGATTCGGGCACTCGATCCTAAAGCCAAAATGCACCAGTCAAAACCTGGGGCACGACGCCGTTTGGTTTCCCAGCCATCGCCCATGTTAATGCCACGCCCCGGATTAATCAGATTGCGTGGATGTCCAAAATGCGCATCGCTATAGGCAACGACACGGCCACCATGTTCGAGTGCCAAGACATCCAGCACTTGATCACGATCTTGCAGATCGATTTTTACCTGGCCATAGACCTTAAAACGTGCAATCCCACCGTCAGGATAAATATTCAAACGGACATGGGTAAATATCTGTTTAGCTGAAATCTGAAAAATATGATGTTGACTGGGTCCCAGGACATTATTTTCCAGAATGCTGATCCATTCTGCCTGATCAAGATTTCCATCTGGCGCATAACATGCTTGCACAGCAGCAGAGGCCGGATAATTGCCGCTAAAAAAAGTCGTATCAATATCCAGTGCCTGGATTTGACCTGTAACAGCAAGTTTAATGATGGCCCAATCATAGCCCGCGTGGCGCTTGCGACGGGTTTCCCAGCCATCCATCCATTTGCCATGCTCATCAAACTTGTCTTCGATAAAGACCGGTGCCTCAAACTGCAACATGCGTTTCGCTTCAGCAAAAAACTCATCTGAACATTCAAGAATTTCTGCGCCAATTCGCGCATCTGCAAGGTTAGTTAACTGCTGTACTGGAGCAGGCAGATCAAAAATTGGAGCTAATAAGGTCGCCATCTTAAATTTCCATCATCATTGTTATACGTCACATGAATATGCACTTTTATAAACTCAGATTTGATTCTGTATTTATAAAAACAGGACATTGAAGGAATTTAAAAGCACAGCGTATGCCAACTTTCGCAATTTTTTTAGTGCATTTTTTTCAAGGATGGCACGTTTTTAGCATTTTAGCTGGCAATGAAGGTGAAATAGCCAGGAGAAATAGATGGAAATTGCAATTATTGGGGCAGGCATGGGCGGATTAACCACAGGAATTGCACTAAAAAAGTTCGGACATCGGGTCACCATCTATGAGCAGGCAGAACAGATTTTACCTGTCGGTGCTGCAATTTCCTTGTGGTCAAACGGGGTGAAGTGTTTGAATTATTTAGGTCTAACTGAGCAGGTGGCAAAGTTAGGTGGCCAGATGAATGACTTAGCCTATATCGATGGTTTGAATGGTGAGGTCATGACGCAGTTTAGTCTGGCGCCGTTAATTGAAGAAGTCGGTCAACGTCCATATCCGGTATCGCGTGCTGAATTACAAAATATGTTAATGGATGCGTTTGGCCGGCAGGATATTCAGCTCGGTAAAAAAATGGTGTCTATTGAGGATAAGGGGCAACACGTCGAAATCGGTTTTCAGGATGGCAGCACTGCTTCTGCAGAACTCTTAATTGGCGCAGATGGTACCCATTCCATGACGCGTCAGTATGTATTGGGCAAACAGGTTGAACGCCGTTATGCCGGCTATGTGAACTGGAACGGACTGGTTGAGATCTCTGAAGATTTAGCGCCCGCACAGCAGTGGACCACTTTTGTCGGTGAAGGCAAACGTGCTTCACTGATGCCTGTGGCAGAGCAGCGCTTTTATTTCTTCTTTGATGTGCCATTGCCCGCAGGTCTGGAAAATCAGCGTTCGGAATATAAGACCCTATTAAAACAGTATTTTTCTGGCTGGTGCCCACAGGTTCAATGCCTGATTGACAGTATTGATGAGCAGAAAACCAATCGCGTCGAAATCCATGATATTGAGCCTTTTACCCAGTTTTATAAGGGCCGTGTGGTAATCTTAGGGGATGCGGCACATAGCACCACACCGGATATCGGGCAGGGAGGTTGCCAGGCAATGGAAGATGCAGTCTATCTCGCACGTGCCTTACAAATTAATACGCTAGGTCTGGAAGATGCCCTGAAACGTTATCAGAATAAACGCAATGAACGCGCCAATGAATTGCTGCTACGTGCACGTAAGCGTTGTGATGTCACGCATATGAAAGATGAACAAATTACCAAAGACTGGTATGCAGACCTACGGAAAGAGCAAGGCCCACATATTATGAAAGGCATTATTAGCAATATTGTGGGCAATCCATTGGATTAAGCCTCATTAATAGCATCACATATTGAGAAACCGCGATTTTAGCCATCGCGGTTTTCGTTATTTAAGTATGAAAATACTACAGTTGCTGCACCTTGCTTTTTAAAGCTTCCATTTGTTCAATAATATGTTTGATCATCAACTGGGAAACGCGTGAAATCTGGCGTTTAGGCGCCACACAGAGGGCAATGGTCAGCGGATGCAGCCCTTTTTCAGAAATAGGTTTAAAGACCACTTCATCTCGCTCTACATAGGGTAAAACATCGAGATAACTAAAAATTCCAATCCCGGAATTCGCCTGAATAAGAGTATTCATCAGGTGGATATCATTCGATTCCGTTTTACGTGCAGGTATAAATTGATGATGTTTATATAATGCCTGTACATAATCATGAATAATCAGGGGGTCGGCCGGAATAAAATGGTTGTCGTTCAAGGTATCGGAAAAATAAATCTTTTCTGCTTGAGCAAGAGGATGTGATTTACCCATTACAAAACCTAAAGGCAGCTCCAGAAAATGGAGGACTTCAATATGTTGATGGGATTTTGGATTCAGGATCAGGCCAAAATCCAGTTCTGCCTCAATCACTTTTTTGGCTACAATTTCACTGTCTGCGACCCGGATATTAAAATTAATCCAGGGATAATGTTCATACATATATTGCACGGACTGCATGACAAAACCATCATTTAAGGCAGAAATTAAACCAAATTCGATGGTCCCACGCGTAAGCCCCTGAATTTCATCAAAGCGAATCCGGGTTTGCTGGAATTCTTTTTGCCATTTTATAACATCGGCATAGAGCAATTCGCCCGCCAGTGTCAGTTTTAAACCATTGGGCAAGCGCTCAAATAACACAATTCCCAGTTCTTCTTCAGCCAAGGCAATTTGCCGATGTACTGCAGACACGGAAATGAATAATTGATCTGCGGCCTTGCGTAAACTTCCCGTTTTCGCCACCGCGATAAAATATTCTGAAAATCGGGAAAAAGGCGTATTCATTAATTTAGTCAAGCGAAGAACCACCGTTTATTTATATCAATATTTGAGATAACCGTGTTTATGCGAGTTTTATGCCAAAGAAGGCTGCTTTAATCGGCAAGTACATTTGTACATGGTTGATGTGTTCTAATTTTAAGAATGAATAGTACGAATCATTCTAATAGACAGAATGACAATAAATTAAGTAATTTCAATCATAAGCAAAGCCAAAATCACACAGGCATGCAATGTTCAAGGCCTGTAAAAAGAGACCATCCACAGTAAGAATATAGGTTTGATATGAACGCAATTCCAGTCATTAATTTATTCAACAAACCCTGCTATAGCCAGTTTGATGATCAGGACTGGGATATTCTGGCTCGTCACTGGTATCCGGTTGCACGAATTCAGGACGTTTCTATCCAACCGCAACAAGTGACCCTGCTTGATGTCAAACTGGCATTGTACAAAACAGAAAGTGGTGATATTCATCTGGTTCGTGATCTCTGTCCACACCGGGGTGTACCTTTAACCAAAGGCTGGGTTTCGGGTGAAAACCTGATCTGTCCTTATCATGGTCTACACTACAATGGCCAGGGTAAATGTATCAAAATTCCTGCACAACCCGAGCTGACCAACATTTCTGAGCGTTTTTCTCTGACCAAATTTCCTGTAGTGCAAAAATATGGCTTGATCTGGACCAGTATTTTTGGCCGTGACGAAGCAAAAGCCAATTTTCCTGTTTTAGATACCTGGGAGATGCCAGATCATCAGGCAATTTTACCGCCGTTTGTGGATATTGCCGGTTCGAGTGGCCGTCAACTGGAAGGCTTTATTGATGTTGCACATTTTGCCTGGGTTCATCAGGGCTCTTTCGCAGACCCTGAAAATCAGGTTGTACCCAAATACACGACAGAACGTACAGATTACGGCCTGCATACCGAATATGTCAGCAGTGTCAGCAACTACCCACATGGTATGCAAGATTTGGCACCGGAAGGCTTTTTGTGGAAACGTGTATTTGATGTCTATCCACCGTTTTCTGCAGTGCTTACCGTACATTTCCCAGAACAAGGACAATTAAAAATTCTCAATGCCTGTTGTCCGATCTCACACAATAAAACCCGTTTATTTGTGCCACTGACACGCAACTTCGATACCACAGGAGATTTACAGGCGGTATATGACTTCAATGCACAAATTTTTGCCGAAGATCAGGACATGGTGGAAAGCCAGAAACCTGAAGAATTACCGCTCGATATTTCTATGGAAGCACACTTTGAAGCGGATCGTTCTTCAACCACCTATCGTCGAATCTTAGCCGAGTGGGGATTAAGTAAACGTTATGTTGTCTAATATATCTTAAAATTTTAAAATTTAGATTAAATTTTGAATAGAAACCCTATATTCTAATATAGTGGTTTTTATTTATATTATTTTTGAATGATCAAAATATTATTTATATCTCCTTATTCTTTAATTAAAATTGATTAAGATTGTCAAAATTTGGAAATTAAAATAAATCAATCTAGGCAAGCTTCGATTGGCGATTTCCAACCTCCTTCAATGAGGAGAGAAAAGAACAATATCTGTAAAACATCAACCTTTCAGTGCATTACAAGCTAAATCGAATTATTAAAAAATATTAAATTTTTAATATTAATAACTTATATAAAAAAATTCCAATCCCTCAATGAAGCTCAATACATGGTTCTATCATTTAGATTTATCTTTGCTCATGAAAAATATGAAGCTTGAATTAAAAAAAGGAATGCGCAAATTTAAGGCATTTTATTTTATCGCACTACTTGTAAGCAAAAATAAAAAAAATCCTTTTATAAAATTAAATTTTAGGATCAATTATAAAATTAGTATTTATAAATTTAATAACAGTACGCTTTTATTAAATAAAAAAAACAAAAATATCTTATTTTAAAACCCTCTTTTTATTATTTTTGATAAAACTGGAATGCTTATTGCTAATTATATATTGAACAGACTGGGCACATTTGAGTGAAGTCATTTTAAAGCATGTGTTGCATGACACAGAACAACCAAGAGCAGAATAGAATGAAAGAAAAAAATAGCTTGAAAACCGGATTGAAAAAATTGGTAGGGGTATTAATGGCAAGTGGTGTGATGAGCATGGCCGCTGTCGCCAATGTCCAGGCCCAAGATAAAGCCGCATTTGTTTATATTGGCCCAACCAGCGACCATGGCTGGACTTATTCTCATGACCAGGGTCGCATCAAGGCTGAAAAAACACTAACTGGAAAATATAAAACCTCTTATATCGAAAATGTCCCTGAAACAGCAGATGCCGAACGTGTGATCCGTAACCTGGCACAGCAAGGCAATAAAGTCATTTTTGCGACTTCATTTGGTTATATGAATGCGATGGAGAAAGTATCCAAGCAATTTCCAAATACTGTATTCATGCATGCAACCGGTTATAAGCAGGGCAAAAATTTAGGGGTCTACGATGTCCGTACCTATGAAGGTGCTTATATGCTGGGTGTGGTCGCCGGTCAAAAAACCAAAAATAATGTATTGGGCGTAGTCGCGTCTTTTCCGATTCCTGAAGTCATCCGTAATATCAATGCCTATACCCTCGGCGCACAAAGTGTAAATCCAAAGATTAAAACCAAAGTCATTTGGGTGAATTCATGGTTTAACCCGGGGAAAGAACGTGATGCAGCCTTGGCCTTGATTGCTCAAGGCGCGGATGTGCTGATGCAAAATACCGATTCTCCGGCAGTGGTACAGGCTGCTGAACAAAAAGGTGTCTTTGCTTTTGGCTGGGACTCTGATATGAGCAAATTTGGTCCTAAAGCGCATCTTGCAGCATCCGTTCTACATTGGGAGAAAATCTACACTCCGGTAATGACGCAAGTCAGCAATAAAACCTGGAAACCAAGTGCCATGTGGTATGGCGTAAAACAAAAAGCAGTAAATATCGAAAGCTTTGGTCCTTCAGTATCTGCAGCCTCTAAAGCAAAAGCGCTGAGTGTACGTGATGGCCTTTTAAAGGGCACAGTACATCCATTTACTGGTCCGCTTCATAAACAGGATGGCACATTGGTATTGGCAAAAGGCAAGCGCCTAGATGATGCAGCACTAAGCAAAATGAATTACTACGTGAAGGGCGTAGAGGGCTCATTACCTAAATAAAGCTTTGTCATTTTGCAATTCAAAAAACTTTAAATACTTTGATGTACTTTTCTGCATCCATTTGCATGCCTGACAACCATCGATGGATGCTGCATTACTACAGCATTGAATAGGGCACTGATGATGACCTCTCAACACGATAGATCTGCTCATATACAAAAGAGGAACATGGCTTCTTCAGGTGTACCGCGTTTACAGCTCATCAATATCTGTAAAAGTTACAATTCATTGAAAGCGAATGACCAGATACATTTAACCGTTCAACCCGGACAGATTCATGCCATTCTGGGTGAAAATGGTGCTGGCAAAAGCACCCTGATGAAAATTATTTATGGGGCAACCAAGGCCAACCAGGGACAAATGCTCTGGAACGGTAAAGAAGTTCATATTGATAATCCGTCGATGGCAAGAAAGCTCGGGATTGGCATGGTCTATCAGCATTTTTCTTTGTTTGAGACTTTGACCGTGGCGGAGAATATTTCGCTGGGACTGGATGAAAAAATTCATTTAAAAGTCCTGAGTCAAAAAATTATTGCAGTTTCAGAGCAATATGGTTTACCCATTGACCCACGCCGCGAAGTACATTCTTTATCGGTAGGTGAGCGGCAACGTGTCGAAATTATTCGCTGCCTTTTGCAAAATCCCGCTTTAATTATTTTAGATGAACCCACCTCGGTACTGACACCACAAGCGGTGCGGCAACTGTTTAAGACCTTGCGTTTATTGGCCTCCCAAGGCGTTTCAATTTTATATATCAGTCATAAATTACATGAGATTAAAGAACTCTGTGATGAAGCGACCATCTTGCGTAATGGCCGTGTGACCGGAAATGTTAATCCCAAAGACAACAGCACCAGTGATTTAGCGCGCTTAATGATTGGCCGTGATTTACCGACCTATGTACGCCCAGAATATACAGGTGAAAAACAGGTGCTATTTCAGGTCGAGAATCTCAATTACCAGTCCGATGATCCTTTTGGTGTATCGCTGAAAAATATCAATTTAAATATTTGTGCCGGTGAAATTGTAGGAATCGCCGGGATTTCTGGCAACGGGCAAGCAGAATTGCTGTCTTTATTGTCGGGAGAAAACAGCCTGAAACATGGCCGGATGGTTCTGGATCAAATCGATATTTCCCGATTCAGTCCCGGACAACGGCGTGACTTGGGTCTGGGCTTCGTACCTGAAGAACGTTTGGGCCGAGGAGCAGTTCCAAACATGACGCTGTCCCAGAATGCCTTACTGACTGCATTTCGGCAGAATCTGACGCAATGGGGATTAATCAAGTTTTCACAATGTAAGCTTTTTGCCCAGCACTGTATTGAAAAATTCGGGGTTAAAGCCAGTGGCCCAGAGGCAGAAGCACGTTCCTTGTCCGGTGGAAATTTACAAAAATTTATTGTGGGCCGGGAAATTTTGCAAAACCCGAAATTCCTGATAGTGGCTCAACCGACCTGGGGTGTTGATGTAGGTGCGTCCATGTTTATCCGGCAAACCCTGATTGACCTCTCTCGACAAGGTGTTGCTATTTTGGTGATTTCAGAAGAATTAGAAGAGCTGTTTGAAATCAGTGATCGTCTCTGTGTGTTGGCCAATGGTGAACTATCTCCAGCGATACCTATCCATGAAACCAATACTGAAAATGTGGGGGTCTTGATGTCAGGTATTCCAGTCCATGACACTGCGATCATAGTAGAGGAGCAGCAAGCTCATGCTTAATATAGCCAAAAAAAACAAATATACAGGTTGAGAGGAGAGCGACATGCATTTACTAGAACCGCGTGAACATCCATCTCAAATCATGAAGTGGCTTTCACCGCTCATTGCACTGCTGGCCATGCTGATTGTCGGCAGTATTCTGTTTTTAATGTTGGGGATTAATCCCGCGCAAGCCCTGTACATCTTCTTTATTGAACCGCTGACATCATCTTATGGCTGGAGTGAACTGGCAGTGAAAGCCGGACCTCTGATTCTGATTGCCTTGGGACTGGCGGTCGGATTTCGGGCGAAATTATTCAATATCGGTGCTGAAGGTCAGCTTACGATCGGGGCAATTTTTGGCGGTGGTATTGCGATTTTATTTCACGACCAAATTGGCTGGTGGATTCTCCCGCTAATGATCGTCATGGGCGCACTCGGTGGGGCACTCTGGGGCGCAATTCCTGCCTTACTGAAAACCCATTTTAATGCTGAAGAAACCCTGACCACCCTGATGATGAATTATGTCGCAGTATGTGTGTTGCTATACCTGGTCAATGGTCCCTGGCGTGATCCGGAAGGGATGAACTTCCCTCAATCGGTGGTTTTTAATGAGAGTGCTACGCTGCCATTCATTGTAGAAGGCACCCGCATTAATGCCTCTATCTTTATCACTCTTTTTGCAGTGGTCCTGTTCTGGGTTTTTATGCGCAAAAGTCTGACGGCCTATAAACTGGAAGTCAGCGGTCAGGCACCTTTAGCTGCCAAATACGCAGGTTTTTCTTCCTCCAAAGCTATCTGGATGAGTCTGGTGATTTCCGGAATGATGGCAGGTATTGCCGGACTCTGTGAAGTGGCTGGACCTATTGGACAGCTAAATCCGAACCTGTCCCCAGGCTATGGCTATGCAGCGATTATCGTGGCTTATCTAGGGCGTTTGAACCCCATCGGTATTGTGCTGTCAGGCTGTTTTATGGCGCTGATTTATCTGGGCGGTGAAATGGCACAAATGCAGCTCCAGCTTCCGGTCGCGATTACCGGTATCTTCCAGGGTCTGCTGTTATTTTTCCTGCTGGCTTCCGATGCATTAATTGAAAACCGTTACCGGTTTAGCAAAAAAATGGCGTCACCGGTCCCTCAGCCCACAGCAACTACCCTTTAACCCAATGTTGTCTACAGCAAAAGGAAGCATGATATGGCTTTAGAAATAACTGCAATTCTTGCAGGTACTGTTGCAGCAGCAACACCACTGATTTTCGCAGGTCTGGGGGAATTGGTCACACAGCGGACTGGTGTGATTAATCTTGGAGTAGAAGGGATGATGCTGGTCGGTGCAATTGCAGGTTTTGCCTTTGCTGCGCAATATGATGCCAGTGTGTTAAGTGCCTTATTGATGGGTGGTCTGGCAGGCATGCTGATGGCCCTGATTTTTGCCTTTTTTACCTTGTCTTTAAGTACCAATCAATCCGCGTGTGGTTTGGCTTTAACCATTTTTGGACTCGGTATCTCTGCATTTTTGGGTCAGAACTACGTCAGTATGGCTTTACCGGGTCTGGCTAATTTTAATATTCCACTATTAGCGGATATTCCAGTATTGGGTCCGATTTTATTCCAGCAAAACTATGTGGTGTATCTGTCCATCTTGAGCTTTTTTCTGGTGTGGTTTGTCTTGGCTAAAACCCGTTTGGGCTTATTGCTTAAAGCAGTTGGAGAATCACCGGAAAGTGCGCATGCCATGGGTTATCACGTGTTGGCGATTCGTTATGGCGCAGTACTTTTTGGCGGTTTGATGGCAGGGGTTGGCGGGGCATTTTTATCAACCGTGTATACCCCGATGTGGATTGAAAATATGGTGGCAGGTCGCGGCTGGATTGCGATTGCACTGGTAGTATTTGCGGTGTGGAAACCCACATGTTTAATGCTCGGCGCTTACCTGTTTGGTGGCGTAACCATTTTACAATTTCACGCCCAGGCGCTTGGAATTAAGGTGCCGAATGAGTTGCTTGCCGCATTGCCCTATATAGCCACCATTGTGGTGCTAGTCATGATTTCGCGGAATAAAAAAGTGTTGAAAATGAATTTACCATCTTCTTTAGGTAAAACCTTCGTGCCATAACTGCAGCCATTCATCATAAATAGAATAGATTTGAGTATAAATCATGAAAATTTTAACAGCTTCCTATGTCCTCACCATGAATGCACAGAATGAATGCATTAAAAATGGCGCGATACTGATTGAGGAAGACAAAATAAAAGCAGTTGGCACATTACAGCATTTAACAGAGCAATATCCAGAGGTGCTCATTGAGGATTACCCACAAACGATCCTGATGCCGGGCTTGATCAATACCCATTGCCATTCCGGTTTATTGCGTGGCACGGCAGAAGGACTACCGGTTTGGGATTGGTTACAACAGTTTATTGACCCGATGCACCGGGTGTTGACACCAGAGGATGCAAAAATTGCCTCTTATTTGTGTTATGCCGAGGCACTTTACAATATGGCTTGAGCGTACGCTCAATTCAAGATCTCGTTGCAGCAAGTATCGGCGGTCAAAGTGTAGGCGAGATTCTAGAAGGTGACCGACGCTTTGATTTTGTGGTTCGTTTAAGTGATGAGGACCGTAATCTTGCAAGTGTTGCTCAGTTGCCCTTACAGCTTCCAAATGGTGGACAGATTGTATTGGCGGATGTTGCGATGGTGAGTACGATTGAAGGTGTGAATCAGGTCAGTCGTGAAAACGGTAAGCGTCGTATTGTCGTGACGACCAATGTTGACGGGCGTGATTTAGGATCATATGTCGCAGAACTACAAAAGCAAGTGAAAAATTATGAGCTGCCAAGTGGTTACTGGATTGAATATGGTGGGCAATTTGAAAATCTGGCTTCAGCCAGATCACGTATGCAAATAGTGATTCCACTTGCCTTACTGACAATCTTTATTCTACTTATGGTTGTTTTCCATAATGTTAAAGAAAGCCTTCTTGTTTTTACCGGTGTACCTTTTGCGTTGACAGGTGGAGTATTGTTCCTTTGGCTTCGTGATATTCCATTATCGATGTCAGCAGGTATTGGATTTATTGCATTGTCAGGTGTCGCCGTACTGAATGGACTTGTAATGTTGACGTTTATTAAAGAGTTAAGATATCAATACAGTTTGGAAGAAGCCGTGTGGAGAGGGGCGATCTTACGCTTACGCCCTGTGCTGATGACCGCTTGTGTGGCTTCACTTGGTTTTGTACCCATGGCTCTTGCCACAGGAACTGGTGCGGAAGTACAGAGACCTTTGGCAACTGTGGTGATTGGCGGGATTATTTCATCAACTTTGCTTACTTTAGTCCTGTTGCCGGTACTATATCTCTGGATAAAATAAGCACCAACAAAACTCTAAACTATTGGTGCGCCAGTAATATTAATACTACGAATTAGAGCTTATAAACGATAGGCATTATAGAAACCTGTTAAATAATTATTTCTATCAGTGCCATCTTTTATTCAGAACTGCTTAAAAACAAGCCGACATATTTTAGGGTCGGCTTGTTGCTACGGGGAGGGTGGCTGAACTATTTATAAGCAATGTTTCATTGGGAACCAACTAGGTTAAATTTAAACAAGCTCCTATCGGGTTGATGGCTTTGATCAATAATTACCAGATTTAATGAATGATTTATTCTGATACATATTTTCATCTGCTTCAATGATGGCAGTTGATAACCCATATGTCGGATTACGCATTGCCAGGCCAATTGCAGCACTAATACCAGCTTCTGCGAAAGCCTTTTGAATTCTTGATACAAGTCTTTTAGCATTTTCCAGATTGGTTTCTATGCTGAGTACAGCGAACTCATCACCACCTAAGCGAGCAACAATATCATTGCTACGGACTATATCCTTTAGCGTGAGTGCCATTCTCAGAATTAGATCATCACCCGCCGTATGTCCCAGGCTATCATTTGTAATCTTAAGATCATTAAGATCTATCATTAATACAGCGGTAGGATGCCCATAGCGTTTGCACCGCTCTTCTTCTAATTCAATTAAACGGTCCCAAGCACGACGATTAAAAAGCCCAGTCATTGGGTCAGACAATGCTTCCAATTCAAACCGTTCGGCTCTACGCACATGTTCAGCCGCTTTTAATTCAGCCTGAATCGTATAACTAAGCACTTTGGCTATGAGGTCGAATAGTGGAGTATCTTCAACAAGAATTTTAGATTGAGGTTCAGGATCAATCGCACAGAGGGTACCAAACAGTGAGCCATCTTCTTTTAAAAGAGGTTGACCAATATAGGCTTGAATAGTAACTAGCTGATTTATTGGTGCATTCGCATATATTTGAATATCAGGTGAATAGGGAACTATACGCGGCGCATTATTTAGTACCATTTGTGAGCAGAAAGAATCAGCCCAATTAAACACTTGCCCAGGCTTAATGTCATAACCATTGTCTTCACTCAACAGTACAATCCAGTCATTACCCTCCGTACGGGTAATCATCCATAACTTAAATCCAAATCGTTGAGATAAAAATTTTAAAATGGCCTGGCCAGCTTCTTCAAAATTCTTGAAATTTGCATTGTGCATAGAGAGAACCTATTTCCGTATAGTCTGATAATTTACTGTTATTCTAACCAACCCTGATATTCACCAATAATTTAATTTACTAAAAATAAAAAAGCTAAAATACTGTTTTGACAAGAGTTCTACATGTTGGCTAGCATTGAATATTCTTAAGATGTTTATAATAGCTTAAATTTAAATTTAGATCTTTTAGGAGGCTCTCTTTTGTGTATTCAGAGGACTCAAGCTTAAGCATATTAGATAAGAAATTGGTTTCAAATTCACGAGGATAATCTTCACATAAAATTATTTTCTTCTTTTCAACTGAGATAATATCTGATTCAAGCTGATTTATAAAACCCGCGAGAGTATTTTCTGATTGTTCTATGGACGTAATAATTGGCTTTACCTTATCTTCAGGCTGTGATCCCTGGCAAGCACAACCGGAAAAGGATAGCAGTAAAACAGGTAAAAGGTTCACTTTCATGGTCTATTCTTCTCTATCATTTTAATTAAAGTATAACCATTATTTTTCCAAATAAAACCAAGTGTTTGCATCAGGTATTTTCAACTTATGCTCAAAATAAAGACGCAAATTTCCGGAAATGTTCAATAGCTTTGTTATTAAAGGTCATTTTTTATTTGACCATTAAAACAATGGTGTTATTTTGATGTTACAAAATAAATCAACTCAACCAATTAGAGTATTTAAATTATGAACTTACAGGTTTATCAGGAATATTTACAATATTCTTCGAATACTGCTTCATATTTTTTTAATTGCTAAAGTTGAATATCAACCCTATATATTTAATTTTCACCCCCTACTAAGTCAACTTCTCAAGTCTCAAGCATAATTGAATAGGTTGATGATATTGATCAAATTGATTTCATTTATATTAATTTTCAATCTAATAAAAAATCAAAAAATTGTTCTCCAAGAGAGTTTTATAATTTAAAACCTTGTAACGCTTTAATTATAGGTCTTTCTTTTCGAATTATATAAAATATAGCTGTAGAAGTCGGAGAGCTTCCTAATGACAAAAATTGAGATCTTATTAATTATTGTAGCTGTCATGATTATATCCATGATGATTTACGCCGTAGGACAAACATTCAATTAGGTAAAGCCACTCGAAAGAGTGGTTTTTAATATCGAACATATAATGTATTTGTAATATACTGCTATTCTAATTAACTCAGAATAATCGTATAAAATATATTCTAATGAGATTAAGAATATAACTATGATGACTAAAATAGAAATATTTATATCCATATTGGCGGTGATAGGGATTGCCAGTACTATTTACATGGTTTGCCAACCGGTTAACTGAATTATTTGATCTTGCACGAGATTTTCTAGAGAGAGATTTTTGGTTGTTACGTGTAGTATCAATTTCAGTAGAATTTTGGCCGATCTAACATAATCTTACAAAGTTGTTTTCTCATTCCTTAGTATAAGTTGAAATATAATGTAAAGTTTCGCCCTTATGCAAAGGGGAACATCATGAAAAATCTAGGTTTTTTTAGTTATTGCAATGTTATTTGGTTGCACTGAAAAAGAGTTTGATGATCCACCCTCAGATTCAAAAGTTGCGAATGAACAAAAACTCAGTGCTATAAGAGAAATAACAAAAAACTTTATTCCTAATCCAGATTCTGCAAAATTTCGCAATCAGATAGTGGACTGCGGAGAAGTGAGCTATATGGAAAAGCCTGAATCCTACAGTTCTTATAGTCGATTTGTTGTGATTGATGAAAATATAGTACTCATTGAACATCAGATAGACTCAAACCAGTTTGAACTGTCTTGGAATAGTAGCTGTATTCGAAGCTGGAAATAGAAGAATGAAACCTTCGACTTAAGGAGCTATTCATCAGATAGTTCTGATTTCTGGTCTTTCTGATCTCCATAATCTTGAGCAACCTGTTGTGCCTCGGCTGCGATAGTTGCCTCTATTGGAATGGATTCATCTGCATTAGCTAAGCTGCCAGTAAATCCGAATAAAGCTAGAATTAGAATCTTTGAATACGTTTCCAGCTGAATTTCCTCTATCTTTCTAAAACTTGTGTAGATACTCTGATTAAATTGAGATGTATTAGCTATGTCTGTAAATGTAAGCTGATAAAGAGTAATGTTGGGGCTTAACGAGTTTTTATAAGCGCTATTATTGAATGAAGTTTTTGGTTAGGAACAATTAAATAACGAAGAAGAGAGTTACTTTAAAAAAAATTTAGCAATAATTCTTCATTTTTTTATAAAAATCGAAATCTTGTTTTGATCAGTTTATGAACCTAGCTAATTATTCTAAAATTTACAAAGTTGTCCTCAGTTCATTATGATGATTTTTTATTTTTATAACGATACTCGCTTGGTGACATTTGAAACCAACGTTTAAAAGCCCGCCTGAAGTTGGCACTATCGTGATAATTGAGTAGGGTTGCAATAGCGTCAATAGACAAACCACTTTCAAGTAAATAACTGCTGGCTTGCTGAGAAAGAATTGAATCCCGAATTTCTCGAAAACTCGTACCATTCTCAGCGAGTTTACGAGCCAATGTGCGCTTACTCATAAATAAGGATGCCGCTATCTGTTCCTCGCTAAGTTCATGTAAAGAGCTCGACAGCATCATTTTTTGAATATGATAAACATAGCTCTGTTTGATGGGTTGCAATTGTTGTAGCATGCTTTCGCATTGCCGCATCGCGAGCAGATAACTGTCTTGATTGGCAGAGGCATTGGGAATATTACACAGACTTAAAGAAAACTCTGCTTTGATCTCGGGAGCGGCAAAAGAATAATGTCCCGATAAATAGTGATGATAGGCTTGGCTATAGTTCGGTTCTGCATGCGCAAAACAGATTTTAGCGTCATGGATGGGGCGTCCGACAATAAACTCAGCACATTCAAATAAAATCACTGCACAGGTTTCAGCCAATAGGCGATGCACCTGTTCAGAAAGCTGAATATCAAAATGCAATGACATAATGACCGAATATTCAGTATATTCAATGCTTAAACGCGCGAAACTGATGCGTGTAGGAATAAATTCCTTAAAGGCTTTTAGAGCTATCAACAAATTGGGACTACTGTTCACCAAGAATCCCATGGCACCATGCGTGGTTGGTGTCAAGCGCTTACCCAAGCGTAAGCCAAAATCAGCATGTTCAGATAATGCGACGCTGTTCTGTAAAATCTGTACCAATTGTCTTGCGGTGAGTAAAGTGTCATCCTGCATGAATTGCGCAGTTGTGAGCTGAGTAAATTGCAGCAACTGCGGTAATTCACGAATATTCAGTGCCAATTCTCGACCAATGAGCCGCGCATAATTGGAGGGAATATTGGCAATATCGAGATTTTCATCCATCCCTATATTGTTTTTCATTTCGTATACATTGACCTCCTGTCATAGCGATCAAGCGAGTTACACCCAATTTTTTTCTTTGAATTTTCTACATGTCTTCTAATGACCCTATCTTGTCAAAAAATGACCTGCTTGAGTGGCCTTTATAGCATTAGATTGTAGTCATCCAAATAAAAACCGATGAATAGCACATTCATACCTGCGAAGGAGAATAGAAATGGGAACGATTACATTTGTTGAGCATGATGGAACAGAGCATTCTGCTGACTTGGAGGTAGGTAAATCATTAATGCAAATTGCCATTGATCAAGGCATACCCAGTATTGATGCCGATTGTGGCGGTGAGTGTGCCTGTGGCACCTGTCATGTGATTTTAGATGCGAAGTGGATCGCACAAGTCGGTACAGCTTCAGCAAGTGAGCTGCAAATGCTCGATCTTAACCCTGAAAAAACCACGAGTTCACGTTTGGCATGCCAAGTACAAGTCTCTGAGGACATGGATGGTATGCGTGTACAGTTGCCAGAATATCAAATGTAATCAATCGCATCGATTACAAGTATAAAACGCTGACAGCAAACTCCATAATAAAAATAGGACATCATAAAATGACCCAGTTTGAAAGCATACTGAACAAAGTCAAAAATGAGGCATCGAATCGACTCTCGCCATGGATTCCGATGGATATGCAAGTCAAAGGTGTACATCTGTTTAAACGGACTAAACGGCTGATTACCCAAAAAGACTATTTCCCCGAGTTTGTCGAAAAACCGATTCCGGATGTTTCCACCGTCGCGATCCAAGATATCGATTTAAGTAATCCGTTTTTATTTAGACAGCATCAATGGAATGCCTATTCGAAACGACTGCGTGATGAATGTCCGGTGCATTATCAAGCCAACAGTCCATTTGGACCATTCTGGTCAGTGACCCGTTATAAAGACATCGTGTTTGTGGATAAAAACCATGAACTGTTTTCGGCAGAGCCACTAATTTTGATTGGTACCGCACCGATTGATGTCGAAACCTTTATTGCGATGGACCCACCTAAACATGATGAACGTCGTCAAGCAGTTCAAGGCGTGGTGGCGCCAAAAAATCTAAAAGAAATGGAATCGCTGATTCGTAAGCGAACTTCTGAAGTCCTAGATAGCTTGCCGATTGGGCAACCCTTTGATTGGGTAGACACTGTTTCGATTGAACTGACAGCACGAATGCTTGCGACCTTACTCGATTTCCCCTATGAAGACCGACTAAAACTGGTGTATTGGTCAGATCTCTTTTCATCTTCACCACAAAGTACAGGGGGAGATAAGGACTTGGATGAGTCTTTTATCGGTGTGGCGGATATGGCCAAACACTTTGTTGCACTTTGGCATGATAAAGCAGCACGTCTGGCAACAGGCGAAACACCGAGTTTTGACCTGATTACATTAATGCAAAGCAGTGATGCCACACATGATTTGATCAAGCGTCCTATGGAATATTTGGGCAATCTTGCATTGCTTATTGTGGGTGGCAATGACACCACCCGTAATTCAATGAGTGGTGGCGTGCTGGCATTACACCAATTCCCTGAGCAATTTGCCAAATTGAAAGCAAACCCAGGCTTGATTCCGAATATGGTGTCAGAAATTATCCGCTGGCAAACACCGTTGGCGTATATGCGCCGTATTGCCAAACAGGACATCATCCTCAACGGCCAGTTTATTCGTAAAGGCGACAAAGTGGTGATGTGGTATGCCTCAGGCAACCTCGATAAACGCGTGATTGACCGTCCTGATGAATTCATCATCGATCGTAAAGATGCCCGTAATCATCTTTCATTTGGCTTTGGGGTGCATCGCTGTATGGGCAACCGTTTGGCAGAGATGCAGCTGCGCATTTTATGGGAAGAAATTTTAAATCGTTTTGACCGCCTGGAGGTCGTGGATGAGCCTAAGATCGTGCAGTCCAATTTTGTCCGTGGCTATTCAAAACTGATGGTCAAACTCACGGCAAAAAACTGAACAAGAAAGGTGACTTAGAATCGAAATGGAGGTCATGGGATGCAAAAAATGAAAGCGGTGATCATCGGGGCAAGTCATGCAGCGGCACAGCTGAGTGTCAGTCTGCGTCAAGAAGGTTGGGAGGGTGATATTGTGATGATCGGGGATGAACCACATTTACCCTATCATCGTCCGCCATTATCCAAAACCTTTTTATCTGGTGATAAACGCATTGAGGATTTGCTGATTCGCCCTGCAACCTTCTATGAAAAGCAGCAGATTCAGTTTCTACATGGTCATGTGGTGTTAATAGACCGCGAACGGAAGGTTTTAAATATTGCGGATGGTTCCCAGATATCCTATGACAAATTGGCACTCTGTACAGGTGCACGGGTCAGAAAATTGAACAGTGAGGGCAGTGAACTGCAGGGGATTTACTATGTACGAAACGCCGCTGATATTGCAGCAATACAGCAGCATATCCAAACTGCAAAACATGCCGTCATGATTGGCGGTGGTTATATTGGTTTAGAAACCGCCGCATCATTAAGAAAACAGGAAATCCAGGTTTCACTTTTGGAAACTGCGCCAAGAATTTTACAACGTGTGACTGCGCCAGAATTGTCTGACTTCTATACCAGAATTCATCAAGAGCAGGGTGTGAGCATTTATAACAATATTACGATAGAGCGTTTTATTGGAGCAACACAGGTGAAAGGCGTTTTATGTACCAATGGCAAAACAATTCCAGCAGATCTTGTTATTGTTGGGATTGGGGTACAACCGAATAGTGAACTTGTACAAGCAGCCGGGATTGACGTTGACAACGGGATTGTGATTGATGCCTATGGGCGAACCAATGATCCTGATATTGTGGCAGCAGGGGATTGTACTAGTCATTTCAATCATCACTATCAACGACAGATTCGCTTAGAGTCAGTACCGAATGCCAATGAACAGGCTAAAGTTGCAGCAGCAACACTTTGTGGTAAATCTAAACCTTATGACGCATTACCTTGGTTTTGGTCAGATCAGTATGACATCAAACTGCAAATTGCTGGCTTAAATCATGGCTACGATCAGTTGGTCATTCGAGGGGATCTTCAGAACAGCAAAAGCTTTGTAGCATTTTATTTTAAAAATAAACAATTAATTGCTGCAGATTGTATTAATCGTCCCTTAGAATTTATGATCAGTAAAAGAATCATTAATGACAATATTCAGATTGATCCCGCTCATTTTGCCGATGAATCGATTGATCTTAAGCAACTGAGATAATAAAACCATAGAAAAGGACAGATATGGACAAGCCAACCTTATCCGAGATGTTTCATGCATTGACCACAGAAAAAGCATTTACTCCGCCTGAACATTGGCGTCAGGGGCGAACGGCTTATGGTGGTTTTTCATCTGCAATGGCGCTTCAAATTGCGCTTAATCACCTATCTTTGGAGCGACCACCTTTAAAAGCAGCACAGATTGCATTTATTGGTCCGGTCACGGAACAGGTGTCCTTTCAGGTAGAAACTTTAAGGCAGGGGAAGTCTGCCACCCAAGTTGCAGTGGATGCACGTGTTGATGATGCAATCGTCTTAAGAGCGGGTTTTACTTTTGCAAGTCCGCGAGAAAGCAGTATTCATCACCGCTACGTTGAATGCCCTCCAGTTGAAACACCTGAACATTATGCCTCTATTCCGAAAAACTTACCGACTCCCAATTTTTTTAAAAACTTTGATATTCGTTTGGTCAGTCAGTCAATGTTCTTTTCAGGAGCGGAAACGCCTGAACTGTTGGCATGGGTACGTTTAGAGGGTTTAAATGAAATTTCACCTGAAGTTGCTCTACTGATGATTGGGGATTGTCTTCCACCCGCATCCACCGTATGTTTTAAAAACCTGGCCCCGATCAGCTCAATGAATTGGACGGTGGATTTTACTCAACCTGCAGAATACAGTGGATGGTATCTGGTGCGATCGTTCAGTTTAATTGCAGGAGGTGGGTATTCTTACCAAAGCATGCAAGTGTGGAATGAACAAAGCGAATTAGTTTTGTCAGGCACACAGACCGTAGCGATTTTTGCTTAATGGAATGATTGGATACGCTGATCGAAAAAAATCTGTTTGTAATAATAAGGAATAGTCATTTCCATTGGTGTATGTAGGTCAAGTTGGACCTTCATTATAAGAAAGTTGTTAGGTATCAGATTTTTATTGATTTCACATATGCTTCTGATACCTCGCATAGATTGACAAGGTGATATTTTTTTATGCTATTAAGGCATGCTTGCTATGGGAGCATATTTAAAACCACTTTACCTTTAGATCGTCCTGTATTGACGTATTTCAGAGCTTCTTTGACCCTTGAGAATTCATACGTTGTATCTATCACTGGTTTGATTGTCCCAGCTTCAACAAGCTGCGATATTTGAGCAAGCTGCTGACCATTGGGCTTCATAAACATAAAAGAGTATTTGATCTCTCGTTTTTTCGCTTTATGGCGTATCGACCAGCTTAAAAGAGGAATAATTTTTTTGAGCAGCCAATTTGTGTTGAGCGATTCGGCAAAAGCTTGATCAGGAGGACCTGAGATACTCACAATACAGCCACCTCTTTTGAGAACACTCAACGATTTTTCTAAGGTTTTACCCCCTTGTGTATCGAAAACCACGTCGTATTCTTTAAGCTGTTCTTCGAAATCTGTGTTTTTGTAGTCAATAACAATATCTGCACCTAAATCTTTAACCCAATCCATATTTTTAGTGCTTGTCGTTGTTGCAACAGTTGCCCCTAGATATTTAGCAAGCTGAATTGCAATCGATCCTACACCTCCTGAGCCTGCATGAATCAATACTTTTTGTCCTGCTTGAACTTTCGCAATTTCCACTAAGGCTTGCCATGCTGTCAATGAAACAAGAGGAAGAGAAGCTGCGAGTTCCATCGAAATATTTTGAGGTTTTAGAGCCAGTGAAGATTGATGAACTACAGTATATTCAGCAAAAGCGCCATTTTGATCAGTTTTGGCATACACTTCATCGCCCGCTTTAAACTGTTTAACATTTGCGCCAACCTGGACAACTGTACCTGCAAAATCATTGCCTAAAATAAAAGGAAACTTAACAGGCTGAATTACCTTAAATTCACCTTCTAAAACCCTTAAGTCCAGAGGATTAATACTTGCTGCATGTATTTTAACAAGTACGTCATTTTCTGTAATCAGGGGTTTAGATTGTTCATCCAGTTTTACATCATCAATATTGCCGTAACGGCTAATGTAGGCTGCTTTCATAGAACACCTCAATTGATTCGCTTTTTGTTTTAATGTTTTACACCTGTAAATCTACATTAAATTTGCAGACTAGGTTGCATATCAGATGCTTTAGTTAGAACTCAAAAGTGTATTCGAGTCATCAACAATGTTTATTTTTTATCATAATCCAAATAATAAAGAGTTAATACAAAAATGATAGTGACTATTTGATATCACTTCTGTATTGTTAGTATTAATTTGATAGTGATGGTTTTTTCCTGTTAAAGAGCCCAAAGACCAGCTCAAGATATAAGTGATTCCGAAAATATGGGGTTCTTATTTTTAGGGTAGCGTTTAGATATTCACCTTCCTTTTAGAAATTAATCATAGGTGACTTACTCATAAAAATTTCATTTCAATGGCTTTCGCTGCTTCTGGTTCAGTGTAGGCTGATCTAAATCCCGCTATAACCCTAATTCAGGAGTGACTGTAATGGCAGAAAAACTATATCAATGGACAACTGTCCCAACTCAGTTCATTTCAGTAGATGGTATTAACTTCGCCTATCGAGAATATGGTCAACAAAATGGTGAAACACCTGTCATTTTCTTAAACCATTTAGCTGCTGTATTAGACAATTGGGATCCACGAATCATAGATGGTATTGCAGCAAAACATCATGTGGTGGTTTTTGATAACCGTGGTGTGGGTGCTTCTACAGGTGAACCAGCCCAGTCGATTGAACAGATGGCAGATGATGCGATTGCATTCATTCAAGCAAAAGGATTTAAAAAAGTTGATTTATTTGGCTTCTCGATGGGAGGCATGATTTCGCAAGAAATCGTTTTGAAGCAACCGCAATTGATCCGGAAAATGATTTTATCCGGAACTGGCCCCGCAGGCGGAACTGGGATTAGTACAGTAGGTCGAGTTTCAAATTGGGATTTAGTCCGTGGTCTAGTGACTCGTCAAGACCCTAAAGTCTACTTATTTTTTACTCGTACAGATAATGGCAAAGCGGCTGCAAAAGCATTTGTGCAACGGATTCATGAACGTACTGAAAATCGAGATAAAGAAATCACGATTTCTGCATATCGTGCCCAGCTTAAAGCATTGAAAAAATGGGGAAATAAGAAACCAGATGATCTTTCTGTCATTCAACAGCCAGTATTGGTAGCGAATGGTGATTATGATCGTATGGTTCCAACAGTGAATACCTATGACTTGGCAAAACGCCTTCCAAATAGCTCGCTTATTATCTATCCAGATGCAGGACATGGTGGGATCTTTCAGTTTCATGAAGATTTCGTCAAACAATCTCTCACTTTCTTAGATAAATAAATTTAAACCCAAACAAATATATAAAATAAGGACAATGAAAATGACTGCAATTACTCACCAAACAGCTAAAACCCAGTTTATAGAAGTTAATGGAGCAACTTTTGCCTATCGTCGCTGGGGGAATTCGGACACTCAACAACCGCCTTTATTTTTTCTTCAACATTTTCGTGGTGGGTTAGACAATTGGGATCCTTTAATTACGGATAGATTAGCAGCAGGGCGAGAAGTCATTTTATTTAATGGTCGCGGTGTCGCTTCATCCACAGGTCAGCCACGTACCCGCATTGAAGATATGGCGGATGATGCTGCCGCAGTAATTCGTGCATTGAACTTAAAACAAGTGGATCTACTCGGATTTTCACTGGGAGGATTTCAAGCACAAGATTTGGTACGCCGTCACCCTGAACTGGTCAGAAAATTAATGCTTTTGGGAACAGGGCCAAGAGGTGGAAAACCACGCGGCGATGATCCAGATGTGCCTGTTTTAGTCTTGAAGCATGCAACCAGTGCTGTGCCTTCTGAAGAGGACTTTCTATTTTTATTCTTTGGTCGATCACCAAAAGCAATTCAAGCAGGTCGTGAGTTTTGGCAACGTCGCCATCAACGTAAAGATCAGGATCCAGCAAGTTCAATCGATGTGATGCAGGCTCAGATTGAAGCCAATATGAACTTTTTACCAAAGTTTGATGAACAAGATCCATTTGCGCATTTACGCGAGATTAAACAGCCTACTTTTATTCTCAATGGGGTAGATGATGTGATGATTCCGACGATTAATGCCTATCAGATGGCACTTAATATTCCAAATGCACAGCTATTCATTTATCCAGATGCAGGGCATGGCGCACAGTTTCAGTATCCAGAACGTTTCGTTAAACATGCCATACAGTTTCTAGATGAATAATTAATCGAAACCCCGAAATAATCTGATCCAAATACTAATAAGTAGGTAAATAAAATGATGAAATTATAGATAATTATTCAACGCTTTGGTCGTAGTGCCGTGATATGTAAAAATCCTGGATTTAGTGGTATTGAAATCCATACTGCACGTGGATATTAGATTGATCAATTTTTATCTCCATTACATAATTTAAGAAAGGACGAGTGGGATGGTGCACCTGGAAAACGTCGTAAATTTCTAATGGAAATTTATAAAGAGATTTGTAAATAAGTCGGTAAAGATTTTTCAAATCGTAATTAAACTCAACTCCGCTTTTTTCAAACCAAGTGAATTTACAAAAGAAGATTCGTTAGATGTCATGAAATCTTTAGCAACATTAGGAATTGAATCTGATCGAAATCTCAGGTGGTACTTACGAATCTGGTGTAGTTAAATTAAAGCACCAAAACCTAAAAAGTGGTTTATGGGCATTTATTAAATCTGTTTTACGTAGTGGTTGGGGAACGTATGCAACCCAATATACCCGTATAAAATCATGAACTATTCGTTGAGGTTATGAAAAAAGCACTCATTTTGAGTGCTTTTTTAGCTTTACTTATCTTGTTGGCGAATAGGACGAGTACCAATTTCGGCTCCTGTCACTTGATCAATTACGATAGGCTTAATTTCAGTACCATTTTCAGTATCAAGAAACGTTACCATTTCTTCCGGATGCTCATAAGGTTTGTATTTACGTCCCCATGCACCAATCACAAATAATACAGGGAGAAAATCTTGACCAGCTTGAGTTAATACATATTCTTCACGTGGAGGATGTTCTGAATATTGCCTTTTTTTAAGTAGTCCTTCATCAACTAAAGCAGACAAGCGTTTAGTTAACATTGTTGGAGCAATACCCAAGCTTTTACGAAATTGGTCAAATCGAGTAAAACCTGCATGTGCATCTCGTAATATCAGCATACTCCAAGCATCACCTAAAACAGACAAACTTCTAGCAATGGGGCAGATTTCAAGACTGGTATTTGTACTCATGGGGAATTAACAAACTGAAAAGTAACTACTGAAATAATAGTAACATACTCTGGCTTATTCAACTATGCTTTGCTTTTTAAAGAACAGCTATTCAACAATAACTTCTATTTTTGTTTATAGGTTCTCGTAAATTTTCTAATGTAAAGCTTAATATAAAGAAGAGTAAACTTTACTATTTATCAATATAAATGAACTATATTACAAGTGTCCTTCACTTAACTTATGTTTAGATAAAGTCTCGTCTATAACAAAAAAATTATTTAATTATTAATAAAAACATATATTTATAAACATTATTTTAAGCATACACTCTAGAGAGTTTTATTTAAAATTAACCTAATAAAAACTATATGAAATGAAAAAAAAGGCACACCGATAGGTGAGTCCCTTGAAGTAACGATTTCTAAAATTAGAAGTATCACAAAATAAACTTACTAAAGTGATTTATAACGCTAGTTTTTAGATTAAAAAATAGACAATTTACAATGAAAAATATGCTCCTAATTTCAAGTTATGAACTATTTTTTAAGTTTTTAAAGTCTTTTAAATTTAAAATATTATATGTTTTAAGAATATATAAATTGTTTGTATGTCACTAATTTTTTTTGAATTTTATTTTAATTTTCTCTAAATTACATTTAGTAAAATTAAATAATTATTTTTGTCAACTAGATTTAATGCGTGAACAAGTTAACATTTTATTACATTATTGCAGTATAAATATACAAAATTAGTTGAAAAACAGGCTTTCACAGACTTTGTTTTTTAATTTTTTTTCACATTCTTAATAACGAAAATAATTTGACGATATTCAAACTATTTTCACACCACAAGGTGTTTCACATGAAAAAAACAAAATTGATGTTATTAGTTACTGCTATGAGTATCGTAGGGATCACAAATTCTGCATTCGCAGCAGATGGCCTTATTACTATAAGTGGTAAAGTAATTAATGGAACTTGTACTCTTACAGGGTCTTCAGGTGCAACTGGAACAGCAAATAGCGTAGCTGTTCAGCTGGATACTGTACGTAATACGGCATTTACTGCTCCCAATGCAACAACTGGTGAGAAACCTTTTACCCTTACTGTAACTGATGGGAGTGGCGGTACTTGTGATGCACTTACTTTAGGTGCTGTAAAAAACATCACATTAAGTGGATCTGCAGGTACAAATTTTGATTCAACCAATAAATCATGGTTGATTAATACGGATGCTTCTGCACCAGTAACTAAAGATGTGTACGTCCAAATTCTTAATACAGATGGTACAACACCAGTCGACTTTTCATCATCTAAACAGCTAGGTGCTCCTATTAATGGCGCTTACCTTCTTAAAGCTCGATATATTTCAAACAAAGTGAGTCCTGCCTCGCAAACTGTTAAAACCAGTATTAATTACACTTTAGAATATAACTAAGTTATTGTATTTTAGGAAAAATAATGTTTCGTACATATCTTATTTTAGTCTCCACACTATGTAGCCAACCACTTTTTGCTGGCATCACAATAGATGGTACGCGCATTATTTTTCCATCTAATGCAAAAAGTATCAGTGTACAATTACGTAATGGAGTAAACACTCCTGCTCTGGTGCAGACCTGGATTGATGATGGCAACATTAATGAGATTCCAGATGCAGATAAAATACCTTTTGTATTAACACCGCCTTTAACTCGTGTTGAGCCAAACAAAGGGCAGGTTATACGTATTCTCCCAACTGGTTCATCTGGCTTGCCGCAAGACCGTGAATCCCTATTCTGGTTCAATATGTTAGATATTCCACCGGATGATCCAGAATATTCAGGAAAAAATATATTAACGTTTAATGTACGGACACGCATTAAATTATTCTACCGTCCCACAAATCTAAAAATGCAGTTAAATACGGCATTTAGTTCAATCAAGGTTAATTACAATCGGATTTCGAAAGAAATTACTTTAGATAATCCAACACCCTATTTTATTACGATGACCCAAATGAACTTTGATTCAAAGGATCAACATACCAGTTATGACCAGGCGGTTATGCTGAGCCCTTATTCACAACAAGCTTTAAAAAGCTTTACAGTAGATTTCCTACCTGAAAAATTTTCCTATCAAATCGTAAATGATCTTGGCGGAAACCAAGTCTTTGAAAAAAAAATTGATTAAAGACTCTGCCGAGAATAATTTTTATGAACATGAGCTATCGGTGGGGGTATCTATGTATTTTTATGGTTTTGATCACGAAGTCATATGCAGCTTCTAATGAAGAAGGCGTAATCAAAAACTCAGAAATAATATCAGCAAGAAATCAAACTCAATTCATTACTTTTAACTCAGCTTCTTTATTTGGCAGACAAAATAAAGCCGTAAATCTAGATCTGTTTAGAACAGCTAACTATCTTGCTGAAGGTAGCCAAGTCGTGAATGTTGCCGTTAATCAGCGGTCGTTAGGTGAGTTAACTATTAGGTTGAAGCATTTAGATGACTCACATAATGCTGTATTGTGTATCGATCCGGCTTTACTCATTCAACTGGATATACAAGAGTATTATTTAAAGCAATTACCTCAAAGAGCGTGTTTAACAATCAAAGAGATTTCTTCTGATGCATATTATGATTTTGATACTGCAACACAAGAAATCGCCATTTTTATTCCACAAAAATTTATCAATGAGCATCCACAGGGATATATCGATCCTGCACAGTTTGATAAAGGCATCACTTCTGCTTTTCTTGGCTATAATACGAATTTCAATCATACAGATATAGGTAATGACCAGTATCTAAGTTTGACTAGTGGATTAAATATTGATGGCTGGTATTTCCGGCATGCAGGTAATTTTCAGTCAAACAGCTACTCTGGTTTAGGTCGATACCGTTCGTACCAAAATGCTTTAAACCGTGATGTTTTGCCTCTTCATGCACGTATTAATATCGGTCAGTTTAATACCTATGCTATGCAACAGGAGAGCATAGGTATTGTTGGAGCACAACTTGCAACTGACTTGAATATGTTGCCCTGGTCAATGCGATATTATTCACCGGTAATTGAAAATATAGCTCTAACCAATGCCTTGGTACGCATTTTTCAAAATGGACAAAAAATTTATGAACGTACGGTACCGGCAGGACCATTTAAAATTAAAGATTTAACCTCAACTTCAAGCGGGAATTTGACACTTGAAGTAATAGAAAATTCGGGAGAGAAGAAAACCTTTGTTATCCCGATGCAGAATAGTCTGAATTTACTTAAACCTGAGCAATATCAGTATAATGTAGCTCTAGGTAAATATAAAACTGTCGATAAGATCACTGAAAACACCCTTTTACAGGGTAGTTATAATTATGGTCTAAATAACTACCTGACTTTATTAAGTGGCCTCAATCTGACCGAAAACTACCAAAGTATGCTTTTAGGTACAGGCCTGAATACTACTATTGGTGGTTTTAGTTTGATAGGAAACTTGAGTAAAGCTTCTTTATATTCAAATGATTATCAAGGACAACGTGTTTCAGTAGATTATCATTATAATTGGAACCCCTATAATTTTAATCTAACTCTGGGTGGAGTTTTACAGAGTAAAAACTATTTAACCCTATCCAATGCTTTAGCGTTACTAAATTTTGATGACTTGATTAGTGACGAGCAGAAGAATTTGAATTTAACGGCTGACTTAAAAAATCAATTAAATATCAACTTTAACAAAAGCTTTACTCATCATCATTTGGGTTCTTTTAGTTTTGGTTTTTTATCCAATCAGTATTGGACAGATAAGCCAGATCAATATCAGTTTAACTTAAACTATGGGAATACCTGGAAGCTATTAAGTTATACGGCCGGGGTAAGCAAAACCAGTTATTTAGAAAGTAGCACTAAGTCTGATCTGAGCGTCTATTTTAGCCTGTCCTTACCGTTAGATTATAAAAAATCAAATATATTTGTGAACTCAAATTATCAGCATAATGACTTTAAAGATCAAAAAAGTAATATTTTTGGTGCAAATGTATCAGGTACTACGGGTGAACATAACAACCTGAATTTTGGATTAGGGGTTACTCAGTCTAATTATAATGGTTCTGAATCAAAGACCTATAATGCGAATATCAGCTACTTATTACCACAAACCAACTTAGCCGCAACTTTATATAGTAATGGACATGACATTCAATATTCAATATCTGCGCAAGGAGCTATTGTTGCTCATCCTTATGGAATTACCGCAACAAATTCCCTAGCTGATACCTATACGATTGTCCATGTAGAGCAGGGTGGTGGTGCAAGTATTGAAAATGCCCGGGGTGCCAAGTTAGATCGTTGGGGGAATGCAATATATCCAAATGTATCTGCTTATAACATGAACTCAATTGCAATTAACCCGGATCAATTACCTCCAGAAATCACCTTGGATGGTAATCAAATCCAAGTGATACCGCGGTTATACAGTTCAACTTTAGCGACTTTTAAAACCAGTGTTCAGTCCAATATTTTATTAAGAATACATAATCCATTCAAAGAGATTCAATTTCCAATGGGAAGCCGAATTGAAACTCAATCAGGTAAATTAATCGGGATCATGGGACAGTCAAATCAGTCTTTATTAAGCAACAATATCCATGATTTAAAAGAACCCTTAAAAGTTGTATGGGGCGATCAGGTGCAACAAAGTTGCATGATTCCTCCAGAAAATTTTTCTGGAGCATTAAACAAGAAATCGAATCATTTAAACATAATCAATGTGGAGTGCCATTAAATGTATAAACAATTTTTGGGACTTATACTAATGTTACTGTGTGCGACAAAGGCACATTCTTGGTGTAGAAGCTCTGTTGATCCGGTGAATTTTACAGCGATTATGGCGAATGCAGTAAGTGATAATAGTTATTACCAGCTTTCCTCTCAAACAGTACAGGAATCTTCTTCACAGCCTATTTCAGGATGTAATGGTATTGGTGGTGGTTCAAGTCAATTTACTATGTTATCAAGTACGGATTTAAATACATCTTCGAAGATCTTTAAGGATGGATATACCTATTATCAAATTCCAGCAAGTTATATTACGCCAACACCCACATTCAACGTTTACATTGCATTTAGCGTAAAAGATAATCAAGATAGTGCTAGAGAATATTGGGTAAATAATGAGACAACATCATATTCATTCTATACAGGTACAAGTGCAACCAGAGGTATTCGATTACAGAATGTTCGCTTACTCGTATCTGGTATTGGTAATGCACAGGGGAAATACACTATTAATAATCCAAGGCTTGGATTACTTACAGCAACTAGCGGTCTTTTCCAATCTGCAAGCACGATCATTAGATTGTCCAATTCCACTTTTACGATTACCAAAACAACTTGTGTAGTGAATGGTGGCGCAGCAATCAATGTCAGACTCCCAACGGTTCGTACAGCCGAGTTTACTTCCGTTGGAAAAACTTTAGGTGAAACGGCATTTAATGTAAATGTGAGCGGTTGTGATGCAAGTGATGTCAACAAGAGTCTTATGGCGCTTTTGACAGACAGCTCTTCATCAGGAAGCAGCAACAATTCAGGGCTATTAAAAAATACAGTAACAAACGGTTCTCCGAATGTGGCGGTACAAATAACAGATAATAATGGAATACCACTTCCAGTTGCGCCTAAAGTAATAGAGAGTTCAAATAGCTTTTTCAGTCTTGGTATAATTGGAGCAGGAGGTACAATTACTAAATCATTTAAAGCTCGTTACTATTCTAATGCTATTCCCGTACCAGCGACTGAAGTAAAGGCTCAAGCCATCATTACGCTTATATATAATTAAATCTTTTATCAGCAATTTGTTGCTTTTAGCTTTTGTCAAAACTTTATAACCAATTCAAATTTTCAATCTTAAGGTCAACATATCATATTTTATAAGTAAAATAGAAATCACTTAAGTTATTGAATTTTTATTTAAGAAAGAAGGATATGAAGTTATTATTAGGTAAACGGTATTTAACTTATGTTTACCTAAAGACCACTTCATAATTTAATTTAATTAAAATTCTATATATTACAAAAATTTATGTGTATTTTTATAATTTTTCCAAAAAATCTACTTCATGAACCTGGCATATTCAAGTTCTTATCTGATTTATGCCTCGCTCAGATAAAATGATGTAAGTAAAAGTCTCTTGATCGTTTTTAAAATTATTTTTAGTGATCAGAAGCCAGCAAATAAAAAAGCTTCTCAATTGAAATCACAAAAATATTTAACTCAAGGTCAGATATACCGACTAAAATTTAAAAAAGATCACAGTTCTACTGTAATCTCTTTTCATGTCTAAATTTTAATTAAGATTGTGATGTTTCAAGCTGAGCAATAGGTTCTACTTTTAACGTTGCTTGACGATTTTCATAAATAACTTTTGCCAACAAAGCAAGGAATGAAATTGCTGCAGGTATTGCCAATAGAAAGAAAATCTGTGCCAGTCCAAGTTCATAACTAAAAATCAAAGAACCATAAAAAGCGCCAAGAATTGCACCTGTACGTCCAATACCATGCATCCATGAAACTCCTACTGCACGGCAGGATGTCGGATAAGTAATGGCGGCAAGTGGTAATAAAGAAGATTGTGCACCAGCCAAAAGAGCACCGATCAGAAAAATTGTTATTCCCAGTAAGAGCACATGAGTATGTACCAAACCTGCGATAATGAAAAATAGAACAGCAATGAGATAAGAATATTTTAGCACTTTGGTGGGTTTTACTTTATCCATATACCAGCCCATGATGATGGCGCCGACAACGCCACCAAAAGGAAAAATCGCAGCAATTAAACTAAATTGCTGTGTCGTGAGTCCTGCTGTTTTTAAAATGGTCGGCATCCAGCTGGTTAATAGATAAAAGACCAATAGGCTGGTAAAACAGCACACCCATAAAAAGATCGAATTCCAGCGATAACCAGCCCAAAGTGCTTTAACCGGATTTTCTGTGGTTTCGCATTGAGACTCATCCAAAGATAGTTTAGCAGTAGGGTTTAAACGTTTACCTTCGATCTGACTAAGAATGACACGTGCTCGATCATACTGATTAATCTTCACTAAATATTGCACAGATTCAGGCAATTTCATGCATAAAATAACTGCGAGTACAAGAGGAATGATACCGCCAATCATAATGACAATTTCCCAGCCAAAATGATCGAGTAAATAAGCTGAAAGCACCCCACCAAAGGAAATTCCAAGCATAAAGCCACAGCCTGCCAGCCCTGTTAAAAACGCCTTCCGTTTTGTGGGCATATATTCAGATACTAGCGTACTGATATTCGGCATTGCTGCACCCAAACCGAGACCAGTAATAAAACGATACAACATCAGTTCATTTGTGGTGCTGGCAAATCCACATAAAAGGGTAAAAACAGAAAATAGAATACAAGTCGTGACAATTAAACCTTTACGTCCAAATTTATCTGCCAATGGACCTGAAAATAAAGCGCCTAAACACATACCTACCAGTGCCGCACTCATCACTGGCGCAAGCGCAGGCTTACTGATTCCCCAGTCTTCAATGAGCTGAGGTGCAATAAAACCAATAATACCGGTATCTAAACCATCACAAAAAAAGACTAAAAAGCCGAAAGCAAAGACCATCCACTGGAAAGGGGAAAGTTTCTCTCGGTCAATAATATGCTGGGGTTGAATTATTTGCATGCTCACTCCTTCGTTCTACTATTTTTTAATTGATGATGAAAACAAAGCGTGAAAAAAAAGTGCACTTTGTTTATTTAACTTTGATTGAACGAAAGAATAGAAATTTCCACTATCCAAAAAATCGCAGCTATGCATCCATTTTTAGTATTTATAACTATATATATGATTTGAAATAAATTTTCAGCTATAAGCTAGAATCTGTCACGTTAAAAACTTCATGAAAACGGATAAAACGTACAAATTTTATGGATAGTTTTTGGGGGTTTTAACCTACAAGATAAATTCAAGATAGAGGAGATCAGAGAATGACAGGTTCTTATATTGCGATTGAAAACGGGGATAAAAAATTCAATGCTTATCTTGCTGTGCCAGAAGCTGGCAAGGGTCCAGGAATTGTTTTATGTCAGGAAATCTTTGGCATCAACAGTGTAATGCGTGAAAAAGCTGATTTCCTTGCGGAAGAAGGTTATACCGTATTGGTTCCAGATTTATTCTGGCGTACTCAGGCAGGCATTGAACTGGGTTATACCGAAGCTGATTTCGCAAAAGCATTTGAGCTTTATCAAGGCTTTGATGAAAATCTTGGTATTGAAGATATTAAAGACACGCTTGCCACCTTAAAAACTTTAGATGTATGTGATGCAGAAGCCGGCTTAGGTGTCGTTGGGTATTGTCTTGGCGGTAAATTAGCGTATCTGGCTGCGTGCCGTTTGCCTGAAGTGGCATGTACTGTGGGCTATTACGGCGTCGGGATCGAAAATAACCTAGATGAAGCGCGGAATATTCAGGGCAAGCTTGTGTTACATATGGCAGAACTTGACCAATTCTGTTCAGCTGAGGCACGTACCCAAATCACTGAGGCATTATCAGCACATAAAAAGAATGTGAAAACATTCCTTTACCCAAATGTTGATCATGCCTTTGCCCGCCCACATGGTGATCATTACCACAAACCAAGTGCTTTAATTGCCCATGAACGTACAGTCACTGCATTACGTAAAGCGATTGGTCCTGAGTATGACTTGGAAGCGCTGTGGGAAGATCACTGCCAATATGAATTTGAAACCCGTGATGTTCCCGCAACGATGGCGACTATGGTGGCAGAACCTTACGTGAACCACATTCCAACCTTAACAGGCGGTGTGGGTTATGCACAGTTATCACGTTTTTACCGTCACCATTTTGTACACAATAATCCGCAAGATATGAGCTTAATCTCGATTTCCCGTACTGTAGGTGTTACGCAAGTGGTGGATGAATTTATCATGCGCTTTACTCATGATCAGGAAATCGACTGGCTTATTCCTGGCATCAAACCCACCGGAAAATTTGTTGAAATTCCAATGCTGGGTGTCATTAAGTTCCGTGGTCCAAAACTGTGTCATGAACATATTTACTGGGATCAGGCGAGTCTATTGGTACAGCTCGGTTTGATTGATCCAACTGGTTTACCCGTGGCAGGTGCGATTACTGCACACAAACTTTTAGACGAAAGCATTCCTTCAAATGAATTGATGCCAACCTGGCCATCTAGTGAAGGGAAACCCATTGACTGATTTGCCTTAGGGCATTAATGAATGAGCAGATGAGTCGACCTCAGCAAGGCTGATCTGCTCCTTAAAATTCTGGAGTAAATATGAAAAAAACAGAACGTTTCTTGGCAGAAGAAGCAGATAAAAAACAACTTCGCGGTTTATTGGGTCAGTTTGCAACAGGCGTAACTGTGGTGACAACTACTGGTCAAGACGGACGTAAAGTCGGTATGACGGCAAATTCTTTTACATCAGTATCTTTAGAGCCACCATTAATCTTGTGGAATATCGCAAAAACGGCAACAAATCTGGATGATTTCCGTGAATGTGAGCATTTCGCCATTAATATCTTAAATGATCAGCAGGAGCAAACTTCTAACCATTTTGCCAAATCCGCAGCTGATAAGTTTAATTCAATTGATCAGGTAGAAGATGTTTTAGGTATTCCGGTGTTATCTGATGCTTTAGCAACTTTAGTATGCAAAAACTATCAATGGGTTGAAGCGGGCGATCACTACATTATCCTCGGCCAAATTGAACACTGCAGAATAAATACAGGCAAACCTTTGTTATTCCATAACGGTAAATACCATCAAGCACAGCTTCATCCTGTCCATTTGGAACAATGTGCTTGATTAACTCTATTCTTATCTAAATCAATTTAATTATTTACAGGCATTGCGCTTTGAGCTCAATGTCAGGGGGAAGTCATGTCTAAACATCCATTTTTAGAAACCAATAAATTCCTGCTAGGCACTTTTGCGAGCAACTGTTCGGGAGGTATGACCATTTCAAAATTGCCTGAAGGTTGGGATGCAAGCTGGGAGAAAAATCTAAAGTTAGCTCAACTCCTTGATGATGCGGGGATCGACTTTATGCTGCCCATCGCACGTTTTACCGGTTATGGTGGTGAAAAGGATTTCCAGGGGACGGTACTTGAAACCATTACCTGGGCATCGGCACTTTTAGCCTGTACTAAAAATCTTGTTGTATTTGCCACGATTCAGACTGCAGTGAATCATCCTATGGCGGTTGCAAAACAAATTGCCACGATGTCTAAAATTGGTCAGGACCGTGTGGGTTTAAATATTGTCGCAGGCTGGAACAAGCCCGAATATGATGCACTGGGTTTAGAGCTGCCAGATGATCATGAAACTCGCTATGGCTATGCGCAAGAATGGTATGACCTGATCAAGAAAGTTTGGGCAAGTGAAGAGCCATTTGACTTCGATGGCAAGTATTTTAAAACCAAAAACAGCTATGGTAAGCCCCGTCCTAATTTTGTACCGCCTATTTTTAATGCTGCAGGCTCAAAAAATGGCCGTGACTTTGCGATTAATAATGCAGACTTTTTATTTACACCCGTATCAGACTTGGGCCGTTCTGCTGAAGAAGTCACTGAACTGAAGCAAGCTGGTCTAGAGAGAGGGCGTACGACTAATGTGATGACATTCTCGCATGTCATTTGTCGTCCCACTTTAGAAGAAGCTCAAGCTGAGTGGCAACGTCAGCTAGATAATGCGGATATTCCAGCCTTGGATAACCTGATGAACCTCATGTTTGCCCATGCACAAAGCTTTCCTGCAGAAATTCGTCAGCAATTGCGTGACCGTATGGCCGTAGGACATGGCGGATTCCCATTGGTCGGTACACCAGAACAGGTTGCACAGAGTATTGAAGACTTGCATCAGGCAGGCTTTAGTGGAACCACTTTATCTTTCCTGGATTATGTCGAAGAATTCCCTTACTTCCGTGACAACGTCTTACCACTGCTAGAAGCAAAAGGGTTACGTTAATTTTCATCAAGCCAATCGTTATAACGGTTGGCTTTTTTTATGCACTGTAAAAAGGAAATGTTATACATGCAATTTCTGAATATGGCCTTGAAAGGCTGGGGGTTTGGTTTAATCGTTGCAGCAAGTATAAGTACACAGGCGGCAGAGTGGAGTGATACTTCCATTGCGCTCAGTTACGGAACAGAGTTTTCAGAACCGTTTAAAAACAATGGGGATGGTAGCGCCTTTGAAATTGATAAGCATATTATTTCATTGGTGCATGTGAGTGGTTATAAATACGGCAGCAATTTCTTTCAAGTCAACCTCCATCAGTCGAATAATGAACCAAATGGCAATGTATCTGGCGAAGGTGCTCAGGAAGCCTATGTGATTTATCGACATACCTTCGACTACGAAAAAATCTTTGGTGTTATTCAAGACAAACCAGATTTTCTGCGGGGAATCGGCTTGATCATCGGTGGTGACTGGAACACTAAAAATGATGATTATGGTTCTAATCGTGAAATGATTGTTGCAGGTCCAAGTATCATGTTTGATGTCCCTGGATTTTTAAACTTCAATATCTTGGGCTATTATGAAAGCAATAAGCCGAATGTGATTGATGGTAAATATACCTATGATCCATATCTAGCATTACAACTTTCATGGGGGCTTCCAATACAAAAAACAGGATTAGAATTTAATGGTATTGCGGTGTGGATGAGTGAAAAAGGGAAAAATGAGTTTGGTGGAGATACCAAGCCTGAAATCTTTATTGATACCTCAATTATGTATGATATTGGCAATACACTCGGTACCAAAGCACAAACCTTTAAAATAGGTCCAGCCTATCAATACTGGAAAAATAAATACGGGAATGATACAAAAGGTGAGGCAGGCAAGGGGGCAACTGCAAGCGTACCAATGATTCGGGCAGCCTATCATTTCTAAAAAAGCACATCTTTGTAATATAAAAAGAGGTCTCAATTTGACCTCTTTTTAGAGACTTATAAAAAAGGAAACATATTTAAATATATATTGCTTCCCAACGTAGAAAATTAGAAGAAATTATCGTCGTGTTAAAAGCACTGGCTGTTGCAGTATCGATTTACGAATGGTATCACTCGGGCTTTCTCCAAATTGCTGTTTATATTCAATCGAAAAACGTCCCAAATGATTCACCCCCCATTTCATGGCAATACTGGTAATATTTTTTTTATCCTGTGCCAAGGACAATTCCTGGTAAATACATTTTAAGCGGTAATGGCGTATATAACTGTTAAAAGATACTTTCATCCGGTCACGAAAGGCTTTAGACAGTTTTTGCTTAGATACACCTGAGATCCGCTCAAGATCTTCACTGGAAATATTATATTGGATATTGTTGTGAATATACTGCAAAGCGCGTTGAAGAAATTCCGGGTTATTGTGGTGATTGTCAGCAAGTAACTGGCTATAGTTATGGGGTTGTGACAGTAATAAAGACTTTACCAAGATCTTTTCAAAATCATGCTTGATTTCATTCATTAAGCATTCAAAATTCATATCCCGTCTGCCATATGAACCGAAATATTCAAGCAAATTCCACCATGCATTAACTCGCTCATTCTGTACTGACATGATATGGTTGAATTCAATCGGCGCATCTAGAGGTCGTTGAATTAAATCCGAGAGCGTGTTTTCAAGCAATGGTTTAGAGATTGAAATAAAGGATTGTACGCAGTCTCGTTCAATCTCAATTTCAAATTTATCGAATGGAGACACAATAGCCGCATTACCTGGGCTGGCTTCAAAGATCCCATGTTCCTGACGGAAAACAGGTTTCCCGATTTTAGGGCGGCTAATGCAATAAAAGTGCATATCTTGCTGATGCTGGGTCTTAAATACAACATCCTTACCATAGATCAAGTCACCTATAATGATGCCACCCATTTGTTCACCTTTAAAACTGAAATTTAAAGGCTCTTCATGTGATAAATCTACTAATTCATGTGGGCCAATGATCTGATTAAGGCATTGATTGGCTGTATCAATCGAGTGCGTAGAAGCATGGATACTATGCTTTAACAAATGAGCAGCTGCGTTCATCTTAAATACCAAATCAAGTGATTAAAAAAATCTACTTAAGTGATTGCAATTTTCGTTCCAAATGTTTGTATTATTTTAATATTTTTAAAATATAAATAGCTGCCAACTCAGGTTTAAGTAGGCAGCTATATGGTAAATAAAAAATATAAAAAACTTAAATTCTATGCCACATCCAATTGACTTGCAGCGGCAATAAATTTCTCACTATAAAAATGACAGTTTTCAATTTGATGTTCAGCTAAATGTGACTTCAATGCTTCAACTAAGGCAGGTGGACCACAGACATACATATTAAAGTGATTGTCTTTTAACTGTTCGGGTACTAAATGATCCTGTACATAACCTTGTAAACCTTGCCAACTATCAGTTGGTCGGGAAATTACCGGCTGGTAAAGCAGGTTTGGAAATTTTGCCTTATAGGAAGCAATACGTTCTTGTTCACAAAGATGTACCTCATGACGCACCGCATAATATAGATGAATCGCTTGATTACTCGGTAGCATCTGATCGAGCATCGCTAGAAAAGCGGAAAGCCCTGTACCACCTGCAATAAAGTAAAGGGTCTGGTCTGACTCGGATTCTCTTAAATAAAAGCTGCCAAATGGCACTTCAAGTTCTAAAGTATGGCCAACTTGGCAGTGTGATTTTAAAAATTGTCCCATTAAACCATCAGGCAGGTAACGAATTAAAAATTGCAGTTGATTATCTGCAGTAGGCGCATGTGCAAAAGAATAGGCCCGGTATTCACCTGTTTCAGGAACATAGATCCGGGCATATTGTCCTGCCAAAAACTGAATGGGCTGTGAATATTGGCTGGCATCTAATTTTAAAATAACCGTTTCATCAGATACCCAATCTAGTGCAGTCACTGTTGCCTGAACTTTTAATGCTTCACCTGCCTGACAGAAGGTGGAAGCATGATCGAAATAAAACGTGGCATTCGATTTCAGACGTGTCTGGCAGGCCAAGATTTTACGATCTTCCAAGTCCTGTTCAGTCAGTGCATCTTCATCGACATAGTCTTGCTCATATTGACCGGAATCACATCGGCCCTGACAGGTTGCACAAACCCCTTCACGACAGTCTAAAGGCAGGGTAATCCCTTGACGCACTGCGGCGTCAAGCAGGAGTTCATGATTTTGTACATCAATGAAAAATGTTTTGCCATCGGAAAAATTGAGTGCCGCAGAATGTCCCATACTCAGCTCCTTATACGTGATAGAAATCGAGTACAGAATCGATTTTGTCATTCAGTAATAAAGCATGCTGACGACGAATACGAAAATCACCATCTTCAGTACGACGCAAGACATAAGTGGCTAAACCATAGAAGCAACCTTCTAGGCCCTGACGATTATAGAATGTATTCCAATTCACCTTTACTTCAAGAAGACCATCTTCACGTTCTTCGACTTGAATGTTATTAATGCTATGCAATGTACGCGGTAAAGGCGTGGCTGAAGCTGCCTTTCCGGTACGGATGCGGAATACACGATCTTCTAAGCCGGATCGGTCTTCATAATAAATATAAGACAAGCCTTGGTTTGGATCTTGGACATATTCATGCTCATTGATCCATTGGGGAATATGATACTCACTGTCTTCATCATAAAGATCGAGGTAAGCATCCCAGTCATACGCGTCACAAAGCGCTGCTTTCCGGTATAAGAATTGGCTGACTGCAAATTGTAATTCCATAGACATGACTTAAACCTCCTCCACAGAACATGATTCTTTGGTGCATGCTTCGCCTGTTGCGACCATTGAATCCTCATCTGCCATTTTTAATACACTTTGATTTAAACCTTGCAGCATGAGTTGTTTCCAATGGCCATGCTGATTGACATACAGTCCCTCATGGGTAAATTCAGTACCAATCATCACCGGATGAATATCTAGGGCTTTGGCATTATGGTTCTGGGTATAGCACCAAGTATGGTGTCCACGAGAGATATCACTCCAACGTTCTAAACGTGCCTGGAAGCCACGTTGTTGTTCACGGAATTCAACCAAATCATCTGGAGTACCGAGTCCTGAGACATTAAAAAAATCTTCAAACTGGCGAATACGATTACGACGTGCTTCAGCCGATTCACCTTTGACGCCAATACATTGACTGATGACTTCAGTTTTGTTCCAGGCAACAGGACGCACAATACGCAGTTGCGAGCTGATTTGATCCATAAAGAACAGGCTTGGATAGAGATTTAAATTGCGTAGACGATGCATGGCCCATTCAGCGCGTTTTTCACCATATTTTTCTACCAAGTACGGCATGACGGTACTGTAACCCGGGCGAACTGTCGGGTTGGGCATATCACTGAACAGTACACTATGACCATTTTTAAAGCTAAACCAGCCATCATCAGTCTGTGCATCGCCTGCACCTAATTTACTGTAGTCGAGTGTATCCAGATCATTGCCTTTGGCTGCATTGACTTGCTGACGGTGCTGAACTGTAGAGACATAATTGTAATGTACGGTGCTGACATGATAGCCATCTAAGCCATTTTCATTTTGCAGTTTCCAGTTGCCTGCAAAGGTATAGCTTGATTTACCTGGCAGGACTTCAAGTTCACCGGTAGGGGATTGCTCTACCATTAAATCTAGAAAGACTTTGGCGTCGCCCAGAAAGTCTTCAAGGGTATCGTTGGCTGTGGTGTCCAGGCTTACAAAAATAAAGCCCCGGTAGTTGGCAATACGTCCTTGTTTTAAGCCACGTGTCGATTTATCAAAGTCCGGTGCATCGACTATGGGCTGTTAACTACGGACAAAGACCTGTGTGAAGATGTGCATCGGATTTTCCAGGAACTGACCGGTATGGGGAAAATGGCCAAGCTGAAAAAGCTGCTACATGCGCCGTTTACCTTGCATGCCCAGTTACTGAACTATATCGATAATGAAATTGCCTTTGCCCAGGCAGGTAAGCCGGCGCAGATCATCGTCAAAGTCAATGCCCTGACCGAAATGCAATTGATTAATAAACTTTATGAGGCCTCTCAGGCCGGGGTGCAGATTGACCTGATTATCCGTTCGATTTGCAGTTTGCGTCCGGGATTACCGGGCCTGTCTGAAAATATTCGGGTACGTTCAATTGTCGGGCGTTTCCTGGAGCATACCCGTGTGTATTATTTCAGCAATAATGGCAATGCACGGATTTACTGTTCAAGTGCCGACTGGATGGATCGTAACCTGTTTAACCGGGTCGAAGCCTGTTTCCCGATAGAAGATGAAGGCTTGAAAAAACGTATCTATCAGCAGGGTCTTTTTAATTACCTGAAAGATAACCAGCAAGCCTGGTTATTGCAAGGTGATGGAACCTGGGTGCGAGCACATCCGCAAGAAGGTGAAAAGCCGCATAATGCACAACGTGTTTTGCTAGAGCTGTTTAAATAGGTTTAGGTATTTCCAGAGGCTGAATCTTCAGCCTCTTTTTCATTCTGAAAAGAGGATTTAACTGTGCTGCAGAATAGGTGCAGGTGCAGTAAATGAAATGATCTGATATTTATTTTAGACTGCTTATCTTCTATCTCGGAATATTTTTACTCATGTTCAACCTGAGGCCTTGCTGGCTTTATTTGAGTTGGAGTATGAGTTTTAGGATATAAAAAAAGGAGCACACTTGTTGCTCCTTTTTATCATACTGGGATTAAGCGCCGTCGTGACGGGTAATCTTCTGGAAAATCTGTAACAACACATCAAACTCGCTTTGTAGCGGAGTGCTTTTACGGGTTACCAATGCCAGGGTACGACTTGGGGCTGACTCGATGGCTTTTACCTGAATCTCAGGATTAGCTTTTACCATATTGGTATGGATCGCAATTTCAGGCAACAGGGTAAAACCAAGATTGGCTGAAACCATTTCGATTAAAGTCGGCAGTGAGCTGGCTTTTAGCCGATGATCATTTTTACGCTCACCAATCGGGCAGGCACTTAAAGCATGATCACGCAGGCAATGACCTTCTTCAAGTAACATCAGGCGAGACAGGTCCAGATCTGCCAGAGAATTGGCTTGTGCCGCATGCTGATCAGATTTTTGATAAACCAGATACAGATTCTCTTTGGCAATTTCAGCGACTTTCAGACCACGGGTGTCGAAAGGCAATGCCAGGGCGACCATATCCAGATTACCGTGTTCTAGCTTTTCTACAATCTTTTCACTTTGTGCTTCATGTAGATGTAACTGAATTTTTGGTAACTGTTTATGCACTTCGTCTAGCAGCTGGGACAACAGGAAAGGAGCGATCGTTGGAATGATTCCGAGATGTAAATCACCAGTTAAGGGTTCACTCATCTCACGACTTAAACGCATTAGATCCTGAGCATCGGCCAGTAGAACACGTGCGCGAGCAACCACTTGTTCACCAAGAGGCGTTAAACGAACATTCTGACGGTCGCGTTCAACAAGTACGCCACCGAGTAAACGCTCCAGCTCCATGATGCCGCCAGACAAGGTAGACTGGGTGACAAACGAGCGGCGAGCAGCTTCTGTAAAATGCAGCGTCTCTGACAGTGTTACGAGGTATGACAGCTGTCTTAGGGATGGTAATGCAGCCATAGTGTCCTAATGTTTATGATTTAAAATGATCAGCAAATAATTCGCTAAGATATGGAATAAAATGCGGTGGGATATCATGCCCCATTCCATCAATTAATTCAAATTTAGCCCCTGAAATTGCTTTCGCAACGGCCTTGCCATGGCTAGGAGGTAGCAATCGATCTCGAGAACCATGGATCACCAAGGTATCTTGTTTGATTTGCTTGTCCAGTTGCAGCAATGAGCCTGTACATAATATTGCTAAAAACTGCTGAAGTATACCGGCAGGATAGTAACTTCGCTTATATAATTTGCGTGCGGTCTGCACTGCCTCCAGATGATTGACATAACCTGGTGAGCCAATGATCTTAAACAGTTTCAAGCTATGGTCGACAATACCATCTTCATCTGTTGAAGATGGTTTGTCAATTAAACTAAAGAGCTGCTTGGGAAAGGGTGGTGGTAACAGCGGCTGGTTATTGCTGGTAAATAATAACCCCAGTTTTTTAACTTTGTCCGGATAGCGGGCTGCCAGAATCTGCGCAATCATGCCGCCCATTGAGGCACCCAGCACATAGACCTGCCCCAACTGCATTTTTTCAATCAGCAGACTGACATCTTCCGCCATATCATACAGATCATAAGGTGCACCCTGATTGCCCAGACCTAGCACAAAACGGCTCATCATTTTCAGGGTGTTCAGACGTGGGCCTTTATGATGGATTTTTGAAGACAGCCCAATATCACGATTATCAAAACGTACAATATGATAACCTTTATCAATCAGGGATTTACAAAAAAAATCCGGCCAGTATAGCATTTGCCCACCCAGACCCATAATCAGCAAAATGGTAGGATGTTCCGGATTGCCGCCAACCTCGACATGTAGCTGGATCCCATTACCAAGATCGACCTTAGTTTCATGCATGAACGGGGTATAAGGGGAAAGATTAAGCTGTTCTAAGCTGTACATGGTCGCTGTCCTGATAAAAGGATATTTTGTTTAAAAAATATCCTTGCTATTAAACCTCTAAACTGCCGCAGGAATCAAGTCAGGAACCTGCTTGGTCAAGGCCAGACGCTGTTTGGCTGCAGTGGCACCCAAAAGCACGAAACCGCGTAAGGTTCCATGGGTATCAATTGCTTTAGCCAGCATGCCATCGTCAAACTCTTCAGTTTCCCAGATGACATCAACATCGACGGGTGCAGGCAATACTGTTAAAGGTGCAGCAGGCGTTTTAACTGCCACAGGCATAGCCGGATAATGTACGGCAGTGTGTTCACCGTTCAAGGTTTTTGCCAGAGCACGAGCTTGTTGCATGATTGGCATGACATAAGGCAGTAAGATTCCATTGACTTCTGCACAGTCACCTACAGCATAAATATCGGCCTGACTGGTTTCCAGTTGTGCTGTGGTTAAAACTCCGCGACTGGTATGGATGTCTGCCTGTTTTGCCAAAGAAATATTTGGCTGTAAGCCTACCGCAGACAACACCACATCTGCGACCAGAGACTGGCCATTGGCCAGCGTGACCAGATAATCACCGTTATTGGCTCGAGAAACTTTTTCGACCGTGGTGCCCAAGACAAAGTGGATGCCGGTTTCTTCAAGATTTTTCTGGAATGCTGTGGCAACATATTCCGGCAATAAACGGCCAAGCGGCTGCGGTGCCAAATCAATGACTGTAACCTGATGATCGGTATTTTGCAGGTCGTTGGCAAATTCACAGCCAATCAGGCCGGCACCTAAAATCACCACACGCTTATCTTCACGTGCCGCCAGATTATTACGGAAAGCTTTATAGTCATTTAAATTGTTGACGACATGAATATCATCGCTAGCGTCCCCGGCAATGGCCAGACGTACCGGATTGGCACCGACTGCCAAGACCAGTTTGCTATAAGGTTGCGTGCTTTCCTGACCATCTTTTTCAAGAATCAGCTGATGATCTTCCGGATGAATCGCTTTGACCCAGGTGTGCTGTTCAATGTGCATATTCAGCTGTGCTGACATTTTAGCTGCATCGCCCAGTGGAATCTGTTCAGGTGCTTTATTACCGGCCAGAGCATTGGAAAGCGTCGGTTTAGCATAATTGACTGCATCATCGGCACAAATCATTAGCAGTTCATGCTCTGGATTCAGCTTGCGAAATTCACGTGCTACGGCATAACCCGCCATACCTGAACCAATAATGACGATAGGATGCATAGTTGTTTCCATATGGTAGAGCTCCATGCTGTATAAATGATAGAAAGGCATAAAAAAAGACCATATAGATATGGCCTTTAACTGGGCGTCATTAGACTTCGATCATCTCGAAATCGACTTTAGACACGCCACAATCTGGACAGGTCCAGTCATCCGGAATATCTTCCCACTTGGTTCCTGCTACGATTCCGTCTTGAGGCCAGCCTTCTGCCTCATCATAAATCCATCCGCATACGATGCATTGAAACTTTCTCATGTAACTCTCCAAAACTAAGCAATTCTAGGCGTCAGCTTAAAATCCATAAAATAGCAAGACTCTAAAAGAATATAACTTTTTAACAGTGAACATATTTGGCTAAATTTTTACGCAGTTCTGTTCAGAAAGTAAAGTGAATAAAAGCTTAATCAGCGAAATTAGCAGCAGAATAGAGCTCGCATTCCTTATTTATCAGAAAACTACTTTCATCTGCTTTACTGCTGTAGGCGGTTGAAGACACCAATCTGATTATGAATAAAAATTACAGTTTTCTGGTGTGACCGACCAAAGTCTTGCAGTAAAAATTCTCCTTTTCAGGTAATTTAAAATAGCTAAAGTCTGGATTAAATATTTTTTAAAATAAATGAATTAAATAAAATCAAATAGTTGTTATTAAGTAACGGGTTTTTATTATACAGCTTGGCTTGTCCACGTACCTCAAATAAGTTTAAAATTCTTATATTCCTTTTCTTTTTTAAGATCTCCCATGAGCAATTTGTCTACTTCTTTGTGGTCTCACATTCGTACGGTCCAAGATTTTCCAAAACCTGGAATTTGCTTCTATGATTTGACACCACTTTTCATGAGCAATATTGGTCCATTGACTGATGCCTTGATTGCTAGCATTCCTGCTGACAAATTGGCAGAAGTAGAAAGCTTTATTGCGGTTGAAGCACGTGGTTTTGTCTTGGCAAGTTTGTTAGCGCAACGTACAGGTAAAGGCTTATTGCTGGTTCGTAAAGCAGGGAAATTACCACCTCCAGTGGTCGGTGTTGGTTATAGCCTGGAATATGGTCTGGATCGTTTAGAAATGTCTGCGGAAGTTCAATCCCAAAAAGTAATTATTGTGGATGACGTTCTGGCAACTGGTGGAACTCTAAAAGCGGTTCATGAACTGGCTCAAAAATGCCAGCATGAAGTTCTAGGTGCAAGTATCTTCCTTGATCTTCCTGACCTGCATATGGAATTAGGCATGGAGATCTGGTCAGTACTGGATGATAAATCCCAGCCTGAAGCTGCAGTAGCCTAAGCTTAAAGCATATAAAGAAGCCCCGGACATTGGGGCTTTTTTATTGTCGGATAAAATGATATTCGATTTCCTGAATCAGCTCGTTCACCTGTTCCGGGTGCTCCAGACGATGATGTCCGCCATCAATAGCATGAATCTGCATATAATCTTCCAGCTGAGCTTGTACAGCATGCATATCCAGAATTTCATCGCCTAATTCCAGATAAGCCATTTGCGGAATATCGTGCTGCAAATCACTGTCGCAAATTGCAGGATAGTCATCACGAAAATTGGGTTGCAGACTGGGATTTGCAATGACGCATGGAATCTGATGGGCATGGGACATTTTCAATGCCCAATAGCCGCCCAGACTGTGTCCGACCAGAATATCCGGTTTGATGGTTTCAATCGTCTCGTGATAAAACTCGGCAACCGAACTATAGCTCAGATTTCGGTAATCGACATCGATACAGTATTTAGGGGCTATATCGATGGCATGGAACTTGGTGGATTCTTTCGAGGAATCTAAGCCATGTAAAAACAAAATCTTAGACATAGTTTATTACTCATTTTTATGAGACATGCCATATTGCTTATTTGTGGATGGGCATGCCTTCTTCAATCTGAACATCATTGTAGAACGTCTAGCTGTACAAGACAGTTAGCTATTGGTCTAAGCCGCCGTTTCACATTCCAATAATTTTATGTAAAACCTCTTTGCTTTGGACTTTAATCGTAGTTGAGAGCAGCCGAATGCTGCAAAAAATTGGGCAAAAGAAATTTAACAGGGTGGCAGATGGATGCAACTGAATTGCAAAAAGAAGGGGATAGTAGATATTTCCAAAGAAAAGCCGGTTCGTGGAAGGGTTTGCGCTACGATTTGGGAACGATTTCTGCTATTCTATGCAACTTCTATTTTTTAACTAATCTTATTCGAGGCAGAGATGACGCAAACTAACGCTCAATCGACTTCTGAACAAATCATTTCCGAAAACGATTTAATTGCACAGCGTCATGCCAAGTTAAAGCAAATCGAAGCTCAGGCACAAGAAACAGGTAAGAGCCCATGGCCGAATACCTTTAAGCGTGAGCATTATGCCCAGGATTTACAAGACCAGTTCGCTGATAAATCTAAAGAAGAAATTGAAGCAGGCGAAAAAGTCTACGTTAAAGTTGCCGGTCGTGTGATGTTGAACCGTGGTTCATTTATCGTGATCCAGGACATGACCGGTCGTATTCAGCTTTATGTGGCGCGTAAAGAACTCCCAGAAGATGTACTTGCTACCATTAAAGGTCTGGACCTAGGCGATATCATCGCAGTGGAAGGTTATATCGGTCGTTCGGGTAAAGGCGATCTGTATGTACATATCGAGCATTTTGAATTATTGACCAAATCATTGCGTCCGCTTCCAGACAAGTTCCATGGCCTGAACGATACTGAAGTAAAGTATCGTAAACGTTATCTTGATCTAATCGTCAATGAAGAAACGCGTAAGACTTTTGAAATTCGTGCCAAAGTTGTGGCAGGTATCCGTGCCTTCCTGACTGAAAAACGCTATATGGAAGTTGAAACGCCAATGATGCATGTGATTCCAGGCGGTGCATCTGCGCGTCCTTTCGAAACACATCATAATGCATTAGATATGCCATTGTTCTTGCGTATTGCGCCAGAGCTTTATTTAAAACGTTTGGTAGTCGGTGGTTTTGAACGTGTGTTTGAAATTAACCGTAACTTCCGTAACGAAGGTGTTTCTACCCGTCATAACCCTGAATTCACCATGATTGAATTCTATCAGGCTTATGCAGATTACAAAGACTTGATGGAATTGACCGAGCAAATGCTGGAGCGTCTGGCGATTGATATCTTGGGCACCACTGACGTGCCTTATGGTGATGAAGTGTATAGCTTCAAAGGTCCATTCAAGAAAATTTCAATGTTTGATGCGATTCTTGAAAATAACCCACAATTTACTCCTGAAAATGTCAATGACCGTGAGTTCCTGGCAAAATTCCTTCAGGAAGAATTGAAAGAGCAGGTGAAGCCAGGTTTTGGTCTGGGCAAACTGCAAACGATGGTATTTGAAGAAACCGTAGAAACCAAATTGCGTCAGCCGACGTTCATTACTGAATATCCAGCGGAAACCTCTCCATTGGCGCGCCGTAATGATCATAATCCGCACATTACTGACCGTTTTGAATTCTTCATCGGCGGTCGTGAACTGGCCAATGGCTTCTCGGAGTTAAATGATCCAATCGATCAGGCTGAACGTTTCCAGGCACAGGTTGCTGAAAAAGATGCTGGTGATGATGAAGCCATGCATTACGATGCAGACTTTGTCGAAGCACTAGAATACGGTCTTCCTCCAACTGCAGGTGAGGGTATCGGTATTGACCGTCTGGTGATGATTTTTGCCAATGCAGCAAGTATCCGTGATGTGATCCTGTTTCCGCATATGCGTCATAAAAATGCTTAAGTGCTGAATACAAAATAACCCACCATCGTGTGGGTTATTTTTTTATAGAAATATTTGAAAAATGATTAAAAAATAAACAATTTAGTTATTGAAAATTAATATGAACATGACTAGGGTAGAATAAAAATAATAATGAAAAATTAGTTTATGTTATTTAAAAAAAAATTATTAAAAATATTGCTGAGTACATTTACTTTTCCTGCTTTTGCTCAGGGTCTGGTTCTAAATGATGCAAATTTGCGTACTGACCTGAACTGGTTAAACCAGCAAGGGGTTATTCAAATCAGTACCTCAACCTGGCCGCTGAGTGGGGATGAAATTTAACGAGCCTTATCAAATGCGCAGATCAGCAATACTGTGCAGCAGCGTGTGATCGATTCAGTTCTGGCTAAACTAAAGGCAGATAATCAACAGCTAAAATTGGGTTTATTTGCAGAAACCGATCAAAAAGATATTCCACAGGCTTTCGGGGATCAGCAAAAAGCACAATATCAGGCAGCTTTAGAGTTTAATGCTGGCAGTACGAATTGGGATGCTAAAATCAGGGTGAATGCTGAAAAAGATCCATAAATTGATAATGATCAGAATGTAAATCTTGAAGGCTCTTATCTAGCAGGGAAACTTTGGAATCAATGGCTGATTGGTGGGCAGATTCCAACTTACTGGGGCCCAGGCCATGATGGTAGCTTGATTCGTGGTGATGCTAGTCGTCCGGTCTATGGCTTTACAGTTCAACGTGCAGAACAGACAGCATTTGAAAATAAATGGTTATCTTGGATTGGGTCGTGGCAGTATCAGGCTTTTGCAGGTCAACTCGATGACTATTACGCAGTTCCAGACGCCAAATTGATTGGTTTGCGTGTTACAGCACAGCCTTTACCTTATTTAGAGCTCGGTGCCTCGCGTGCGATTCAGTGGGGTGGTGAGGGTCGACCTGAAAGTTTAAGTTCGCTATGGGATGCTTTTGTAGGCAGTAAAGATAATGGGGGTACAGGTGAACCTGACCCGTCTAACCAGATTGCCGGCTTCGATGCGCGGTTAAATTTATTTTCTCTTACCCAAATTCCGGTAGGTCTATATGCTCAATATGTGGGAGAGGACGAGGCTGGCCGCTTACCTGCAAAAAAAATGTATTTGGCTGGAATCGACTATTCTGCTAGTTTGAAAAATATGCCATACCAAGTTTATGCAGAATGGGCAGATACGCGGACTAATGGCAAGGTTCAAGGGATTTCTTATAATCATACGAATTATACAGATGGTTTTTATCAGCATGGTTATCCTCTGGCACATGCTCTGGGGGGAGATGCGCAGATGATTTCCGTGGGTGGGGATATTCGTATTGATTTTATGAACCGCTTATCAGGTCGTATACTTTTGGCTGAGGTGAATCAATCAGAACGTGCTGCTGTTAATAATGCTGCTTTTGCTTTTAATGATGAGATTAAAGCATTGGATTTGAACTGGTCGCATTATATCCGTCCCGACATGCCACTCAAATTCAATGTCTGGGTGAGTAATTCCGAGGTGAATGGCCAAGATGGGGGAGCCTCACTTGGAATCGAAATTCCTTTAGAGAAAGGGCTGTTTAAATACTAATTTTAGATACTGAAAAGTCCTGCGACTGAGTAGGCTTTTTTATTTTTATAGGTTTACTAAATTCAAGACAAAAAAAACGCAATGATTGGGGTTGTCATTGCGTAGAAAAAGGAACGTCTTTCAAACTACTTCATTAACTGTGGAGAGAGTTAAATCTGATTCCTTACTGAATATGATCATAATAGGATGCATTCTCATATGACTCATCAGTATTCATGTTAATACATGTTAAATAAGGTTAAAACTATGGAGATTATGTGGGGATATTTGCATTATTACTGCGCATTTTCAGCTTAAATAAAAAAGCTCTTCATCAGAAGAGCTTTTAAAAGCAATTTTTTATATTTAAAAATGGAATACGCCGAGACCAGATTTAACTTCATCCAGTGTTGCTTGGGTAATATCGCGACATTTATCAGTTCCGGTTTTCAGAATGTCCATGATGTAGTCTGGATCTTTAGCCAGTTCAATACGACGCTCACGAATTGGACCAATCAATTCTTTAAGAATGCCTTCCAGACGTTTTTTTACCGTACCATCACCTAAACCGCCACGACGATAATGGGCTTTGAGTTCTTCCAGCTCTTCTTTATTTGGATCAAAAGCATCTAGATAAGTAAATACTACATTGCCTTCTACCTGCCCCGGATCTTCAATGCGCAGATGATTCGGATCGGTATACATGGCGTTTACCGCTTTCTTGATATCTTTATCTGTCGCATCCAGCACAATGGTATTACCCAAAGATTTCGACATTTTTGCTTTACCATCGAAACCAGGCAGGCGCCCAACATTGGAAAGAAGTGCCTTACATTCTGGTAACAGGTCATGACCAATTTGACGGTTTAAACGACGTACAATTTCGTTGGTCTGTTCGATCATTGGAATCTGATCTTCACCCACAGGAACCACAGTGGCCTTGAAGGCTGTGATGTCAGCAGCCTGAGCCACTGGATAGCACAAGAAGCCAGCTGGAATATCACGTTCGAAACCACGCATCTGGATTTCAGACTTGATGGTCGGGTTGCGCTCAAGACGTGAAACTGTCACGAAGTTGAGGTAAAGCATGGTCAATTCATTCAGTGCAGGAAGGCAAGACTGAACACAAATTGTGGTTTTAGTCGGGTCAATACCCACAGCCAGATAATCCGTTGCCACTTCAATAATGTTACGGCGGACCTTTTCAAAATTGTCCGCGTTATCGGTTAAGGCTTGAGCATCCGCAAGTAACAAGTGTTGATGATGGGAATCTTGCAGACCTACACGAGAACGTAATGAACCCACAAAGTGGCCGAGGTGGAGTTGTCCGGTAGGACGGTCGCCCGTCAAGATCACTGGACGATTATCTTGATTACTCATTATCTATTCCAAAGGGTAGTCAGTACTACAGCTGTATTTTAACGAATGGCAACATTGTACGGCATTCTGTTTTTGATTGTCAGCCAGAAAAAAAGCTGTAGTAAAAAAATCTTATAAATTAAACAAGTGAATACAATATTTTTAAGAATTTTGATTAAAATAAGCTGAAATACGATAAGGATAATAAGTATGGCGAGCAGTTTATTACTATTATTAGATGATATTGCTACTGTTCTGGATGATGTCGCTGTCATGAGCAAAATGGCAGCAAAAAAAACAGCAGGCGTCCTCGGTGATGATCTGGCATTGAATGCCCAGCAAGTCAGTGGTGTACGCTCCGAGCGTGAACTGCCTGTCGTGTGGGGAGTCGCCAAAGGATCTTTTGTTAACAAGCTGATTCTTGTTCCTCTAGCCTTACTGATTAGTGTCGTCGCTCCATGGCTTATCAATCCTCTGCTGATGATTGGTGGCTTGTTTCTGTGTTATGAAGGGGTGGAAAAAGTACTGCATAGCCTGAAGCATAAAAAAGTGAAAACTGAAGAAGCAGCTGAAATCGAATTCAATACAATTGAAACCGATTTAGCTCAATTTGAAAAAGAAAAAATTAAAGGTGCAATCCGGACAGATTTTATTCTGTCGGCTGAAATTGTGGTGATTTCATTAGGCACAGTAGCAACAGCAGCTTTTGGTACTAAAGTCATGGTACTTTCACTGATTGCTATTGTAATGACCGTTGGTGTGTATGGATTTGTAGCCATGATTGTCAAAATTGATGATCTGGGACTGTATCTTACTGAGCAGGCCTCGAGTTTCAAGCAGAGCATTGGACGTGGCTTGCTGGCTTTCGCTCCAAAATTAATGAAAACACTGACCATTGTGGGAACACTTGCCATGTTTTTGGTGGGCGGTGGGATTATTGCCCATACTATTCCGTGGTTTCATCATTTAACTGAAGATTCTGTTGATCATATACAGCATATTCCCAATGTTGGAAATATTATTGGTGCGGTTACTCCCACTTTAATTAATCTGGTCATTGGTTTTGTTGCGGGCCTCGTGGTATTGCTTGTAGTCGCAATGATCCAAAAGATTTGGCCTAAATCATCAAAAGCTTAAGATGCAGAAATATCTGGAAATTGAGCAGATTAAAAGAAGGAAAAGGCTATGCGTTGGAAAGGTCGTCGTGTCAGTAGCAATGTAGAAGACCGTCGCGGTGGCGGTGCCAAAGCAGGCGGAATCAGTATTATCGGATTAATTGTTGCCTTTGTGGCCTGGAAGTTTTTTGGCGTTGATCCACAACAAACCTATCAAACTACCAAACAGGTAACTCAGGGTATCTCGGGTGCAACAGAAACCCGTGGACTGGAAAATCCCACCCCGGAGCAGCAGGAATCGATTGAGTTTGTCGGAACCGTATTGGCGGATACTGAAGATACCTGGAATCAGGTTTTCCAGCAGCAGTTAAACCAGCAGTATGTTCCTCCGAAACTGGTGCTGTTTAATGGCATCGTGAATTCGGGTTGTGGTACGGCTCAGGCGGCGATGGGCCCTTTCTATTGTCCGGCAGACCAGAAAGTCTATATTGATACTGCATTCTTTAAAGATATGCGTACCCAGATGGGCATTAGCGGAGAACAGAATGCCACCGAACTCTCGCGCAATGATCAGGCTGGAGACTTTGCCTTGGCCTATGTTGTGGCCCATGAAGTGGGTCATCATATCCAGACGATTTTAGGTATTTCTTCCCAGGTACAACAGGCACGCCAGCAGGCAAGTGAAGTACAGAGTAACCAGCTTTCAGTACGTCAGGAATTACAGGCAGACTGTCTGGCCGGAGTCTGGGCCTACCATAATCATCAGCGAACCCAGTTTCTAGAACAGGGTGATGTGCAGGAAGCCATGGATGCTGCACATAAAATTGGTGATGACTATTTACAGAAACGTGCGCGCGGACAGGTGGTACCGGACAGCTTTACTCATGGCAGCAGCGCACAGCGAGTACATTGGTTTAATACTGGCTTGCAATCCGGTCAGATTGCGAATTGCGATACCTTTAATCAAAATATTTAGCTCATTTGCTTATAAAAAAGGAGCTTTAGGCTCCTTTTTTTATTTATACAGAAAATGTCGGAAATTTCTTAATATTTTGATACTGACAAATAACGCAGCCAAAGCAAACAGGGTAATTGCAAAGACCGTATATTTCAGGTTGCTGATGTCATTCTGATAAAACTGCTGAATATCCTGTTTGGAATATTTAAGGGTAGTTTCTTTACCGGTCCGGCTGTCTCTAAACTGGATTTTTTCAATATAAAACAGGTTTCCTGCTTTAATGAGGTCAATGCTCTGGATTTGGCGGGTATGCGATTGATTATAATCATCGCTGCATAAAGTGCTGTAATGCTCACAGTTGATTTTGGCCACATACCCATTTCCCGCTATCAGAATGAAAATAGCATTGTCCGGTCGCTGGTTATTAGATACCAGAACATACTGTTCGCTAGCGGTACTTTTCAAGGGAATGCTGGTTGCCTGCTGATAATGCTGTTCTGCTTGCAGAATTTCCTGAATTTTAGCGAAGCTGGTAAAACATAAGGACAATGTGACCAGAAAAATCACACTTGCAAAACAGAGGCGGAAAATGATTTTGACAGTTTGATGCATGGGAGAAAAATTCAAAATAGAAAGGTGAGGAAAGCAAAAGCCAAGTGCTGATCTGTATGTTAAATCATCATTCGGAAATACTGAAAAGAAACTTAACTCAATTCGATAAAAAGAGGATTAAACTTGTTTTGTCAGAATACGCTGCTATTCAAACCTCTATTTTAACAACGCCGCTCTGCGCATAGTGCTCCATCTCGCCCGATTTTAGGAAACCGAATGGGAAATTTCTTTTTTCTTCAGCTACTCACAGTCGTCTTTGCCTTGTCCATTGCCACAACCATGTTTAATAAGCGTGTGTTGGGCTTTCCACAAGCGATCGGTGTTCCGATTGTCTCGGCAATTTTTGTTTTTATTTTGCAGTGGGGTGCCAGTTTACTGCATGGCAATCCATTCTTTAGCATCAATATTGACAATATCGAGCAGGCTGTTCGTCATGTGGATTTTTATGATTTTCTGATCAATGGCGTAATCTGTTTTATTCTGACCTCATCTGCACTGAAGTTTAAGGTCTCGGATTTGCGTAACCACTGGCGGCCCATCAGTATTCTGGCGGGCCTGGCTTTGGTGTTTTGTGCGGTATTCTTTGGTGTGGCCTTATATGGTTATCAATTCCTGATTGGTAAGCATGTCGACCTGCTGGTTTTACTGTTGCTCGGTGCGGCTTTGGGTGCCACAGACCCGATCGGTATTAAAGGGGTATTGAGTTCGGTTCGCGCACCGCATCATCTGATTGTCAAGCTGGAAGGCGAATCACTATTTAATGATGCGATGTGTATCGCCCTATTTATGACCTTGCTCAATGTTCTGCAAGGTGAAAACTTTACAGTCTTGGGGGTGCTGCAAACCCTGCTTTATGAGATTGTGGTGGCAGTGCTGATCGGTCTGGGATTTGGTTTTGGAATCTTGCGGATTCTGCGCGGCAAACATGAAATGGAATCGCTTATTCTGACCACAGCCTTGCTGGCCTGCGGTTCATATCTGGTGGCATTACTGGCCCATGCTTCAGCGCCAATTGCTTGTGTAATTGGTGGATTGATTGTCGGTAATAAATGGAAAGAAATCCTGGCTGATGCTGAAATCGGTGATGTTAATCATTTCTGGCATACCGTTGAAGGAATTATTAATTCATTCCTGTTTACCCTGATTGGTCTGGAATTGTTTATTCTAGACTTGAGTACCAGCCTGGTTCTGGGCGGAATGGTGGCTTTTGTGATCCTACATCTGGCCCGTTTTGCAGCCAACTATCTGGCCTTTGCCATGTTTCCAAAAGTCAGCAAGAAAAGCTATAACGGTAGTTTAACCATCCTGTCTTGGGGCGGAGTACGGGGCGGGATTTCCCTGGCACTCATTTTAGCTGTAGCCAATGTTCCACAACTGGAAGCCTATAGCAGTATTCTGGTGGGCTATACCTTTATTGTGGTGCTATTGTCTGGTGTGGTATGTGGCTTGGGCTTACCTGCAGTGATGAATGCCTTTTACTATAATCCCAATGAAGAAACTGAGGGCTTCAAAGGCTGGTATCAACGCATGTGCCACAAGCTGAACCGTAAGGGCTTTCGCTATATTGTCGGGGAAGATACCAAAGGAAATGAAACCATCACCGTCTTTCAGCCTGATATCATGATTGATCAAAAAGATGAAGATGGCGTCGCTACGGTGCATCATCCAGATAAGGTTCAGGAAGTCAAACGGTTAGAAAACCCGGACAACTTCTAAATATAAGATCAATGATATCAAAATACTATGGGGTTTTTTGTTTAGGCAAAGAATCGAACAAGCCTAAATCAGTATAAGCAGGCTTGATCATTCTCAGAGAGTTTTGTAAGGAGACAGGTATATTTTCATTTAAACGGGTTATTAAAACATGCCAGTGATCAAAACAACTTCAGCCAGTCAGGAAATGGCAGAGATGATTTTGGCTGTGGTGAATCAGATTCCGTATGCCAAAGTCGCTACTTATGGACAGATTGCCAGACTGGCAGGTTTGCCTAAACATGCACGCTTGGTCGGACGAGTATTAAGCCATTTAGAACCTGATAGCGATATTCCCGGGTATCGGGTCATCAATGCTCAGGCGAAAATCAGTCTGAAGCAACTGGATCAACATGGCCACAATATCCAGCAGCAAAAACTCATGCAGGAAGGAGTTGTTCTAAGAGGTGAGCGTGTGGATTTAAAACGCTATCAATGGAATGGTCAGATTGAAATATAAAACCCCCACTTTTTGAGAAGTGGAGGTCTGTATAAATGGAAATTTATAAGATTATTTACTTGCGAATCACCATGACTGGAATGTCCGCCTGTCCAAGAATACTTTGCGCTACGCTACCAAGGAACAGTTTTTTGAAGCCAGTACGGCCATGGGAACCGATTACAATCAGATCAGCATTTAAATCTTTTGCGGCTGCCAGAATCTCACTGTGAATCACTTGACCTTCAAGCAGCTGTGTATCCACTTCAATACCTGACGCAGAGAATTTTGCTTTGGCTTCATCCAAGGTTTTTAAGATTGAAGTGCGGGCACGTTCAATCAGGTCATTGGTCTGTGCCGCAGAGATATATTCTGCAGCGATATAAGGATCCAGTGCCAGCACCTGAACGACTGTTACTTTACTGTTGAATGCTTTGGCAATTTCTACTGCTTTATCTACTGCAGCATAAGATGTTTCTGAACCGTCGATGGGTACTAAAATATGTTCAAAAGGCATTAGAATTCTCCTGAGAAGAAGTAAGAGTTATAAATTGTGACGCGTTGAACTGGAATACGAATAATTGTTTATACTTTGATCATAGCCTGTATTTTATAAAAATAAAACCAAGTAAATACATAGGTATAAGATCTAATAGATTGAAGAGTAAAGCATCTGCTAACAGTGCTTTAATCGGATTATTGATGGAATCTAAGTGAATCATTTATATGTAAAAAATCAGCTTACCCAAAATTGCGGTCAGTCACATTGAATAGAGGCGGGGTCTAGTTTTATTTGCGGTGACAGCTGTTCATAGCGATTTAAAATGGTTTGGGTTTCATCTGCATAAATTTGCTGCTGCAGCTGCCGGATTTTATGTTCTGTCACATACAAACGTGCACAATGTAAGGCGATCTGATTTTCTCGGGTCACTTCCAGTCGTTGAGTTTGCTCATATTCCGGATAGCGTTTGATTTTCTGCTGTGCTCTGCTGAGTTGTGCCAAAGAACGTTTCTGCTGCATGCTCATCAGTTGCTGCTGGTTAATCCACTGTGCGACATCGCGTCTGACGCCATTGTAATCTACAAAAATCGGGGAAATGATCTGACAGGCACTGAGACATGAAAGTCCAGTTACTGAAATAAGTATTTTGATTTTATGCATTTGATGAATCCTATAAGCAATAAATAGTGTTATGAATACGTGAATTACCTACTAAAAAAGCTTTATTGTTTATATTTTAAAAGTTTATTGGGTATTTGCATAAAGTCTGAACATTTGTGTTCTAAAATGCTTGACGATACACGCTTAAATTACGATAATGCGCACACAGTTTACGGCTATGTAGCTCAGTTGGTTAGAGCACCGCACTCATAATGCGGGGGTCACAAGTTCAAGTCTCGTCATAGCCACCATTTTTAAAGACCAAGCTCTCAGCTTGGTCTCTTTTTTTGTCTATAGAAAAGCATTGCAAAGAAAATCATAAATAATACTTGAAGTATCTACTAATTTTGCACATGTTCTCAACATATCAGTTTTATTTGATGTGAGATATGATCTTGAATCTTTAGTACGGCATAAAAAATCGTCCCAGCACTCGCTGGAACGATTTTAATTTATCTCATCGAAACAGACTTAGTTTCCTGCTTTCCAGCCATTGACGAGTGGATAGCGGCGTTCACGACCAAAAGACCGTGAACTGATACGCGGACCAATTGCTCCTTGGCGACGCTTGTATTCATTGGTATCAACCAGACGAATCACTTTCTTCACCACTTCAGCATCAAAGCCTTTAGCAATAATATCGTCCTGACTCATATCTTCTTCAATATAAGAATACAAGATCGCATCCAGAATGTCGTAGGCAGGTAAAGAGTCTTGGTCGACCTGATCTGGGCGCAATTCTGCTGAAGGCGGACGTGTAATGACACGTTCTGGAATTACTGGCGTTTCTGAAATGCTGTTACGGTATTTCGCCAATTCGAACACAATAGTTTTATACACGTCTTTCAGAACAGCATAACCACCCACCATGTCGCCATACAGGGTGCAATAACCTACAGAAATTTCGGATTTATTGCCAGTTGCCAGCACCAGGTTACCAAATTTGTTGGACAGAGCCATCAATAAAGTACCACGCGAGCGTGCTTGCAGGTTTTCCTCGGTCGCATCGACTGGAGCATTACCAAAGAATGGGAACAGCACCTGCATAAAGCCGTTTACCACTGGATTGATTTCGGCAATACCGAAAGTCACGCCCATATTTTTGGCCTGAGCAGCTGCATCTTCCACACTGATTTGTGCGGTATAAGTATAAGGCATCATCACAGCTTGAACTTTATCTGCACCAAGTGCATCTACGGCAATTGCCAGAGTCAGGGCAGAGTCAATACCGCCAGACAGCCCTAGAATTACACCAGGAAAGCCGGAGCGCTGTACATAATCACGTGTTGCCATGACCAGGCTTTGATAAATCTCAGCCATGGTGTCTAAGGCAGGAGTGATGCTACCTGTCTTGAATTGAAGCTTTTCAGCATCATACTCGGCAATCGCCAGTTTTTCCTGAAAGCTGGGGGCCCGTACAGCTACCTCACCAGATTTGTTCAGCACAAAGCTGGTACCATCAAAGATCAAATCATCCTGTCCACAAACTTGGTTACAGTACACCAGATTGATATTCAGCTGCTTGACTAAGGCCGCCATGGTTTCAATACGATGTTGGGGCTTACCTACTTCATATGGAGAGGCATTGAGTACCAAAGCGGTGTCAACATTCAATTTAGCCAGTTGCTGAACGGTCGCTAAAGACCAGACATCTTCACAGATCAGTATGCCAAATTTGTGTCCGAGATACTCAAAAACCAGGTGCTGATGACCTTCGCCAAAATAGCGCTTTTCATCGAATACCCCATAATTTGGCAGCACTTGCTTGTTATAGATCCCCAGCACTTCGCCATCTTTCATGACAGCAGCTGAGTTATAACGCTGACCATCTTCGGTTTGATTGACAAAACCAAAGACCATGACAATATCTTTTACTTCAGTCAGTTTTTCAAAAGCCGCCTTGGTACGTTTCACCAGACTTGGGCGAATTAATAAATCTTCTGCAGGGTAGCCCAGTGTTGAAAGCTCAGGAAAGATGATCAGATCCGCTTTATCTTCTTTGGCCTGACTGGCCAACTCAATCATTCTTTGCGCATTTGCATCCAGATTGCCGACATGTGGAGAGAATTGAGCAATCGCAATTTTAAAACTTTTCATCCAATTAAATCCTATTCCTATAGGTTAATACACTAAATTACTGATTTTTATTATTCTAATTATCCAGTTAAGTGCACTTCGATATTCATAAAATGCCAAATGGCTAAAATAAAAAACTTTTTATCGCATGATTACTGAATCTTAATGTGCGAAGTAAAATAATCATACTGGCTTATTTTATCGAAATTTTATCGATAAGCTAGACTTGACTTAGCAAGAAGAGACATCGAATGGGAAAGTAATGATATAAAATTACAAAATATGCTGATGTTTTATACATGTATACATATACAGAAGTAAAGACTTAAGCGGGAATAAGGGATTTTAAAATATGTGCTTTTGATTTTTCTTCAAATTAAAGTAATTAAATATCATCTGCTTATTTAGGGATTTAAAATTATATTCGGGATTCTTTTTAAGAAAATATCTCGTGCAATATCACCTTGTTGTTCAATATTGTAGTGTGAAAATGATTTGTTGGGATTAAATTGATATTTGTAAGGATTATATTTTCTCAAGCTTAAAAAATAAGCACTTTGAAGGAGCGCGCCTTTTAAAACCACATTAATCTTCTGTTGGTATTGATAAATATGCGTCATCTCATGAATGAATAATGCCTGATATGCCAAGCTTTCATGTGAATAGTCTTCTCGATAATTTAAATTGCGTGCATGAATATAGCCGCTAGGTGCCATAATGACATGTCTGGATTGCCAAGGAAGGTAGGGGTGGTTCATGACTTTGACTGTTGAATAGTCAATCAGGTTGCCAAATACCTGTTGGCAGATGCTGATTTCACCAGGGGTTAGGCTGCGACATTTGAATTGTTCAAAACGGACAAGCTTCAGAATGAAAGGTAGAGCAGCATAAAACAACATCAAGTACAAATCCTGTTCGAATTTTAATCTATGAATTTGGTTTAGATTTATTCATTTTAAAAGATATTAAATAACCTAAGTGTAGGATTTTGTCAGTAATAAAAAACCACCCTAAAGGGTGGTTTTTCTGTCTTCCAACGTCGTTCGAATTAACGAGCGATATCGCGTTGAACTTCGCCAGTATAAAGCTGACGAGGACGACCGATCTTGTAAGGACCGCTGTGCATTTCTAGCCAGTGGCTGATCCAGCCAACAGTACGTGCAAGCGCAAAGATCACAGTAAACATTTCTGTTGGGATACCAATCGCTTTAAGAATGATACCTGAGTAGAAGTCTACGTTCGGGTAAAGGTTACGTTTGATGAAGTATTCGTCAGAAAGCGCGATACGTTCAAGTTCCATAGCCAATGCAAGCTGTGGATCATTGATGCCAAGCGCACCAAGAACTTCGTCGCAAGTTTCTTTCATTACTTTCGCACGTGGATCGAAGTTTTTGTAAACGCGGTGACCGAAGCCCATCAGTTTAACTTCTTTGGTCTTCACTTTTTCCATGAAGCCAGCAACGTTTTCTACAGTGCCGATTTCGTCCAGCATCTTAAGAACAGCTTCGTTCGCGCCGCCGTGAGCAGGGCCCCAAAGTGCAGAAATACCAGCTGCGATACATGCATACGGGTTCGCACCGGTAGAACCAGCTAAACGTACTGTAGATGTAGACGCATTTTGTTCATGGTCAGCATGCAGCGTGAAGATACGGTCCATTGCTTTTGCAAGAATTGGATCAACTTTGTAATCACGGTCTGCAGGAGTTGCGAACATCATGTGAAGGAAGTTTTCAGCATAGTTCAAGTCGTTACGTGGGTAAACGAACGGTTGACCTATCGTGTACTTGTAGCTCCAAGCCGCCAGTGTTGGAATCTTCGCGATTAAACGAATCGCGGTGATTTCACGGTGGTTTACATCTTCAATGTCAAGGTTGTTGTGATAGAACGCAGATAACGCACCAACCACACCCACCATGATCGCCATAGGATGCGCGTCACGACGGAAACCATTGTAGAAACGGCTAACTTGATCGTGAACCATCGTATGGTTACGTACTTTAGCGTCAAATTCTTCTTTTTGTTCAGCAGTTGGAAGTTCACCATTTAACAGTAAATAGCAAGTTTCCAGGTAATCTGCTTTAGTCGCTAACTGGTCGATTGGGTAGCCACGGTGTAAAAGAACACCTTTGTTACCGTCGATGAACGTGATTTTAGATTCGCACGCCGCTGTCGCCATAAAACCAGGATCAAAAGTAAAGTGACCTGCAGCCAACACATCTTTAACGTCGATTACATCTGGGCCCAATGTGCCGCTGTAAATTGGTAGTTCAATTTCTTTGCCATCAAGCTGTAAAACGGCTTTCTTGCCAGTTGCTTCAGACATTCAATAGATCTCCTGTCCTGGTGAATGTATATCCGGTTTGCCTATCAATTTTTTAATGCACAAAACGGACGGATCAAAAATTTGCTATAAGATTAGTGAGTACTGAAATTTTGTCAATTATACTTATGGATGAAAAATGACAGTCGCACAGCAATTTAGTCAGATCTGTTCAGTATAAAAAGTTCAGTAAAATCACAGCATCAAACCTCTATAATAAGTCAAATTAATGCCTAGGTGCAGAAAAAAATAGATTGTCTGGGGTATTTGTAAGCGTTTTTTTCTTATAAGAAATCGAGATAAAAGCTGTCAGAAGTTAAAGCCAATATGCTTAAAACTATATAAATCTCATAACTTACATCGTTTTTATCATCCAAAACGTCACATTCGGAATTATAAATAAAAGCAATTAATTGGATTTTTAGTTCTGTTTAATTGATTAAAAAATAGCTTAATAAATGGCCAGTTTTATAGCAGAAGGGCGTGGTATAAAAATAAATAAATGATTTTTTGAATCCAAATAGCCTAAATCGATTGAAAAAACCATCGTAATGAATATTAAGTGGCTATTTAACAACGAGATATCTTCATGATTGATCTGCTTTTTATGGAGGGCAATTGGTCTGTAGAATATAGGCAATTGATTTTAATCTGATTTAAAAAGAGATTTAAATAATATTTGTGTTTGAACTGTGCGTCTTTAGTCTAAAACGAGCACATGAGTCTTTAGGTTGAAAGTAGATTAAATTAATCAAATTAATTTTTTAAAAACAACCATATAGATAAGATTAAGTAGGACTGGGAGGGTAGAGAGATTTAAATTTTTGATGTTAATGATTCTTATTTAATGGCTTTTTCTCCAAAAAGCCAAATTCCGCCGTTTGTATTTTGATAGTTGACGTTTTATAATTCAGTGTCGTTTTGATTTTAGGTAATGAATTTGCCTAAAAATGCCAGCTTTCCTTCGAATTAATTCCAACAAACTCCGGATGGAGTTTTTACTTACAGGATGCCCGCTGTGAAAAGCAACAGACCTGTCAATTTGTCCATGGGTCAAGTTTTAGAAGTAAACTTAAAATCACCCGTGGCTATTGCATCAATTCTACACCGTCTTTCAGGTGTTATCGTATTTTTACTCGTACCGGTCCTTCTATGGCTCTTAGACAAGTCATTGTCTTCGCCTGAAGGTTTTGCGCAAGTTCAAGAAATCATGAGTGGTTTCATTGTTCGTTTCATTGTATGGGTATTTGTCGCCGGCTTGATTTTTCACTTCATCGCTGGTGTTAAGCATTTACTTGCTGACATGGGTGTTGCTGAAGAACTAGAAAGTGGCCGTGTTGCATCTACTATCGCATTAATCTTGTCTGCAATTGGTATTGTTGCAGCATTTGTATGGATCGTACTCTAATGAAAAGCGCTACTGGTTTAACAGGTTCAGGTTCTCGCGATTGGTTTCTCCAACGTATCAGTGCTGTAGTTCTAGCTGTTTATACCGTTGTTGTACTGGGTTGGATTCTCCTAAATGGCGGTTTCAACTTTGAACAATGGTACGGCTTTATGATGACAGTTCCAATGAAGATCATGTCTTTATTGGCGGTCTTATCTCTTGTTGCACACGCATGGATCGGCATGTGGCAGGTATTCACTGATTATGTGACTACTCGTCAAATGGGTCCTTCAGCTTCAGGTTTACGCCTTGTACTGACTTCAGCAGTGATCATTGCTGTACTTGCATATGCAATCTGGGCCATCCAGATTTTTTGGGCGAATTGATAGGAAACAATCATGGGCGCTATAAACCCTAAAGAAGATTACACAAATATTCCACACGAAACTTTCGATGCTGTCATCGTTGGTGGTGGTGGTTCAGGTATGCGTGCGTCTTACCAACTTGCTCAAGCTGGTTTGAAAGTTGCGGTTCTGACTAAAGTATTTCCAACCCGTTCACACACTGTTGCTGCGCAGGGTGGTATTGGTGCATCTCTTGGTAATATGCAAGAAGATAACTGGCACTACCACTTTTATGACACCGTTAAAGGTTCGGACTGGTTAGGTGATCAAGACGCGATCGAGTTTATGACTCGCGAAGCGCCACAAGTTGTATATGAACTTGAACACCTGGGTATGCCATTCGACCGTAATGCTGATGGTACAATTTACCAACGTCCGTTTGGTGGTCACTCAGCAAACTACGGTGAAAAAGCAGTTCCACGTGCATGTGCTGCTGCCGACCGTACAGGTCACGCACTTCTTCACACGCTTTATCAAAGCAACGTGAAAATGGGTACTCAATTCTTCGTAGAATGGATCGCGCTTGATTTGATCCGTAACGAAAAAGGCGATGTACTTGGTGTGACTGCAATTGACCAGGAAACAGGTAAAATTGCGGTATTTCAGGCGAAAGCAACATTATTCGCTACAGGCGGTGCGGGTCGTGTTTACCGTGCATCTACAAACGCATATATCAACACTGGTGACGGTCTTGGTATGGCAGCTCGTGCAGGCATTCCATTGCAAGATATGGAATTCTGGCAATTCCACCCTACGGGTGTTGCGGGCGCAGGCGTATTGTTAACCGAAGGTTGTCGTGGTGAAGGTGCAATCCTTCGTAACAAAGACGGCGAACCGTTCATGGAACGTTATGCTCCAACTTTGAAAGACTTGGCTCCTCGTGACTTCGTATCGCGTTCTATGGACCAGGAAATCAAAGAAGGTCGGGGTTGTGGTCCTAAAGGCGATTACATCCTGCTTGATATGACGCATTTGGGTGCGGATACGATCATGAAACGTCTGCCATCTGTATTTGAGATTGGCAAGAAATTCGCGAACGTTGACATTACTAAAGAGCCAATTCCAGTAGTACCAACAATCCATTACCAAATGGGTGGTATTCCGACGAATATTCATGGTCAGGTTGTTGTTCCTGAAACTCGCGAGACTGAAGCGCTTGTTGCTCACTACGACAAAGAAAATGATGTTTACTCAACAAATCAAGAAGGTCGTGACTTCACTAAACCAGTGAAAGGCTTCTATGCAATTGGTGAGTGTTCATGTGTATCTGTACACGGTGCAAACCGTCTAGGTACAAACTCATTACTTGACCTGGTTGTATTTGGCAAGGCTGCTGGTCAGCACATCATTGATTACGTGACTAAACATCACGGTGATGAATACGAACCACTGCCTACTACTGTACTTCAACAAACTGTTGAGCGCGTTCGTAAACTTGACGAATCGACCTCAGGTGAGAATGCACAGGAAGTTGCTGATGCAATTCGTGACATTGTTCAAGATCACGCTGGTGTATTCCGTACATCTGCACTGCTTGAAGAAGGTGTAAAACAGATTCTTGCAATTGAACCGCGTGTACGCAACATTCACTTGAAAGACAAATCTAAAGTATTCAATACAGCACGTATTGAAGCACTTGAAGTTGAAAACCTGTATGAAGTTGCTAAAGCAACGCTTATTTCAGCTGCAGCGCGTAAAGAATGCCGTGGTGCGCATACGGTTGTAGACTTTGAAGAGTCTCCAGACCATCCTGCTTACCCATACGGTCGTCGTGATGATGAGTGGATGAAACATACTCTTTGGTTCTCTGCAGACAACCATCTAGAGTACAAGCCAGTTCGTTACCGTCCATTGTCGGTTGATGCGATTCCACCTAAACCACGTACATTCTAATCAGGAGAATTCAGATGAGTAGAGGTACTCGTACATTTCATATCTACCGCTATGATCCTGATAAGGATAAAGCACCGTACATGCAAACTTTTAAGCTGGAACTGACTGATAAGCACCGTATGTTGCTTGATGCGCTTCTTGCATTGAAAGTACAGGACGAAACTTTAACGTTCCGTCGTTCATGTCGTGAAGGGATCTGTGGTTCTGATGGTGTGAACATCAATGGTAAAAACGGTTTGGCGTGTCTTTGGAACCTGAACGATTTACCAAATGAAATTACTGTTCGTCCATTGCCTGGTCTTCCTGTGATTAAAGATCTGGTGGTTGACATGAACCAGTTCTACGATCAGTACAACAAGATCCATCCGTTCTTGATCAACAATCAGCCTGCACCTCCTAAAGAGCGTTTACAGTCTCCGGAAGAGCGTGAGCATCTTGATGGTCTTTACGAATGTATTCTATGTGCATGCTGTTCAACTTCATGCCCATCATTCTGGTGGAACCCGGACAAGTTCTTGGGTCCTTCAGCATTGTTGAATGCTTACCGCTTCATCATTGACTCGCGTGATACTGGAACACAAGAGCGTTTGGCTCGTCTTGACGACCCGTTCTCATTGTTCCGTTGTAAAGGCATCATGAACTGTGTATCTGTATGTCCGAAAGGTTTGAACCCTACTAAAGCAATCGGTCACATCCGTAATATGCTTTTAGATATGGCTGGCTAATAGGCTGCTTCTGTGGTTTGAAAAAAGCACACCTGAGGGTGTGCTTTTTTATGCAAATTATTCAAGAAAAAATAATCAATCATAAGATAAAAATAAGAAGACCATACTTAATATGTATAGAGTTGATTCAGGCAATTCGGGAATAAGGAAGATGTTGAACATCATTAACGGCGGACACTGGATTATTTGGGGGTATTTATGACTTTTAGAGCTAAAAATGAGCTGAAAAATAACAAGATCGGTGTAAAACTGACCTGAAAAATAACAAGAACGATGTTATTATATAACGGAAATTTGAAAAGGGAGTGGATTGAGAAGTTTGCTCTCTTTTTATTTATCGGAAATGCTTAGAACTTAAGTCTACATTGAATCTATTTTTAGGATAAAGCACCATATATTAGAGTAAAATATCTGAACTGTATTTAGCCAATTTATAGAAGGTATGTGTCAAAAAAATCAATTGAAAAGTGGAGAACATGGTAGCATTCAGCCCATGTATATCTTTAAAAAAAGCACTTTTAGGTACATTTTTTAAACACTGTAGAATCTGGGACTGGTATATAAAGATAGAACTGAGTCGCTTTAGAAAAAACTTTTGTTCATGCTTATTTTTTTCTAAGTCGATTTGCAAAAAATTGCCCGGTTTCGATCGGGTATTCGATGAGTGATGATACCGCTGAGGGGTGTTATTGTTCATTATACATATCAAGATTTTCTTGGTGTGGTGATAACGCCTCATGGCTTATGCCTTATGGGGGACTAGTATCATATTACCAATTTGATGCTAATAATCCTGGGTTTTGCTTAAAAAGCATCCTGAAAATGTTTTTGCAATAGGAAATGGGTCCACAAATGCAAGAAGTTGCTGACGCTCTGCGTCTTGACACTGAACTTTCCGCTGATAGTGCAGCGTACATTGAAGAACTTTATGAGCAGTATCTGACTGCTCCAGATTCAGTGGGTGCTGACTGGAGAGCGTACTTCGATAAATTCCCAAAAGGTGATCAACCACACAGTAATGTACGTGAGCAATTCCTGCTGCTAGGTCGCAATTCAAGCCGGATTCAGCCTGTTGTTCAGTCAACAGTCAGCTCAGAACATGAACGTCGTCAAATTGGCGTGTTACAGTTGATTGCTGCGTACCGTAATCGTGGCCACCAGAAGGCAAAACTGGATCCATTAGGTTTGGCAAAGCGTGAAGTTGTACCTGACCTTGATCTGGCTGCGCACGGTTTGACTCAGTCTGACCTGGATACTGTATTTAATACTGGTAATCTGGCGATTGGTAAAGAAGAAGCGACCCTGGCAGAAATTGTCGAAGCATTAGAATCTACCTACTGTCATACAGTAGGTTCTGAATACATGCACATCGTAGACACTAAAGAGAAACGTTGGATTCAACAACGTCTTGAAGGTGCGCGTGGTAAATTTAACTTCTCTGCAGATCAAAAGAAACATATCCTTGAGCGTTTGACTGCAGCCGAAGGTCTGGAAAAATATCTTGGTAATAAATTCGTTGGTGCCAAACGTTTCGGCGTTGAAGGCGGTGAAGCATTCATCCCGATGGTCAACGAAATCATTCAGCGTGCAGGTTCTGTAAGTTGTAAAGAAGTTGTGATCGGTATGCCTCACCGCGGCCGTTTAAACCTTCTTGTTAACATCATGGGTAAAAACCCGGCTGACCTGTTTGGTGAGTTCGAAGGTAAGTCTATTCACAAGAAAGGTTCTGGTGACGTTAAGTATCACCAAGGCTTCTCTTCAAACGTCATGACTCCGGGTGGCGAAGTTCACCTGGCATTGGCGTTTAACCCTTCACATCTGGAAATCGTTGGACCTGTAGTTGAAGGTTCAGTACGTGCACGTCAAGTACGTCGTAAAGACATTGGTGGCGATGATGTATTGCCATTAATCGTACACGGTGATGCTGCATTTGCCGGTCAGGGCGTCAACCAGGAAACTTTCCAGATGTCACAAACTCGCGGTTATACCGTGGGTGGTACGGTTCATATCGTGATCAATAACCAAGTGGGTTTCACCACTTCTGATCCACGTGATGCGCGTTCTACAGAATACTGTACTGACATCGCAAAAATGATTCAGGCGCCAATCTTCCATGTCAATGGTGATGATCCTGAAGCGGTGGTGTTCATTTCACAACTGGCACATGACTTCCGTCATACTTTCCGTAAAGATGTTGTGATTGACATGTTCTGCTACCGTCGCCGCGGTCATAACGAAGCAGATGAGCCGGCTGCAACTCAGCCAATGATGTATCAGGTGATTAACAAGAAAGCGACTACACGTACGCTTTATGCGGATCAATTGGTACAGCAGGGTATTCTTGATCGTGCAAGCGCAGATCAGATGGTAGAAAACTACCGTTCAGATCTTGAAGCGGGTAATCACGTTGCCAATGCACTGGTCCTTGAGCCGAACAAAAAAATGTTTGTGGACTGGACGCCTTATCTGGGTCATGAATATACTGACGAATGGGATACAACTTTCCCAATTGAACGTCTGAAAGAGCTGGGTGTAAAAATGCGTGAGCTTCCTGAAGGCTTCGTGATGCAGCGTCAAGTTGCAAAAGTAATTGATGACCGTCTGAAAATGCAAACAGGCGAAATGCCACTGAACTGGGGTGCTGCTGAAACTCTGGCGTATGCATCTGTACTAGATGAAGGTTACTTGCTTCGTTTAACAGGTGAAGATGTAGGCCGTGGTACCTTCTCGCATCGTCATGCGAAACTGCATAATCAGGTAGATGGTTCAACTTATATTCCACTTTGTCACATCAAAGAAAACCAGCCGCGTACTGCAATCTATGATTCTTTATTGTCAGAAATGGCGGTATTGGCATTTGAATATGGCTATGCGACCACTCTTCCAAAGAGCTTGATCATCTGGGAAGCACAATTTGGTGACTTTGCAAACTGTGCACAGGTTGTAATCGATCAGTTCATCTCATCTGGTGAAACCAAATGGGAACGTGTGTGTGGTCTGACCATGCTTCTTCCGCATGGTTTCGAAGGTCAGGGTCCAGAGCATTCATCTGCACGTTTGGAACGTTTCTTGCAGTTATGTGCTGAAGACAACATGCAAGTGATCACACCGACTACACCTGCACAGATTTTCCATGCATTACGTCGTCAAGCGATTCGTCCAATTCGTAAGCCGCTGATCGTTACTTCGCCGAAATCTTTACTTCGTCACAAGCTGGCTGTATCGAGCCTGGAAGAGCTGGCAAACGGCACATTCCAAACTGTGATCGATGAAGTAGATAACATCAACAAGTCAGAGGTAAACCGTCTGATTCTGTGTGGGGGTAAGGTGTATTACGATCTGATTGAAAAACGTCGTGAAAAAGAATTGAACAATACTGCTATTGTACGTATTGAACAATTATATCCATACCCAGAAAAACGCCTGGCAGAAGTTCTGGCTCAGTATCCAAACGTGAAAGATCTTGTTTGGGCACAAGAAGAACCGAAAAACCAAGGTGCTTGGTTGTTCATTGCACCGCGTCTTTATGATGATGTGATGAAAGCGGGTAAACAAGTACGTATTAGCTATGCCGGCCGTGAAGCTTCTGCTGCACCGGCATGTGGTTCACCATATTTGCATGCAAAACAACAAGCTCAGCTCATCAACGACGCGCTTGCGATCGATGCTGAATAATCCAGGAGATTCTAAGTAATGGCAACCGAAATTAAAGCACCGGTATTTCCAGAGTCAGTTGCGGACGGTACGATCGCAACTTGGCACAAACAACCAGGTGAAGCAGTTTCACGTGATGAAGTGATCTGCGATATTGAGACTGATAAAGTTGTTTTAGAAGTTGTCGCTCCTGCAGACGGTACACTTGCATCTATTATTAAAGGTGAAGGCGATACTGTTCTTTCAGCTGAAGTAATTGCACAGTTTGAAGAAGGTGCTGTTTCTGGCGCTACGCAAACTCAAGCAGTTCAGTCTGAAGAGAAAGTTGAACAAGCTGCTGCGCAAACTGAAGCGGGTAATGCACCGATCGTTGAACGTCAACAGGTACAGGATCAGGCTCCAGCCGTGCGTAAAGCATTGACTGAATCTGGTGTGGCTGCTGCTGATGTCGAAGGTACGGGCCGTGGTGGTCGCATCACTAAAGAAGATGTGGCAAATCATCAGGCGAAGCCGGCAGCACCTGCAGCGCAGCCATTAAGCGTTGCGGTGGGTGAGCGTATTGAGAAACGTGTTCCGATGACACGTCTTCGTAAGCGTGTAGCTGAACGTTTACTTGCAGCAACTCAAGAAACTGCAATGTTGACCACGTTCAACGAAGTGAACATGAAACCAATCATGGAAATGCGTGCTCAATACAAAGATGCATTCGAGAAGCGTCATGGTGCGCGTCTTGGCTTTATGTCATTCTTCGTTAAAGCAGCAACTGAAGCCCTAAAACGCTATCCAGCGGTAAATGCTTCAATTGATGGCGATGATATTGTTTATCATGGTTACTATGACATCGGTGTTGCAGTTTCATCTGAACGTGGTCTTGTGGTTCCTGTACTTCGTGATACAGACCGCATGAACTATGCTGAAGTTGAAAACGGCATCCGTGCATATGCTGCGAAGGCACGTGACGGTAAGCTGGGCATCGAAGACATGACTGGTGGTACATTCACGATCACCAATGGTGGTACTTTTGGCTCATTGCTTTCTACACCAATTCTAAATACGCCACAAACTGCGATTCTGGGTATGCATAAAATCCAGGAACGTCCGATGGCTGTAAATGGTCAAGTAGAAATCTTGCCGATGATGTATCTTGCATTGTCTTATGACCACCGTTTAATCGATGGTAAAGAAGCAGTTGGTTTCCTTGTAACAATCAAAGAATTGTTAGAAGAGCCAGCACGTCTTATCCTTGATCTTTAATTTTTAAGAATATATTTATGGGCTTAGGGCAAAACTCTAGGCCCATTTTTGGAGATGAACATGTCTCAATTCGATTTAGTCGTAATTGGTGGTGGCCCGGGCGGCTACGAAGCAGCAATTCGTGCAGCTCAACTTGGTTACAAAGTTGCGTGTATCGAAAAACGTATTCATAAAGGCAAGCCAGCTTTGGGTGGTACTTGCTTAAACGTGGGTTGTATCCCGTCTAAAGCATTGCTTGATTCTTCACATCGTTATGAAGATACCGTTCAGCATTTAGATGACCATGGTATTACGACCGGTGAAGTTAAATTTGATCTTTCTAAAATGATGAGTCGTAAAGACAAAGTTGTAGATCAGTTGACTGGCGGTGTTGCCCAGTTGCTTAAAGGCAACGGGATTGAATGGTTGCAAGGTACAGGTAAATTGCTTGCGGGCAAAAAAGTTGAATTCACACCATTTGAAGGTGAAGTTCAAGTTTTAGAGCCTAAATACGTGATTCTTGCGACAGGTTCTGTACCAATTAACATTCCTTCAGCTCCTGTAGATCAAGACTTAATCGTTGATTCTACTGGCGCACTTGAATTCACTGAAGTGCCTAAGCGTTTAGGTGTGATTGGTGCGGGTGTAATCGGTCTTGAGCTAGGTTCAGTATGGCGTCGTCTTGGTGCAGAAGTTGTTGTATTTGAAGCAATGGACGCATTCTTGCCAATGGCTGATAAAGCATTGTCTAAAGAATACCAAAAAATCCTGACTAAACAGGGTATGGATATCCGTATCGGTGCGAAAGTTTCTGGCACTGAAATTAACGGTCGTGAAGTGACAGTTAAATATACCCAAGCTGGTGAAGATAAAACTGAAACTTTCGATAAATTGATCGTTTGTGTAGGTCGTCGTGCCTATGCTGAAGGTCTACTGGCTGAAGATTCAGGTATCAAGCTGACTGAACGTGGTCTGGTTGAAGTAAATGACTGGTGTGCAACTTCAGTTGAAGGTGTATACGCAATTGGTGATTTGGTACGTGGTCCAATGCTTGCGCATAAAGCCATGGAAGAAGGTGTGATGGCTGTTGAGCGTATTCACGGACATGCTGCGCAAGTAAACTATGACACCATTATTTCTGTGATCTACACACACCCAGAAGCGGCGTGGGTTGGTTTAACAGAGCAGCAGGCTGTAGAAAAAGGTCACGAAGTAAAAACTGGCCAATTCGGTTTTGCTGTCAATGGTCGTGCTTTGGCTGCGGGTGAAGGTGCTGGTTTCGTGAAGTTTGTTGCTGACGCAAAAACGGATCGTCTATTGGGTATGCATGTGATTGGACCTGCTGCGTCTGATATCATCCACCAAGGCATGATCGCACTTGAGTTTGTATCGTCAGTTGAAGACCTGCAGTTAATGACATTTGCTCATCCAACCTTCTCTGAAGTGGTGCATGAAGCAGCTCTTGCTGTTGATGGCCGTGCAATTCACGCGATTCAGCGTAAACGTAAGTAATGCAAAAAAAGAGCGACTTAGGTCGCTCTTTTGTATTTCATGGTTGTTTTTATTGGAACAATCATCTAAAAATAAAGATAACGATTTGAAGAAATGCTGGTGCTGCTTTGACGGACGTCTGGGTGCTGGTGAGTTATAACAAGCTAAAGAAGTAATAAAAGGTTATTCCATGAATTTACATGAGTATCAAGCAAAAGCGCTATTAAAAAAATATGGTATGCCTGTACAGGAGGGCATACTGGCCACTAATGCCGATGAAACGGTGCAAGCTTTTGAGCAGTTGGGTGGAAAGTTCGCAGTATTGAAAGCACAGGTACATGCCGGCGGTCGAGGTAAAGCAGGCGGTGTAAAAGTAGTAAAATCGGCTGCCGAGGCTGCTGAATATGCCAACCAGATAATTGGTTCACGCTTGGTCACTTATCAGACAGATGCCAATGGTCAGCCAGTCAATAGCATTTTAGTCTCGGAAGATGTTTATCCGGTTGAGCGCGAGCTGTACTTGGGTGCTGTAGTCGATCGCTCGACTCGCCGGATCACTTTTATGGCATCAACTGAAGGCGGTGTTGAGATTGAGAAGGTAGCTGAAGAAACCCCGGAAAAAATCATTAAAGTTGAAGTTGAACCTTTAGTCGGTTTGATGCCATTTCAGGCACGTGAAGTTGCTTTTGCACTGAAACTGAAAGATGGACAAATCAATCAATTTGTAAAAATCATGACAGCTGCCTATCAGGCATTTGTAGAGAATGATTTTGCACTTTTTGAAATCAATCCGCTATCTGTGCGTGAGAATGGTGACATTCTGTGTGTTGATGCCAAAATCGGAATTGATTCAAATGCGCTATACCGTTTGCCAGAAATCGCCGCTATGCGAGATAAGTCTCAGGAAAATGAGCGCGAACTAAAAGCCTCTGAATTTGATCTGAACTATGTGGCACTTGAGGGTAACATTGGCTGTATGGTTAATGGCGCGGGTCTTGCCATGGCAACCATGGATATTATCAAGCTCTATGGCGGTCAACCAGCCAACTTCCTGGATGTGGGTGGTGGTGCTACGAAAGAGCGTGTGATTGAAGCCTTCAAAATTATTCTTGCAGATAGCTCTGTACAGGGCGTATTAATCAATATTTTTGGTGGAATTGTACGTTGTGACATGATTGCTGAAGCAATTATTGCAGCGGTTCAGGAAGTAAATGTGACTGTTCCTGTGGTTGTTCGCCTTGAAGGCAACAATGCGGAATTGGGTGCAAAATTACTGGATGAATCAGGTTTGAAGTTGATTTCTGCACATGGTCTTGCTGATGCTGCAGAAAAAATTGTTGCTGCTGTAAAAGCTTAAGGAGTATCCATCATGAGCGTATTAGTTAATAAAGACACCAAAGTGTTGGTACAAGGTTTTACAGGTAAAAACGGCACATTCCATTCTGAACAGGCTTTGGCTTATGGCACTAAAGTTGTGGGCGGTGTCACTCCAGGAAAAGGCGGTCAAACCCATCTGGATTTACCCGTTTTTAATACCATGCGTGAAGCGGTGAAGGAAACTGGCGCAGATGCTTCGGTGATTTATGTTCCGGCACCTTTTGTACTGGATTCCATTATTGAAGCGGTTGATTCCGGCATTGAATTAATTGTGGTAATTACTGAAGGTGTACCAACCCTCGACATGCTGAAAGCCAAGCGTTATCTGGAAACCAATGGCAACGGTACACGTCTGATTGGACCAAACTGTCCGGGTATTATTACGCCGGGTGAATGTAAGATCGGGATTATGCCGGGACATATTCATCAACCAGGTAAAATCGGAATTATCTCGCGTTCAGGTACACTGACTTATGAGGCCGTGGCACAGACCACTAACCTAGGTTTAGGTCAGTCGACCTGTATCGGTATTGGTGGTGACCCGATTCCGGGCATGAACCAGATTGACTGCTTAAAACTGTTCCAGGAAGATCCGCAAACTGAAGCCATCATTATGATTGGTGAAATTGGTGGTACGGCAGAAGAAGAAGCAGCTGAATATATTCAATCGAATGTGACTAAGCCGGTTGTTGGTTATATTGCGGGCGTAACTGCGCCTAAAGGCAAACGTATGGGTCACGCAGGTGCGATTATTTCAGGTGGCAAGGGTACAGCTGAAGAAAAATTTGCAGCCTTTGAGCGTGCGGGCATGGCCTATACGCGTAGTCCTGCTGAACTCGGTTCAACCATGCTGCAAGTGTTAAAAGATAAAGGTTTGGCTTGATATCTAAAGTAAGGCTGTAATAAAAAAGCTCCCAGATGGGAGCTTTTTTATATCTCAGTCTATTTTTCAGGTTTTAGCTTTGAGACTCTGGGTCATGCCATTGATATCACCACCTTGAATACCCAGCTCACTCATCAAGCTATCAATTAAAGGTGCCTGACTACGATAACGCAGGGCACTATTGACAACCTGATCTGAAAGGGCAACATTGCCCCCTTCATGATGTGCATCTGCCTGACAAGAACCGGCATGACTGCCATGTAGTCCATTGACCTGAAGAATTTTGATATCGTCAATATTTTCCATTGGCTTGACGCTTTCCCGGATAATTTCAGGCAAGTATTTCAGCATGGCCAGACGAATCTGCATTTCAACCTGTTCTGGTGACAGAACATTATTGGCTTCATTGACCGCACGGGTACCTTCAGCATCTACCTGATACTGTTTCTCCATCGCTTGAGCCAGTAGGATTTTCGCATCCGCTTCACCCTTGGCTTTGAGACGGACCTTTTCAGCTTCAGCTTCAGCAGCAATGCGTACGGCTTCTGCATCGTCTGCTGCCGCCTGTTTGCCAGCTTCAGCGGCCACTGTAATTGCAATCGCATCTTTTTCAGCATGTTCTTTGGCCGCAACCAGCTCGACCGCCTTTTGACGCTCTGCCTGCTGGATTTGACGCACGGTGACAACTTCTTCTTCTGCTTTTACCGCCTGCGCACGGGCGTGGTCGGCCTGGGCTTTGGCTTCAGATTCGGCACGGGATTTTTCCGCAATGGCAATGGCACGATCCTGTTCAGCCAGTTCAATGGTTTTCTTTTGTTCGACTTGGGCTTTTTGAATCAGCTGTGCTTTTTGAATGTTTTCATTCTCTACATCACGGGCGGCCAAAATACGCTTGAGTTCGACCTCGCGTTCAGCCGCAATTTGGGCTTCCTCTGCTTCGCGTTTTTTGCCAGCTTCCTGAGCGGCAATTTCAGCCAGCTGTTCAGCACGTCGAATGGCAATTTCACGTTCCTGCTGTAGCTTGGCATATTCTTCTTCACGAATAATTTGCAGGCGAGCCTGTTCAGCTTCCAGATTCTTGGTTTTAATTGCCAGATCTGTATCTTGTTCAATATGGTTACGCTTGCGACGACGATCCTCAATAGTTTCAGTAAGCTTGGTCAGGCCTTCTGCATCAAAAGCATTTTGTGGATTGAAATATTTAAATCCGGTCTGATCCAGACCAGTTAGTGAAACAGTTTCAAGCTCCAGACCATTTTTATGTAAATCTTCAGACACCACCTGCTGAACTTTCTGTACGAAATCCACCCGCTTTTCATGTAGTTCTTCCATAGCCATTTCTGCGGCTACTGCGCGTAGTGAATCGACAAACTTGCCTTCCACCAGATTTTTTAGTTCATTTGGTGACATGGTTTTTTGACCGAGTGTTTGTGCTGCGGTGGCAATTGAATCAGCGGTAGGTTTGACCCGTACATAGAATTCGGCCATGACATCGACACGCATCCGGTCACGGGTGATTAGTGCCTGATCATCTGCACGACGCACCTCAAGGCGCAAGGTATTCATGTTTACCGGAATAATTTCATGCAGGACTGGAAGCACAATGGCACCTCCGCCTAAAATCACTTTTTCTCCACCCCAGCCGGTACGTACAAAGGAAATTTCCTTGCTTGAACGACGGTATAAGCGTGCAATGATGAGACCGAAGGTCACCAGTGCTACAAAAATAATTCCCGCAATAATTAAAATATTATATAAATCAAATTTTAACATTGTTATAAAGTCTCAATTGAGTTTTGGCTAAATAAAATTAAAGTTCAATGGCTTGAAAGCCATTTTTAGTTTTTTGGGTCAGAACCACATCCTGGCCTTGATTTAAAGTCTGATTACTTTCAGGTTCAACCAGCACATAATGGGTCTGCCCATACTGGTCCTGAACTCTGGCCTGTGCCGGAGAATTCACTCTAGCGTCTCCCAGGATAATGGTCGCGGTACGTCCGATCAGTTCATCGCTATGAATGGCGGAAGTTTCATCTTCAGGCAGAAGCTTGCTTGCCGCCTTGGCAAGAAAGCGTACTACGGGCATACACAGAAACAGGCAGGCTGGAGAAATCAGCCAGACACTGAAAAGTTGGCTGGTCAGGCGTTCAAATATGCCCTGAATCAATAAACCACTCAAACCATAACTGGTCAGAAAAATAATCAGCCAGATAAATAAAGGCAGACGTCCCAAATATAACCAGTCAAATACTTTGCTGAAAACACCGGGAGGGTGATCCGGACTTATTTCCGGATGCAGGGGGTCGTCAGGTAAAAACTGTTCAAACATATGCTGTGATCCGCCACCGAGCAACAGCAGAATGCACTCAAGTGCAGCAAACATCAGCATTAGGCTTAAACTGATGCTAAATACGATATTGGATGGATGTGTAAACAGTTCCCACATTTTTTATCTCTATAATTATGTTTTTAGGAAAAGTATCTGAAATTTTTTATCAGGCTTACGATAGCAGTAATTGTAGTTTTTGTATGCAAAAAAATAACAAAAAACCTGATAAACAGGGATTGAATATATAGATTATTTAATAATCAGTGAACTATTAAAATTAATAATAAACTATAAGCGAATCAGATTCTTGATAGAGAAATGGAATAATTCCATAGAAATTATGGCAAGTAACGCCTGTTGTCTGTATGTTTCTGGGAAAAATATAAAGATACTTCAACCAGAGTATCTTTATATTTTCTATTTAAATCTGCTAGAGCAGGGCGGTCTGAATTCGCACTTTCATATCGAGGGTCTGTTGCAGAATATACTGCTGCATCCATTTAACCTGTTCACCCATAGGATTGACCTTGACTGCGGTATTCAGGAAGTTCAGATCAGGCTGACTGAAAAGCTGTTGTTGCAGGGTTTGCTCCAGCATTTGACTACTACTCGTCAAAGGTAATGCCACCAGATAGAAGGCTTTAGGATAATTATAAAAGGCATATAGCAAGTTAAAGGCTTTTTGATCTCCTTTGAGATGGCTGACACCAATTTCGTAAGCTGCATTCTGGTTGCTATAGGTGATGCCCACTAGAAATTCCCAATGACCTTCATGTAAACGTAAAGCAAACTGCAATCCGATTTGGTCTGCGGTCAGTTCATGTTGCAGATAGATATTCAAGGGCTTGCCATCATCACTAAAAGGTTCTTGCAGAACTAAAATATGCTGCTGGTGCTGATAAATGTAGCCGGCAAGCTGAGCCTGTTCCAGGCGGTGTTTTACTGTGCTGAGATCAAAAGCGCTATAGGGCATAAATAACATATATGAAAGGGCAGAGTTGAGCTTACTCTAGTAATTTTTCAACTGTTTGAGAACCACTACTTTAGATTATTTTTCTATGATTTTATTGGTTTGTTGACAGAGTGCCCCTGGATAAATACTACAAAATATCCAAGCCTGCGTTATGCAAAACCTTGATTCATAAAAACTGATATTCATTATTGATGAATTTTTATATGAGCTTTTGATATATCAATATCATAAAACAAGCAATGGATAGGATAGGTAAATCACTATAATGAATATAAATTTTCAAAAGTGTCATAAGTACACGTTTTTCTAAGCTGGTGTTGTCCATGTCGTTAAATGAGGAAAGACTTACTCATCTCAAACAGCTCGAAGCTGAGAGTATTCATATCATCCGCGAAGTTGCTGCCGAGTTTGAAAATCCGGTCATGCTGTATTCAATCGGTAAAGATTCAGCAGTAATGCTGCATTTGGCACTGAAAGCGTTTTATCCTGCAAAACTTCCATTTCCATTGCTGCATGTAGATACAGGCTGGAAATTCAAAGACATGATCACGTTCCGTGACAACATGGCAAAAGAACATGGCTTTGATCTGATCGTGCATCAGAACAAGGAAGGCCGTGATGCGGGCGTAAATCCATTTGACTATGGTAGCTCAAAATATACCGACATCATGAAAACTCAAGGTCTGAAACAGGCGCTGGACAAATATCAGTTTGATGCAGCTTTCGGTGGGGCACGTCGTGATGAAGAAAAGTCACGCGCGAAGGAACGCGTGTATTCATTCCGTGATTCTAAACACCGTTGGGACCCGAAAAACCAGCGTCCAGAACTATGGAACCTTTACAACGGTAAAGTGAATAAAGGTGAAAGTATCCGTGTATTCCCCCTGTCTAACTGGACTGAACTAGACATCTGGCAATACATCTATCTTGAAAATATCAAACTTGTGCCACTGTATCTGGCGGCTGAACGCCCAGTGGTCGAGCGTAATGGCACGCTGATCATGGTGGATGATGAGCGTATGCGCCTGAATCCAGGCGAAGTACCACAAATGAAATCGGTTCGTTTCCGTACTCTAGGCTGTTACCCGCTTACGGGTGCTGTGGAATCTACAGCCAACACCTTGCCGGAAATTATCCAGGAAATGCTTTTAGCGACCACATCTGAACGTCAGGGCCGTATGATCGACCATGATGAAGCAGGTTCGATGGAAAAGAAAAAGCAGGAAGGTTATTTCTAGAGTCTCGTAATCTCCCCCTAACCCCTTCTTTAGAAAAGAGGGGGGAACTCCAGAAATTGATTGGAGGAAAGTCCTCCTTTATTAAAGGAGGATTTAGGTGGATTTAAAGATTAGCAACCGATTTCAACGTATTTGTGGAGCTTTGAGCAATGTCTCATCAATCTGATTTAATCAGCCAAGATATCTTGGGTTATTTGAAACAACATGAAAATAAAGACTTATTGCGTTTCCTGACGTGCGGTAACGTAGATGATGGTAAATCAACTTTAATTGGTCGTCTGCTTTACGATTCAAAACTGATTTATGAAGATCAGCTGCAGGCAGTTACCCGTGACTCGAAAAAAGTCGGTACCACTGGCGATGCACCTGATCTGGCGCTTCTTGTAGATGGTTTACAGGCCGAACGTGAGCAGGGCATTACTATTGATGTGGCTTACCGTTATTTCTCGACTGAAAAACGTAAGTTCATTATTGCTGATACACCGGGACACGAACAGTACACCCGTAACATGGCGACAGGTGCGTCGACAGCAGATCTTGCGATCATCCTGATTGATGCGCGTTACGGCGTGCAGACTCAAACCCGCCGTCACTCATTTATTGCGAGTCTTTTAGGAATTCATAATATCGTAGTGGCCGTGAACAAGATGGACTTGGTTGAATTTTCTGAAGCACGCTTCAATGAAATTCAGGCAGAGTACAACAAGTTCATTGAACAGTTGGGTGAACGTAAGCCTGAAAATATTATTTTCACGCCAATTTCTGCACTCAACGGTGATAACGTCGTTAACAAATCACCAAATACGCCGTGGTACCAAGGTCAAACCTTAATGGAGACTTTGGAGACTGTTGAAATTACGCGTAATACCAGCAAAGATGAATTCCGTTTTCCGGTTCAGTATGTGAACCGTCCGAACCTCGACTTCCGTGGTTTCTGCGGTACGATCGCTCTGGGCGAAATAAAAGTTGGTGATGAGATTGTTGCCCTGCCATCTGGCAAGAAATCAACAGTCAAAGAAATCGTCACTTTTGATGGTAATCTGGATCACGCTGTTGCGGGGCAAGCCATTACTTTAACTTTGAATGATGAAATTGATATTTCACGTGGTAACATTCTCGTTAAAGCGGGTGAGCAGCCTTTAATTTCACGTTCTGCGCGAGCCTCAGTGGTTTGGATGAATGATCAGCCGCTAGTCATTGGCAAACTTTATAACGTGAAGTTCGGTACTCAGACCATTCCAGCAAAAGTTGCGAAAATTCACTACCGTACCAATGTCAACACATTGGAAAAAATGGAAGTTGAGCAGCTGGAGTTGAATGCAATTGCTGATGTCACCATCGAATTTGATGCGCCAGTGGTATTCGACCGTTATCAGGATAGCCGTTACACCGGCTCATTCATCTTTATTGACCGTCTAAGCAACGTGACTGTTGGTGCGGGAATGGTTGAAGCGACAGTGGAGTGGACTGCGCACAACGAGCCTGTAACGGCTGAAACGCGTGCTGCGCGTTTAGGTCAGAAACCTGCTGCGGTAACTGTGTCTGCTAAAGCGCTTGAAAATGCTCAAGCTCTTGAAAGCCTGCTGATCCAGCAAGGTGTAGTTGCGATTGCGAAAGCAGGTCTTTCAGCTGATCAAGTTACGCTAGTGCGTGAAACCGGTGTAGTTGTAGTAACTGATGCAACTGAAGGTACAGATGTTACTTTTGCTCAGGAGTCTGCTGAAGAACTTGCTGAAAAGATTGTTGAATTGGTTCGTCTATAAGACTGGACTGGTTTTAGAGAAACCCGCTGTAAAGCGGGTTTTTTATTGCCTAAATTTTGTTTGCATGAAAATCATTCGATTAGTCAAAATGTGATCTTTCAATTTACTAGTCAATTAATACAATGCTCCATAAATGGGGGTATTTATGAAAAAATTATTATTACTGGTTGGTGTGTGTAGCTTTTGGAGCTGAAGCCAAACAGAGTAGTCAAAGTGTTGAAGCGATCAAGCAGAAAATTATTAAAGAGTCGATTGAGAGTTATCCGGGCAATTGTCCATGCCCTTACAATACTGCACGTAATGGCAGCCGTTGTGGGAAACGCAGTGCTTATAACCGCGCTGGTGGATATGCACCACTTTGTTATCCGGAAGATGTAAGTGAAAAGATGATAAAAAATTTTTTGAGTCGGAAATAATTAAGAGTTAATCTGTTAAAAAAGAGAAATTGAAATGTTGTACTTTAATTTAAATGGGGTAAAAGGTGAACAAAATAATAATCAACCATTTTTATAAGAATGGGATGGAAGAATATCACTCTCCATTGATGGATTATGCATATCAATTTGAAAGAAAATTAATTTATAACACTTTCTTCTTATCAAAAGCTTGAATGTTATAAACATGATATTAAACATGGTAAAAGAAAACTATTGAGGTTGAATGAATTAAGTGGAAGTTTATTTGAGTCCGAATCATCAAGTTTGACTTTTCTAAAAGAAATGAGAAATAAAATTATTCATGATGGTTTTCTAGATGCTTAAGTTGATCAAATAAAAGTTGAATTAGAACTAGAATTTTAATTAAATTCTCAATAAGATATATCTTAATTAAATTTAAGATATATCTTAACCATGCCTGTAAGTCCTCACTCTGTTATTTCAGAAGAACAAGAAAACTCTCCAAAACTTCGCAAACGTCTGTTTGAAGCAGGTGAAATGAAATTGCTGGTGCTGCATTTTATTGCCCAGGCACCCAGGTTTAGCTATGACATTATTAAAGAAGTGGCTGCTTTGGTCGGCGGAAACTACAAGCCGAGCACCGGCACGATCTGTCCAACCATTAGTTATTTGGAAGAGCAGCAATATACACAAGTGACTATGAGCGCTGATGAGCGCAAGCAATATCACATTACTGACGAAGGTCTTAAGCATCTGGAAAGCTATCAGGAAATCCTGCAAAAAGTTCTTCGCCGGTTTGAAACCCGTCGCCGGATTAAAGATGATGAGCGTTATATCGACATTAATACTGCGATGGAAAGTCTGAAAGCTGCATTGCGATACAAACTGTTTGATGATGAATTAAGCACTGAAGATATTCAAAAGATTGCAAAACAGATCGACCAAGCAGCAATAAACATCACACGTCTGTAATTCGATTCACGATTTAAAAATTAGGTAAAATGATGAAAAATATAGTTCCCAAATTTCATGCCAAACATCTGAACTGGCTCATGCCGCTGATTCTATCTGGCATTATGAGTGGCGCAATTTCCTGCTTTAATCTGCTACTGAATAAAGGCTGGAGTAATCAGTTTATCTCAGTGTGGCTGCATGCCTGGAGCATGTCATGGCTGATGGCATTTCCCTTAATTTTGGTGGTGCTGCCACTGGTGCGTAAATTCCTGATGCGGTTTGTGCAAATGCCGAATCAATCTGCCAAATAGGGGATTGATCTGCTTGCATCAGTTGGATAATTCATCCATTACTTGGGTCAGAATGGCTTTCATTTCAGTCAGACTTTTTACACCGGCTATACGGTGAATAATCTGGCCATTTTTAAAAATCAAGGTGGAAGGTAGGCCATAGACGTTATAGCGTAAAGTCAGAATCGGTGACTGGTCAACATTGATCTTGCCGAACTTGATGGTTGGTTTGTGCTCAGCATAATACGCTGCCAGTTGTTCAAATACAGGAAAGTTTTGAACACAGGGTTTGCACCAGTCTGCATAGAAGCGGATCACCGCAAGGCCTTCATACCATTCAAAATCGCTATAATTATCTTCGTTATAAAGGATGACTGCTGACATAAGTTGCCCTTATATGTTCCAGATCAAGGCCTGCACCAACTCATACCTAGTTCTGCATGGCCGGTATTTTGGTCAATCCCTGGACTGGTCATTTTAAAACCTTGTTTCTGGTAGAACTGAACTGCTGAGGTATTTTCAGCATACACATTTAAATGCAGTTGCTCACATTGCTGTTTCAGGAAATTCAGCAGACGTACGCCATAACCTTTGCCCTGCTGGGCGGGATCAATGAAAAGTGCGGCCAATACCTGCTCTGATCTTAGCAATGAGGCAAAACCCAGAACTGTATGATTTTCTTTGATTATATAATTTTCAGAAAGAGGCAGATATAGATCACGCATGGCAATCAGCTGTTGTTGCCAATATGGTGCGGGAATAAAGGCATGCGCCTGTAGGGAGGCATTTAGCCAGATGTCTAGAACTGGATTTATATCCTCTGTTTCAACTTTTTGAATAATAATAGTCATGGGCTGCTTAATATCAATTTATAAAATACCCCAAAGATTATACATAAGTCCATTAGCCTTCAATCCATAAGCGTTCTATGTTCAAATAAGTTTAAGAGAGATAAAACATCAACGTTAGGGAAACAATCCATGTCGCAACAAAACATGCAACACGTCATTATTACAGAACCGGGTGGGGTGGATAAACTCGCTTATGAAACAGTTGCTATTCCTGAACCCAAAGCTGACGAGGTGATGGTCAAGGTTCATGCTTTTGGAATTAACCGTCCGGATATCTTGCAGCGTCAGGGTTTGTACCCGATGCCAAAAGGCGTAACTCCTGTTCCAGGTCTGGAAGTGGCAGGTGAAGTGGTTGCGGTCGGAACTGATGTAAGCCAGTTTAAAGCCGGTGACAAGGTTTGTGGCCTGACCAATGGTGGTGGCTATGCAGAATATTGCATCGTACCTGAAAGTCAGACTTTAAATATTCCTGAAGGCGTGAGCTTTGTGCAGGCCGCCGCGATTCCTGAAACCTTCTTTACGGTGTGGGCAAATCTGTTCCAGATGGGTAAAGCCAAGGCAGGGGAGACGGTACTGGTGCATGGCGGAACCAGTGGGATTGGAACCACGGCACTCATGCTATGTAAATCCTTGGGTATTAAAACCTTTGCCACAGCAGGTAATGACGAGAAAATCCAGGCGATTTCACATCTGACCACAGGAATCAATTACAAGACTCAGGACTTTGAGCAGGTCATTAATGAAGCAACGGATAATGCAGGTGTAGATATGATTCTGGATATGGTCGGTGCGCCATATTTAGAGCGTAATTTGAATTTGCTCCGCCGTGATGGCCGTCTGGTATATATCGCATTTTTGGGTGGTGCCAAGGCTAAGGAATTGAAACTGGGTCAGATCATGATGAAACGTCTGACTATTACTGGTTCAACCATGCGTGCACGTAGCACGGCTGAAAAAGCTGAAATTGCACAAGGTTTGAAAACGCATGTGGCACCCTTATGGGCAAAAGGCGAATGTCTGCCAATGATTTATCAGACCTTTAAGTTTGACCAGATTCAGGAGGCGCATGCAGCCATGGATACCGGTGAACATATTGGAAAAATTGTGGTGGAAATCATCTAATTATTCTTGTGATTAGAATACTAAAAACAATAAAAGCCAACTTGTGTTGGCTTTTATTTTACATAAAAAATGACAACTAATTTAAATTAATTGATTGATATGGGGGTTTAAATTTTAAAAAATGGTAAAAATGTTAATTGTTCGACACAACCTGTCGAAACTGGGGAGTAAATTAACAATTAAAATTAACCTGACTAAATTGTTTGGTATTGAATGAAATATCACATAACAAGAGGAAGTATATGATGAAAATAGTGTCAGCTCCCTATACGCGTGAACATGGCTTTCGGGCATTAAAGCGGTTGCATAAAGTCATTATTCTTAATCAGTTCATCCGTTCAGATTTACATAAGCTGTATCAGGCTATGCTGCATCTGGAACGCTATATGGAACGGCTGAACCGGAAAAGTTCTAAATCTGCTTTTAAACGCCGTAAAAAAGCTTAAAAAGACTGTTCCTATTAGCCTTAAGTTGAAGTAATTAACTCTAATCTCATTTTTATTAAGCTGTATAATTTTCCCATAATTTAAAAATTCTAAGCAGAGTATGCATTGCGCTAAAAATAGCGAAAAGAGGGGATTTATGAAGGGCAATGCGTCAACGCATGAGCGCCTCGCAGAACGTTTGGCCAGTATTTTAACCAAACTTAATATAGGGCATCAGTTAAATGTGCAGGAGTTGGCACGAGAATTTCAGGTGAGCACCCGAACGATTGAGCGTGATTTTGATCGCCTTAATTCTTATTTGCCGCTGATACAGGATGAACATACAAAACGCTATTATCTTGAACCTTCCTATTTAGGACGTTTCAAGTTACAGGATATCCAGAATTTTGCCCAATTGTCCGGGATCAGTGATCTGTACCCGACGCTGGACATGTCTTTTATACGTGAACTGCTGGATGAGCGGGCAAATCAGGTGTTTTCGGCAAAAGGCTACTATTTTGAAGATGCCAAACAGTTTGCCGAACATTTCAAGCTGCTTGCAGGTGCGATCTATAAACGTCAGCAGATTGAGTTGCTCTATTCAGATCAAGTGCGAATTATCCAGCCTTATCGCTTGATTCATCATCATGGTATCTGGTACTTGGCTGGTGTGATTCAGGGCGAGTTGAAAACCTATCGCCTAAGCCAGTTGCAGCAGGTAAAACTGGTTTTCAAGGCTGAAAGTTTTGAGCATGATTCTGAAGTACTGAAAATGCTAACAGATGAAGACAGTATCTGGTTTGGACGGCAAAAACAGCAGGTTTTGGTCAAGGTACAGCCTGCAGTCACAGTATTTTTTAAAGAGCGCCGTTTATTTCCGGAACAGCAGATTGAGCAGGAGTTGGAGTCTGGAGAATTATTGATTAGTTGCCAGATTCGTCATGAAATGCAGTTACTGCCTTTGGTGCGTTACTGGTTACCTTATGTGAAAATCATTGAACCGATTCATTTTCAGCAAAAACTGGAACAGGATCTGCAAGGATATTTACGCTCTGCCGGATGATATTTTAAATGAAAGCAGGGCGCTGCATAATAGGTAATGAAACTTAAACAGGAAATTTAGACTTACTCATTTTTAGAATAACTAAATTACAGGCATAAAAAAACCAGCTTTCGCTGGGTTCTTTTATTTGCACCATTTTCTATAGTAGAAGAATGGTGCCCGAGGCCAGACTCGAACTGGCACGCTTTGTGGGCGGGGGATTTTAAATCCCCTGTGTCTACCGATTTCACCACTCGGGCTTTAACAAGATGGAGGCGGAGGTCGGAATCGAACCGGCGTCCACGGAGTTGCAGTCCGCTGCATGACCACTCTGCCACCCCGCCGCGTCTTGTTGATGCGTATATTATCAAGCTCAGAAAAAAAAACAATAGTGTATTCATTCGTATGCGCATAAAAACAGCATCTGGCGGAAAATATTTAGCATTATCATGTAGAATGTGCAAAATTGATTCATATCAACACTTGGGAGAAATGCTGTGGCATTAGTTCTAGACGGTCGTGCATTGGCGAAGCAAATAGAAGCTGACTTGTTTACTCGCGTAGAAGCGCTGAAAGCAAAATCAGGTCGTACTCCAATTCTTGCGACGATTTTGGTAGGTGACGATGGTGCATCTGCTACTTATGTTCGCATGAAAGGCAATGCTTGCCGCCGTGTTGGTATGGATTCACTTAAAGTGGAACTTCCTAAGGAGACCACTACTGAAGAATTACTTGCTGAAATTGAAAAACTAAATGCAAACCCAGATGTACATGGTATTTTGCTCCAACACCCGGTTCCTGCGCAAATTGATGAGCGTGCATGTTTTGATGCAATTTCGCTTGAAAAAGACGTAGATGGTGTCACTTGTCTGGGCTACGGCCGTATAGCAATGGGTGAAGCAGCTTATGGTTCTGCAACGCCTGCAGGCATCATGACCATCCTGAAAGAAAACAACATTGAAATTGCTGGTAAACATGCGGTAGTGGTTGGTCGCTCTGCAATTTTGGGTAAACCAATGGCAGCAATGCTGCTTGAAGCCAATGCAACTGTGACCATTTGCCACTCACGTACTCAAGATCTTACAAGCTTCGTGAAGCAAGCAGATATCATTGTTGGTGCGGTAGGTAAGGCTGAGCTGATTCAGAAAGACTGGATCAAACCCGGTGCAGTAGTTGTAGATGCCGGTTTCCATCCACGTGATGGCGGTGGTGTGGGGGATATCCAGTTACAAGGTATTGAAGAAATAGCTTCTGCTTACACGCCAGTTCCAGGTGGTGTAGGTCCTATGACCATTACCACCTTGATTCGTCAAACGGTTGAAGCTGCTGAAAAAGCGCTAGGTTAATTTTAAATCCTCCCTAACCCTCCTTTTTCAAAGGAGGGAACTCTGATCATTATTTTTGGATGGAGTTTCCCCTCTTTTTTAAAGAGGGGTTAGGGGAGATTATTTAAAGATATAAATACCAATTAAAAAGAAATCCAATGAGCTGTACTTTCCAATTCCCCAAAGCCCCCGAGCATTTACTTCAAGTCTTACATGAGGTAATCCCTGGTTGTGAGTTGCTGGCACAGCAATTGCCTGAAACGCCAATTTCACTTTGGCTGATTCCACCAGTATTTCCGGCAGATAAGCTGGATGATGAAGTGATTCGTCGCATCTGGAATGATACGCCGTACTGGATCTTCTGCTGGGCATCAGGATTGGCGATGGCTCAATGGCTATTGGCAGAGCCGCATCATGTCAAAGATAAGGTGGTGCTGGATTTTGGTGCAGGGTCGGGTGTAGTAGCAATTGCCGCAAAAATGGCGGGCGCGAAACGTGTGATTTGTTGTGACATCGATCAGGTCAGTCTGGAGGCATGTCGGGCCAATGCTGAGCTGAATGATATCGAGCTTGAATATCTGGATGATCTATATAAAGCCGAGCAGGTGGATATTCTGTTAGCTGCAGATGTGCTTTATGATCAGTGCAACCGTTTCTTCTTGGACGAGTTTTTAAAATTTGCCCCTGAGGTATGGGTTGCAGATAGTCGGGTCAAAAACTTTAGCCATCCCCTATACGAAAAACTGGAGGAACGCAGCGCAACGACCTGGCCAGATTTAGATGAATCACCCGAGTTTCGTAATGTCAGTTTTTATAAAACCCTTTAAAGTTTAAAAATAAAAGGGCTGTTAGCCCTTTTATTGCCTCATTTTAAATAAGTATCAGTGATTAAGAGCAAGTATAACGAATTACACGCATGATCGTCGGACGGGCATCTAAGGCTTCGCGTGCACCGGGGTTATCGCTATTATATAAATCAGGTGTATTACTTAAGCTGATTTGCGTACGGCTGTTCCCTAATTGTCGGCCATATTGTTCTTGTTCCGCAGTGGGATTGGGAATTTCATTTATGCTTAGAATCTGGATATTGTAAGTTTTAGAGTTGCCTAAAACCTGTCTGCAAGCGGCTTGCAGGCGGTTTCCATCTTGGCTTGGTCGCCCTGCGAGTGTATAGCTCAGGGTCGCAGCATTTTCTGAACGCTCCAGGACTTCATAACCTGTCTGGCCATTAAATTGTTGTGGTGCTGTCTGGCATGCGCTGATGAGTAGACTGCTGAGACCTAATCCTAAAAAAATTGTGGTTTTATTCATAGTTATATTCCCTGATGTATTGTCCCGAGTATGCCATAGTTTGCCAGATCTGTTGATCTGGCGAATTGTGATCAATTGTTTAGACACCTAATAAAAAAGGCCGCTTACGCGACCTTCTTAAATTAAATCAGCACTTAAGCAGATTTAACAGCTTCAAGTAATTCAGCTTGACGTTTTTTCAACGCTTCAGGTAAACGATCACCTAATTTGTTAAATAATTCAGTGTGGCTTTCAAGCTCTTTGATCCATTGATCTTTGTCTTGAGAAGTTACCAGGTCAAACTGTTCTTTAGAGAAATCAGTACCGTTCCAGTTCAACTGTTCGTAAGTTGGAACACGGCCAATTGGAGTCTCAACAGCAGTTGCACGACCTTCACAACGGTCAATGATCCACTCAAGAACACGCATGTTTTGACCGAAACCAGGCCATACGAAGTTGCCTTCAGCATCACGACGGAACCAGTTCACGTTGTAGATACCTGGAAGCTTGTTGCCTGCAGCAGCAGCTTTCTCGCCCACTTTCTCACCCATTTCTAACCAATGCGTGAAGTAGTCAGCCATGTTGTAGCCAGCAAATGGCAGCATCGCGAATGGGTCACGACGAACAACACCTTGTTGACCAACAGCAGCGGCAGTGGTTTCAGAACCCATGGTTGCAGCTTTATACACGCCATCAACCCAATCAATAGCTTCTGAAATTAGCGGTACTGTGTCTGCACGGCGACCACCGAAGATGAACGCAGAAATTGGAACACCCGCTGGATTTTCCCAATCAGCATCGATAGAAGGGCATTGACCAGCAGCAACGGTGAAACGAGCGTTTGGATGCGCTGCTTTTTCTTCGCCAGTGTGTGGTTGACCTTTCCAGTTGGTCAGGTTAGCAGGTGCTTCTTTAGTCAGACCTTCCCACCAAACTTCGCCGTTGTCAGTCACAGCAACGTTGGTATAGATCACGTCTTTGTGCAGTGTAGCCATACAGTTCGGGTTGGTCTTGGTATTAGTACCAGGCGCTACACCGAAGAAACCAGCTTCAGGGTTGATTGCGTATAGACGACCGTCTTCACCTGGTTTGATCCAGGCAATATCGTCACCTACAGTTTCAATCTTCCAGCCTTCGTAGCCTGCTGGTGGAATCAGCATCGCGAAGTTTGTTTTACCACAAGCAGATGGGAATGCAGCTGCGATGTAGTGTTTTTCGCCTTGTGGATTTGTCACGCCAAGGATCAGCATGTGTTCAGCTAACCAGCCTTGTTGACGACCCATATAAGATGCAATACGTAAAGCTAGGCATTTTTTACCAAGCAATGCATTACCGCCGTAACCAGAACCGTAAGACCAGATTTCACGCGTTTCTGGGTAATGCACAATCCATTTTTCAGGGTTGCAAGGCCAAGCAACGTCTTTTTGACCTTCTTCTAAAGGTGCACCAACAGTGTGTACACATGGAACAAATTCGCCATCAGTACCCAAAACGTCATAAACAGCTTTACCCATACGAGCCATTTTAGACATGCTGACTGCTACATAAGGAGAGTCAGTCAGTTCGATACCGATATGTGCAATATGAGAACCTAAAGGACCCATAGAGAAAGGTACAACGTACAAAGTACGGCCTTTCATAGAACCGTCGAACAAACCGTTCAGGCGAGCACGCATTTCAGCAGGTGCTTCCCAGTTATTGGTCGCACCAGCGTCTTCTTTGTTTTCTGAACAGATATAAGTACGACCTTCAACACGAGCAACGTCAGAAGGATCAGAATTTGCAAGATAAGAACCCGGATGTTTCTCCTGGTTAAGCGCTTGCATTGTGCCGTTAGCGATCATCAAGTCGATATAACGTTGATATTCTTCTGCGCTACCGTCACACCATTCAATTTTTGCTGGTTTTGTCAATTTAGCAATTTCTTCCACCCACGCAATAAGCTTAGGGTGACGAACGAATTCTGGTGCGTTCACTTGGGTCATGGTGAGGCCTATCTCAAATGTGTACAAAATGTTGTACAAAGTACAATCTGGTCAATAAAATACTGGCCAGATGAAATATGAAAAAAAAGTGGCTGTATTAAAGCATAAAATCGTAAAAAAAATAAGACCAAAGAAGTGTTGGATTTTATTTGGAATATTATGCTATTTTCTATTTAAATATAGAAAAAACAGTTAGATATAAATAAATTCAAAGACTTAATATTGTATTTATTAATTTTATGTATAGTATTTATTTTAATTATTTTATTTAAAATCAATAATATAAATAAAATGGTTTAATCTGGTTTGTCATTGATTAAATAAATGGTCACTATTTGAATTTTACATAAAGCCACTATTAATTGTGTATGAATTGGACAAAATGCCAATAGGTCTACATTAATCTGAACAAAAAATGTCTAATCAATCTAAACCCTTATCGATTATTTATAACCATAATTCTGGTTTTCGTTTACTCGATCAGCAAGAAAATTATAAGCAATTGATGGAAATTTTTTCAACGCATGGTTATCAGATTAAAAGCTATGAAATCAATGATTCACAGCAATTTAAAACAATTATGGCCGAAGTTTTGCTGCGCCATCAGCAGTCTGTCGAACCTGGGGTAGTGGTCACAGCTGGTGGAGATGGAACATTGAACTCTGTCGCAAAACATTTACTTGAAACGCAGATTCCGGTAGGTATTTTGCCCTTAGGTACTTTTAATTATGTAGCAAGGTTGCTGGGTATTCCTTTGGACTTGGTTGAAGCCGCACAAGTCATTGCCACAGGTCAGATTAAATCTATTCATGTCGCTCGTATTAATCAGGAAATTTATCTGAATAATGCCAGTTTGGGACTCTATCCTTTATTTATAAAAAAGCGTGAAGATTACAACCGGATCTTTGGGCGGCTACCTATACATGCCTATACCTCTGCGCTAGATGTGCTGATTCGCGATCGCAAAGAATTAAAACTCAAAATCTGGGTAGATCAAAAAAAATACCCGGTTAAAACTCCCCTGATTTTTTTTGGTAATAATCCACTACAACTGGCCGAAATGAAAATGCGGATTGCTCAGGCTGCGGAACAGGGGAAGGTTGCCGGTGTCGTGGTCGCTAAAAGTGACAAAATGACGTTGTTTAAGCTGGTATATCAGCTCATCCGGGGCAAGATTGATGAAGCATCGGATGTGTATAGTTTTGCTGCGGATCAGGTACGGATTGAATCTAGACGTAACAAGCTGATGATTGCTATAGATGGAGAGACTGTAGAAATGACACCTCCTCTAAATATTTCAGTTTTAAAAAATGCTTTAAATGTAATGGTGCCGCATGATTCTACATCTTTCTGATCTGCATTTTGGTACAGAAAGACCGGAGTGTTTAAAAGCGATTCAACAATTTTGCCAGTCTCACCCATTGGAGGCGGTAGTGGTGAGTGGTGATCTGACGCAACGTGCGCGTTTTGGTCAGTTCTTTGACTGTAAGAAATTTCTGGATCAGCTCAATACACCTTATATGGTAATTCCAGGTAATCATGATATTCCGCTTTATCATTTGTGGAACCGGTTTTTCAATCCATTCACCCGCTACCAGATTTTTTTTGGCGAACTGGAGCCGGTGTTTGAAACAGAAAACTTTTACCTGATTGGCGTGAATTCAATCCGGCGCCGGTATCATACCAAAGGACATTTATCGCTTGAGCAGATTCAACGTATTGATATGAAGCTGGCCCAAGCACCGGTTTCCAAACTAAAAATCATTGTCAGCCATCAACCTTTTTATGTGCCTTCTCAAAACAAGCGCGGTTTCAAGGACAGCCCACTGATGGCTAAAATTGCGTTACAAGCCTGGGCGGAGCATGGCCTGTTTGGTGTGTTGCATGGACATCTGCATCAACCGGCGACTTATGATCTGAACCAGATATTTAAGCTAGGATTAGATCATCCGGTTTACGATGTACATGCGGGGACTTCTGCCTCAAATCGTCTGCATCAAAATGAACCTAATAGCTTTAACCTGATTGATGCCACAGGAAACATTTCTCAATATCTGTTCGATGAAATGGCACAATCTTTTGTGTTTAAAGCTGATCTGTCCAAGAAATAGACGGAAATTAAGAATTCTTTAAAAAAAACCAATTTTTTTTCATTTTTGCCCTTGAAGCGTTTTATTCCATCTCCATAAAAGTGACATCAAAAATTTTTGATGATGACCCATGGAATAATTAAGTCGTCATCAGTGACCTTAAAAAAGACTTAGTCTGATGGAGTTATTTATGAGCAACATTCGTCCATTACATGATCGCGTTGTTATTCGTCGTGTTGAAGAAGAAACTAAAACAGCGGGAGGGATTTTACTTCCTGGTTCGGCTGCTGAAAAACCTGCTCAAGGGGAAGTTATTGCAGTTGGTAATGGTCAAATCACCGACAATGGTGTACGTGCACTAGATGTAAAAGTTGGCGACAAAGTATTGTTCGGTACGTATGCAGGTACTACTGTAAAAGTAGACGGTGAAGAGCTTTTAATCATGAAAGAATCTGACATTTTAGCAGTATTAGAAGCTTAATCTACGCTAAAAAGTTTTATTCGTTCCAAATCAGATTTTGTAAAGATACAATAATATTCGGAGTCAAATATGTCAGCTAAAGACGTAAAATTTGGTGATTCAGCTCGTTCAAAAATGATTGCTGGTGTAAACACCCTTGCAGATGCAGTAAAAGTTACGCTTGGTCCTAAAGGCCGTAATGTTGTCATCGACCGTTCTTTTGGTTCGCCGCACATCACTAAAGATGGTGTTACTGTAGCCAAAGAAATTACTTTAAAAGACAAGTTCGAGAACATGGGTGCTCAACTTGTTCGCGAAGTATCTTCTAAGACCAATGACATCGCAGGTGACGGTACAACGACTGCGACTGTTCTTGCTCAAGCAATCTTGAACGAAGGTATCAAGTCAGTAACTGCGGGTATGAACCCAATGGACTTGAAACGCGGTATCGATATTGCAGTACGTTCTGTTGTTGAAAACATCAAGGCAACTGCAAAACCAGCATCAGACTCTAAAGCTATTGAACAAGTAGGTTCGATCTCTGCTAACTCTGATACGACTGTAGGCCAGCTGATTGCGCAAGCGATGGAAAAAGTAGGTAAAGAAGGCGTGATCACGGTTGAAGAAGGTTCAGGCTTCGAGGATTCGCTGGATGTAGTTGAAGGGATGCAGTTCGATCGCGGTTATATCTCTCCGTACTTTGCAAACAAACAAGATACTTTGACAGCAGAACTTGAAAATCCGTTCATTCTTCTTGTTGATAAGAAAATCGGTAATATCCGTGAACTGATCACTGTACTTGAAGCTGTTGCAAAAACTGGCAAACCGCTGCTGATCATTGCTGAAGATGTTGAAGGTGAGGCACTGGCTACACTTGTGGTAAACAACATGCGCGGCATCATCAAGGTATGTGCAGTGAAAGCGCCTGGTTTTGGGGATCGCCGTAAAGCAATGCTTCAAGATATCGCGATCTTGACTGGCGGTACTGTAATTTCTGAAGAAATCGGCATGCAGCTTGATCAAACAACACTTGATCACTTGGGTACTGCACATAAAGTAACTGTATCTAAAGAAAATACTGTAATTGTTGATGGCGCTGGTGATGCAACTCAGATTTCTGAGCGTGTACAGCAAATCCGTGCACAGATTGAAGAGTCGACTTCAGAATATGACAAAGAAAAACTTCAAGAGCGTGTAGCGAAACTTGCTGGCGGGGTTGCTGTCATCAAAATCGGTGCTGCAACTGAAGTTGCAATGAAAGAGAAGAAAGATCGCGTAGACGATGCGCTTCACGCGACTCGTGCTGCAGTTGAAGAAGGTGTTGTTGCTGGTGGTGGTGTTGCTCTGGTACGTGCAGCTAAAGCACTTGAAGGTGTAACAGGCGCGAACGATGACCAGAATGTAGGTATCAACATTCTTCGCCGCGCGATCGAAGCACCGCTTCGTCAAATTGTATCTAACGCGGGTGATGAGCCTTCTGTAGTGATCAACGCTGTTAAAAATGGCGAAGGTAACTTTGGTTACAACGCTGCAACTGGCGAATACGGTGACATGCTAGAGATGGGTATTCTTGACCCAGCGAAAGTAACTCGTTCTGCACTTGAGCACGCTGCATCTGTAGCTGGCCTCATGTTAACAACTGAATGCATGATCACTGATATTCCAGAAGACAAACCTGCGATGCCTGATATGGGTGGTATGGGTGGTATGGGCGGTATGATGTAATTCATCAGCTGATCATTTCATAAAAAAATCCCCGCAATTGCGGGGATTTTTTGATTAAAAAATATGGTTTCCTTTAATAAGTAAAATTAAGTGATTGATTGAAATTGTTTTTTGCTTATGAACCAGGTCACAGTTTTATAGACAAAAGTATATTTTTGTGGCTTTTTTATTGGTTTTTTATTGTAGATAGTTTATGATTTAATCAAATATTGATTTATTATTTTAAGTATGGAACAGAAAAAAAAGGCATGTTTAGGAACTTGTTATGATCCTATAGATTCAGTGGTCATTAAAAAAAATGAGCTGAAAAGATTATATGCAAAAATAAGAGAATATGAAGATTTGCTTGAGATCTACAGGAAGGAGAAGCAACATTATATGAAGCTTCTACATAATAAATTATCTTAGAATTTCATCTATCAATGAAGTAACCAGTTTCTTTTGAGAATTACTTAATCTTCTGAATTTCAATAGAAAATCTAAATCCATTGACTCTAATGAATTACTATTAGGTGTATTTATTTGATCAATGTCTCCAAAACGTAACCATTGATTAGATACATTTAACCATAAGGCTAATATGGCTAACTTATCCTGATTAGGAATTGCTTTACCTAATAACCAGTTATTGGCTGACTGTACACTGATAGGTTGACCATTGTAACGGTTGTTAAATTCATTCGCCAAGTAAGTGGGACTAATAGGATGCTTTGCTTCCAGCAAAGCTTTATTTAAGCGTTCAGCAAATAGCTTTTTTTCTTGTTGATTACTCATAATCCAAAATAAATCATATACCTTTTTGTATTTTATGCTTTTTGTACAATTATTTGTTTATTAAATTGTAGCTTTAAAGTTAAATTAATCAAAAAACAAAAAATATATTAAATAAAAAACAAACTTGTGATCTCTATCCAAGGTATCACCTCCTTTTTGTAGCGGCCTCCTAAGATGAAAAGGACTATTGAGATACGAAAAGTTATTTATTAGATTAACTTAATTAGTAAAATTTCCACAAATTTATATCAACTTTCACTTTATATATATTTTTTTGCGTATCGTATTTTATAATTAACTAATTGAAATTAATAAATATTTATATTTTGTTAATACCTCTAGGTAATTATTGCTTTAAAATTAAATCAAATATTGATTGATATTATTGTTTCTTTTTGTTTATTATTGCTGCAGAACCGCTATGACAGCGGTTTGTAGTGGATGGCAGTCTCCAGAACAACCAGACATTCAAATCAGTTTTGCTGGTTTACATCAATCCTAGGGTAGACCAGTCTTTTTATAAAAATTGAAGGAAATTTATATGAAATTTCAAAAAACCGTATTGGCAGTAGCTTTAGCTGTAGCAGCAATTACCTCAACAGCATTTGCAACAACTACAGTGCCTGGTGAGCAAATTGTTAATCAATATGTAGTATTAGATGCTAAAGGTAATGCAACTAGCTCTTATGTTTATGAAATCAATGGGAAGATTTATGATCGTATAGAAGATTCAAGCATTCCGAGTGGTTTTAAATATCAAGAAGTTAAAGATATTGATGTTAAAGATACAACTAAATATGAATTCCGTCGTGGTGGGCTAGTAGGTACAACCAGTACAGTTCCTACTGTTAATCTACCGAAAACAGAATATGATTTTTATGGTGAAAATCAAAATTGGGGTTATTTAGAAGAAACTGTAATTACTACCACTGGTAGTTCAACGGATTATATCGGTCAAGTAACCGATGAACTGGGTGATGCAGCGGATATTAACGGTAACTTGACTACCGAGGATGCTCGTACTACTACACAATCTCTTAAACAATATCTTCAAGTAGGTAACTTTGAAGGTTCAAATGGTAATAATACCGGTGTTTATTCAGCACAAATCATAGCTGATGAAGCTAAAAATACTGAAGTATATTCAGCTTCAGCTCTTAACTCACAAGGTTTAACACTTGTAAAACCAGTTGATTTAGCGAAGCTAAATCCAAATTCTCAGGTAGAAGTTGATTTCAATACTGGTGAAGTGACCATTAGTACCATTCAAGCAGGCCAGCAAATTGATCGTACTGATCTAGTAGCTTACGGTACTATTGCACGTGATCAGGATAAAAATGAAATTGGTCGCGCTGTTAATGTAATTAAATTCAATGGTGAATACTATACAGTTGGTGCTAATGGTTCTGAACTAACAAAAGCTAATGCTGCTGCTATTGAAGGACTGTCAATTGTAGCTGGTGGTGCTGCTACAGGTGCATTTGATGCTGAAACTATTAAGCAAACGAATACTGCTTTTGTTGGAGCTACACAAACTGTATATGGTGAAAAAACTGAAAAATTCACTAATGCGAGCATAATTACTGTGGGTTCTACAGATACATCTGAAGTATTACAGGCAGGTAATCAGTTCAGTATTGGTTCAACTAGCCCGACTACATCAGTAGAACAAGCAGTTACTACTGGTATTGTAAAATCTAAAGATGGTAAAAATACTTATGGTGTAGTTGTTTCTCAAAAAGAAACTGGTAAAGCAGATAAGTTCACAGAAGTAAATGCAGATGGTATCAACACTACAGGCGTAATTAATGCTGCTGACTTCCAGATCGGTGGTGTAAGCATCGTTCAAAATATTCAGACTTCTGTAGGCGAAGCAACTCAGGAAGTTGTGGCGCAAGTTGAAACTCAATTGGCTGCAAATCAAACATTCGTAACTGAAGCTGTAGCTGCAGTTGATGCAGGTTTAACAGCAGCGGCAACAGACCGCCAGGCGATTCGTGCTGCAGCTGTAGAGGGGGATGCAGCAACTTTAGCCTCTGCAAATGCTTATACTGATAATGCAGTTGCAGGATTCAATAGCCGTGTTGGTCAATTGAACAGCCGTATTGATGATGTAGAGAAGACTTCTTACCGTGGTATCGCTATCGCGTTAGCGACTCAACAACAAATTCCTAACATCGGTGCTGGTCAGTACGCAGTGTTTGGCGGTGTAGGTCACTATGAAGGTGAATCTGCTGCTGCTCTAGGTGTTGCAAGTGTTCTTGCTGATGGCCGTACTTCTCTAAGCGCTGCACTAGGTTTCGGTGGTAGCGAAGTTGGTGGTCGTGTAGGTGTTTCATATGTGTTTGGCGGTAAATAATTTAAGCTTAGCCTGATTGAAACTAAAAAATCCCCGCAATTGCGGGGATTTTTTTATATGTTTACAAAATTAAGATGCAGATTTTTTAACTAATTTGTAATTTAAATTACTGTCAATTTTTTTACCTGATTCTACATCACGTGCTTCAATAAAGTTTTCACCTACAAAAAACTTACGATTGTCAGCATGGTTATCTAGAGTAATAATTGACGGATCTTGAGGGTCAAAACTGAAACTTCCTTTAGTCTCAAACTCATTCTTTCCAGTTTTACCCAAATATTCCTCATTTAGCTCATAGGTTTTATCCGGATGTAGGTCTAATTCGACTTTAATTCCTTCACAGTCCGCACAAGGAAACACACCTTCGTATTCACCCGCCCAGTCTAGTGAGGTTTCTGCGCTATCAGCACGAGCCATGTTGGTATCTGCGGTGTTTTGTTCCATGGTTGCCGGGCTTGATTCAGCATTATTATTCATCGGTTCATTATTATTTGGCTTTGAACATGCGCTTAAGGCTACTGCGAGAGTGACTGCTGTCGCTGCAATAAGTGGTAGTTTTTTCATTGTTCGGACCTTATTGATTTGTTGTTATCACTTAGCTTAAAAGTAGTCTGTACAGATAACTAGGGCAATCCTGTTAATGTTTGATTCATTAGGTGAATGAGGCTGAAGTTACTCCTAGTTGAATAGAATTAAATAATTTTTATCAAAGTTCAAAGTAACTTTATGCTGTTTCGTTCTGGGATTCTGAACGCTATTATTAAGAAAATAATGATAATGATAATGATAAAGAGCAGAGGATAATGAAGTTAGAACGAGAAAATAATCTGATCGCAAAAATTTATGATGCTGCTTTATTGCCGAATCTATGGCTGGATGTAATCAAAGATATTGTGAACCATACTAAAAGCAAGAGCGCAATTTTTACCGGTCTGGATCAGCTTAATCCAGGTTATGATTTTGTGTATACGCATAATATCCCAAATGAAACTCTGGCCGCTTATCAAGATGACCGAATCAGAGTAGTTGATATGAAACTGCATATGCCATTATGGAATGGAAGCGAGATAGGAGAGGCATTAAGTCAAAGCTGTCAGCATTATGCCCAGCATCCGGGAACCGATCACTATGTATTCTATGAAAAATGTTTAAAACCGAGTGGTATCTGTCATCTGGCAGGAGTACTGCTGGATCGGGGGAATTATCGTTGGGCAGTATTGGGTATTCATCGTACACGTGAAGTGCAGCCTTTTGCACAGGTTGAGCTGGATTTTTTAAGGCGTATCAGTCTCCATTTACGTCGGGCTTTGCAAATTCATCGGCAAATCAATGTCATCCAGCAAGATAATTTAAGCTTGTATACGGTACTGGATAATTTCAAGACAGGAATTTTACTGCTGGACCAAAATTTGTGTTTAAGCTATTCCAATCCGGTTGCACAAAAGATGCTAGATCAAAGTTCATGTCTTGATTTAGATATGCATAATCGTCTGAAAGCCGCTTCTGGGCAGCAGACACGTCTCGATCAATTGCTGGAAAGTGCTTTACTCGAAGATGCGGCTATTCACACAGAAGCAGGCGGGGTTCTGGCGCTAAGTGATACTATGGGCGCGCAACTCATGCTTACAGTGGTGCCCTTTAAGAAATTAAGGAATATGCAACATCTACAGTCTGCCCAACATCAGGTTGCATTATTTATGACCCATAAAAGCCAGCATTATTCACTTTCAAGAGCTTATCTACAACAGTGCTATCAACTTTCTAAACGGGAATTTGATTTATGTGAGTTGTTGATTAATGGATATAAAATAGAAGATATTGCAGAGCAGTGTGGCATTACCCTTAGTTCGGTTCGGACTTATTTTAAAAATATCTATGAAAAAACCCATTGTTGTTCGCAAATCGAGCTGATGCATTTATTGATGGGCTGTACGATTCATTTTGAACATGTTGATTAAAATAGTTAAATTTAACTTTAAAATTTAATCGAGTTTAGCCAAATTATTTGGCCTACTCTGAGTAAAATGAGTGCTTATATCTACAGTTGAAAATATGATGATTATCATAATATTTGAGAGACATACTTGATTTTTGCCAGCCTGTTGCAGGGCTTTCAAGGTCTGAATCTTCCTTTATTTCGTACCATTTTAAAGCTAAGAGCATAAATCGTTTTATGATTTATTTATCAGTGGGGAATTAAATATTAGAACTATAAATTAATCTTTCATTTGAAAAATCTAATTATACAAATATAGATTAATTGGTTGTTTATTGATCTTTTTGCACTATCTATATTTGCTTAGGTTGTTAAAATTCGCGCAATTTTGAATAGAATTGGTGCGTGACGTGTTTGAGAAGTTAGCAGAACAAAGCCTGAATATACTGGGTTGGAAAATTGACAATCACTGGCCATTAGATTTAGATCAATGTGTCATGATTGCTGCGCCACATACCAGTAATTGGGATGCACTTTATGCGCGTCTGGCTTTGAAAGCATTAGGTGTGAATGTTCGCTTAACCATTAAAGACAGTTATATGAAGTTTCCATTGGGGCCTTTTGTTCGGGCTATGGGTGGAATCGGTATTGATCGCCGACCTAAACAGCCGGGGGAGCCTCGTCCGAGTATGGTTCAGGTGATGTCGGAATTATTCAAGACCCATCCGAAACTGGTCATGCTGGTCACGCCAGAAGCGACCCGAGCCAAGCAGGAACAGTGGAAGACGGGTTTTTATCATGTCGCCATCAATGCCGGTGTGCCAATTGCATTGGCCTATATGGACTATGCCAAGAAAAAAACTGGTGTAGGAAAAATTGTCTATCCGACGGGGGATTATGAAAAGGATATGGCAGAAATTATGGCATTTTATGCAGATATTGAACCAAAATTCCCTGAATGCTTCAGTGTAGATCAGCGCTATTATCAGAGTTAAAATTAGGTTGGAAAAAAGCAGGAAAATATTTCCTGCTTTTTTTCGTCTAATCTTAAAATTGACAGGCTTAAGATGCATTTTCAGAAGCGGGTAAAATTCCTCCCAGGTTTTGGCAGGCATCTTTATACAAAGCATATTGTTGTTCCACTACCTCATGTAGCGGTAGATCAAACAGCTTTTCACCCTGATGATACTGTTTGATATAAGACTCGACTTTGGATTTGCTGCTGTACAACATCTGCTGATAATAGTCATTCATACTGCTATGTGGCATTTGTGCGGTATCTACCTTGGCACAGTGGAAATTTCGCAGTAATTGTTCGGATTTTTTCAAATCGCTGGACATACAACCTGCCAGCAGCAAGGTACTGAGCAATGTCGTGATAAATTTCATGAAAGTAGGCAAAAGGTTTTATGAGAACGCTCTATTGTAGAAGTAAAAACTGTTCCAAAAACCTTTTTAATCTACCAAATGGTTAAAAAATAGAATAATAGAATTTTAAAATCAATTGCATGCACTAACCGCCTAACCTTTGACCAGACCGCCATCTACAATCAGGTTTTGTCCTGTGACTGCACGTGAATAAGGTGACAGAAACATCAGAATTGCAGCGGCAAATTCTTCGGGAGTAATCACACGGCGTAAAGGGGTCGATTGAGCAATCAGGTCAAAGACAAAGTCAGGTGTGGCCTTACTGGCATCTGTGGTTTGTAACAGGCCGCCAGAAAGCATATTTACATTAATACCATACTGTCCCAAATCCTGTGCCGTAGTACGGGTAAACGCCAATAATGCGGCTTTGGCAGCAGTATAGTCATGATAAGGAACTACCGGATTTTGCACGAGGTTTGTACCAATATTCACAATCCGGCCAAATCCTGCCTGTTTCATATCATCCAGTGCGGCTTGGGTGGTATTTAAAGCTGCCTGTACTGCACCGCTGAACTGCTGTTGCAACATTTCCCAAGTGAGTGTTTCAACTTTAGGCCGTGCATCGCCATTAAATTCAAATTGAATCAACGCATTATTGACTATCGCATGAATTGCTTCCCCAAAATGATTTTTTGCCGCGGCAAATAAAGCGCGTACCTGATCAGCCTCAGTAACATCTGCCTGATAAGTAAATACCTGCGCAGGATATTGTTGGGCCAGCTGTTCAGCTTGCTGCTGACTGCTATGATAGTTGACGACCACGCGCGCACCCTCAGCGAGTAAAGCCCGGGTAATGGCTAAACCCAAACCACGTGCACCGCCAGTAACAAGAACGATCTGATCACGAATCTGCATAATGATGATCTGTATTGCGAAAGAATGGCCTTAAAATAGCATTTATCTTGCTAGATTCAAGCTTTAGAGGGAAAACAGGGCGTGGCTTTTTCTTATGCCTAAATGAATTGAGATGCTAATAGAAAACAGCCAGTACTAAAAAGTAAACTTAAGATAATACGTTTAAATAGTAATTCTGAAATTTTATAAAATAATTTTGCCCCTAGAATCGCCGGAAGGCTCACAAAAACAATCAGCAAGGCCATATAAGGTAAATGGCTTTGATTAATCAGGCCTTGCCATAGATACGTACCCAACGTGAAAAGCTGAATGGCAAAATTGAAATGCCGCAAAATATAGCGCTGCTGCGCTTTGGGTATTTGCTTTAGCATGACCCAGGCTGAAGGAATAGCGCCGCAAAAACCACCCAGTCCGCCTAAGATGCCACCCATGAAGCCTATACCACTATCCGCTAATTTTCCTGAATGCTGAATCATTTTAAGTTGTGGGCTAAGCAGCATCACCGGGCACCACAGCACCAGAAAAAATCCTAGGACCATTTTGAAGGTATCTGCTTGAATGATCTGCAACAAATAAGTACCAAGCGGTACACCGATCAGGCCGGCAATCAGATAAGGCAGTACTAACTGTCTGGATAAAAAGGGCTGCGTCTGTTCCTGACTCAGTGAAATCACATGACTCCAGACCGAGGCAAATACCAGCAGGGGCGCGGCTAGTTGCGGAGCTAATACCCAAACCCAGAAGGACATGGCAATCAGGGCAAAGGCAAAACCAGTCAGACCCTGAACAAAACCTGCGACCATCGCACCAAAAATAAATAACAACCAGGTCATAAGGATCGGTACGAAATTAAAGTCAGTAGTATTAAAAAGATAACTGGAAAAACCAAGTACTTGCTTAGTGGTATTTATGCAAATCTCAGTGCAAATTGATATAAACGCCAGGGAATTTAGCTCTTGTCTGCATCGGAAATCAAGAAATCCGAGCATAAAATAAAACAAGAATCCAACACGGAGTTTCTGAATTATCAATCAAATTGCCGGATACTGAAACCTGTACCGCAAGAGGTAATGAACATGAAAATAGTAATATTACTTTCTGTATTGGCAGTCTCATTAACCGGTTGTGTTTCGGATCCTCACGATGATTATCGTGGTCATAAAGATCGGGATAGGCATCATGATCGACCACATGGTGACCGGGACTGGAATAACAACAAAGATCGTCCTGACTGGAATAACAACAAAGACCGTCCTAACTGGAATAATCCCGGCCAAAACAATCGGAATCCGCCACCTCCATCTCCGACCCGTTAATTGCTCTGTTATCCGCTCATTAATTTTTAAACCCTATGATTTGACCAAAAGGATTTCTTATTACAGGAATCCTTTTAAATTTTGGTCTTACAGATGCGTTTTTTGATAGAGTCCTGCACGGACCATTCCGGCTTTGGTATTTTTAATTAAACGCCATGAGGCGGGTAATTTAAGAGATTGCAGATCGCGGTCCGCTTCTACATAAATATAAGCATTATCCTTGATCAGATGATTTGCCTGTTCAGACAAGGTTTCCCATAAATTCAGGCTATACGGCGGATCTAGAAAAACCAGATCAAATTGTGTCTGCAGCGTGGGCAAAACTTGTTGCGCAGTAGCTACTTTCAATTGGGCACGTGTCTTGGTGACTTTCAATAGTTCCAGATTCTGAGTTAAAAATTGAGCCTGAGTACGATCAGGTTCAATCATCACCACTGAGGCAGCGCCACGAGATAATGCCTCAAAAGCCAATGCCCCTGAACCGGCACACATATCCAGAACCTGGGCATTTTGCACCTCCCACATCAGCCAGTTAAATAGAGTTTCCCGGACACGGTCAGGCGTCGGGCGCAAACCCTCAATACTGGCAAAAGGTAGTTGACGACGTTTCCAGTCACCACCAATAATTCGAAGCTGGTTTTTCATCTTTAATCTCGTTCTACCGGTATCGGAGCATGAGGCGCTGCGGGAGATGCAGCAGTATTTGTAGAAGCCGGAGCAGGAGGAGCGGACTGGGTACTGGCTGGAGCTGCACTAGAGGCTGCATCCTGACTTAGCATACCTGCACCACTTGGTAATTCAGCTGGCTTGATTCCGGCTGTCATCAGGCCGCCACTTAATTGGTGTCCCTGTGGGCGTATTGGATTTTTATCTTTATGCAGTAACCAGTAATCGAAAATTGGCCGGGCCAAGGCAGTGGCCGCACTACCACCACGACCATTTTCCAGAATGACTGCGATTGCAATTTCGGGCTGTTCAGCAGGGGCAAAACCGACAAAAAGACCGTGATCCAACTGACGGTCGGTCAACAGGGATTCATTGTAGCGTTTGCCCTGAGCAATACTTTTAACCTGTGCTGTCCCGGTTTTACCCGCAATAGAGTATTGCAGGCCGCTTTTGATGCCTCGACCTGTACCCGACTGAATGACATCTACCATCGCCTCACGCATCTTGATCCAGTCTTCTTCCTGACCGTTAAAATCGATCTTGCCATGAGTACCATTATGTACCTTGAATGGTTTGGCACCGCGACTTTCACGCAGCACATGAGGAATAACTTTATTACCCTGGTTGGCGGTAATCGCAGTGGCCATAGCCAGCTGTAACGGTGTGGAGGTAAAAGCGCCCTGACCAATACTGACAGAAATGGTTTCACCACGTGACCATTTGGCATTACGGGTACGCATCTTCCATTCCGGGCTAGGATAAAGTCCGGAACTTTCACTTGGTAAATCGACCCCGGTTTTTTCGCCAAAGCCAAACTGACGCATCCAGGTGTTCATTTTTTCAATGCCCATGCGGTAGGACATGACATAGAAATAGGTATCACAGGACACAATTTGTGCTTTATGCATATTTACTGAGCCATGCCCGGTTTTTTTATGGTCACGGAAGCGGTGACTGTCACCAGGCAAGGTGAAATAGCCTGGATCCGAGATAGCGGTATTCCAGTCCACCAGGCCATAATGTAGTCCGCCCAGACCAAACATCGGCTTGATGGTAGAACCGGGTGGATAGGTACCCTGTACAGCACGATTATAGAGAGGCTGATCGAGGTTATCACGTAAACCGCTGTAGTCCTTGGTACTGATTCCGGTTACAAACAGATTCGGATTAAAACTTGGGCTGGATACTAGCGCCAGAATTTCTCCAGTCTTGGGATTCATCGCTACAATTGCGCCACGACGCCCAGCCAGCTGTTCTGAAGCTACTACCTGTAAGCCGTAATCGAGTGACAGGAACAGGTCATTACCGCGCACCGGATCCTTGCGGCCCAGATGACGTAGCACATTACCAAAGGCATCGGCCTCTACCGATTCATTTCCTGGCACACCATGCAGAAGCTCTTCATAGGATTTTTCCACCCCGATCTTTCCGATCAGGTTGGTTCCGGCGTACAGGTCCTTATCAATAGCCTTAAGTTCTTTGTCATTAATTCGACCTACATAACCAATCACATGCGCGAACAGATCACCATGCGGGTAGTAGCGGGTCATCTGGGTTTCAATATTCACGCCCGGAAACTGATATTTCACTTCACTAAAACGGGCAATATCATTTTCATTCAGATTGAGCTTGATCGAAACCCGTTCGGTCTTACGTGCTGTTTTAATACGGGTTTGAAAGCGTTCCAGGTCTTCTTCGGTCAGTTCCAGAATTGGTTTCAGGCGTTCGAGTGTCTGGTCAATGTCTTGTACATCGGCACGACTTAAAGTGGCAGTAAAGACTGGATAGTTGTCGGCCAACAATACGCCGTTACGGTCATAAATATAACCGCGTGCTGGGGGTAGGGGCTGCAAGCGAATCCGGTTCTCGTCCGAAGCCGTACTAAAGCTTTCAAAGTTGAACAGTTGCAAATAGGCATAGCGGCTGACCAGCAGCAGCATAAAGAAAATCACAATTCCCATGGAAATCAAGACTCGATTGCGATAGATGCGCTTTTCTTGTTGTGCATTTTTTAAAGGAAAGTGCTGCTTCATACGCGATCGACTTAAGACCTGAGAGTGATTGAAAAGAATCAAAGTGGAATATTCTAACGCAAGTACACTTGATTTGATAATGAAAAACTGACCTTGTCATCAGTTCTATAAGCTTTGACTTTGCAGACATTAAAATTGTAAAGTGCTGTATACAAGAGTTGTGATAATTCTGCTAGAGTAAAATCCAATAAAAATAGGACTATACCAAAAACTATAATTAAGGAAGATGGTGAAGGAATGAACAAGGTTTACCCTTTGTTAGCGTTTGCATTTTGGGCGAATGGGGCTTATGCACATGATCAAATCAATACTACTGCTGCTAAAATAGAACCTGAGCCGGCAAAAGCCTTTAATGTTGGCGTTGGTATTACCCAGGAATTGATACACTTAAATACTGAATGGGTTAATCCTTACGGGATTGCTTATGTGAAAGGTGGGGTTTTTCTGAATGATGACCATAAGATAGGAGCACAGGCTGGCTTTCGTTATCCGGCCTATCTCACTGGTAAAGACAATAATGGTTATTATGTCGGGGCTTATGCAGGGCATATTGATAGCAGGCGGATTGACAATGAGTACAAGACCCGCTTAGGTGCCGGTATTGACTTGGCTTATGTTTTGCTTAGTTCTGAACGGATCAGCAGTTTTAGTGTGGGGATCGGTGTGGGGGAGAAACTCGAAGACCGAACTGGTTTTGTTGTGGCTGAAACAGAACCCCGACTACAATTTTCCTATACTTTAAGTATCGGTTTATAGACAAAATATTCGACCTTATTAATATGTGTATTCTGTGAACAAAAAATTAAATATGGAAATTATGCATGCTTGAGTACATCAACGAGTTGTGGCAAGCCTTTGTAAATCGCCCAGATTTTTGGGCCGTGCTCAGCATTATTCCGGTGACTGCATTTGTAACCTGGGCTCACGTCTGGATGGCACTGAAAATGGTCTTTTATCCGATCAATTTTTGGGGTTTTCATTTAGGGCCCATTCCTATCGGCTGGCAGGGAATTGTGCCACGCAAAGCTGGGCGTATTTCAGGCATTATTACCGATAATACACTCTCAAAACTAGGTTCCATCCGTGAGTTCTTACAGGCGATGGATCCCGATGACATGGCACGGATCATTGGGGAGCAGGTTGGCTTTGAACTGGAACACCTGATTGATGAAGTCATGATGGATCGCAATGCGGTCCTTTGGGAAAACCTACCTTTTGCCATCAAGCGCAGAATTTATGCACAAGCACAGAAACAAATGCCGGCAATTTTACGTGAATTAGTGACTGAGCTGACCATGAACGTCGAGTCACTTGTGGATATGCGTGAAATGGTGGTCAGCCAGATGGAAGGTGACCGCCGACTTATGGTACGCATGTTCCTGAAAGTGGGTCAAAAAGAGATCAATTTCATCTGGCATATCAGTGCGCTCATCGGGATGTTCTTTGGTATTTTCCAGATGATTGTCTGGTTTGTGGTGCCTTGGCACTGGACCGTACCGTTCTGGGCTGCCATCTGGGGCTTTTTGACCAACTGGATTGCCATCTGGATGGTCTTCAACCCACTAGAACCACATCCGGTAAAATACCTGCAATTCTTTAGCCGTACCGCAGATCGCAAGTTTCCATGGATCAAACCGGTGATTCCTCGTATCGGCACCTATAACATACAAGGCGCATTTATGAAACGTCAGGATGAAGTCTCTGACGTCTTCGCAAGTGTAGTCACAGAAGATCTGATTACGTTAAAATCGATCATGACCGAGATGATGTATGGCGGCAGAAAAGATAAAACCCGCCGCATTATCAAACGTCATATTAATGAAATTATGGAAACACCCCTGGTCAGAACCTCTTTACAGCTGTCTTTAGGACCAAAAGAGTATGCAAAACTCAAGACGGACTTGATCGATCGCTCGATTGAAATTACGATGGTACCTGTATGCGACCCAGCATTTAATGCGAGCCGTGCACAGAAAATCTATCAAATGTTTAGAGACCGCATACGTGAGTTGACTCCGAAGGAGTTTCAGAATCTTTTACGTCCTGCATTTCAGGAAGATGAATGGATTCTGATTTTATTGGGTGGGGTAACCGGTTTTGTCGCGGGTTTAATCCATTTGTTTGTGGCTTTCTTATAATGAGATGCCGGGGGACACAATCGGGTGATTGTGGTCGTGGCGTCATACATATTGTTTAAATGAGGATGTTTATATATGCGCATTATCTTACTCGGACCACCTGGAGCAGGTAAAGGTACACAAGCTCAGTTGATCTGTAAGCGCTACAATATCCCACAAATTTCAACCGGTGATATGCTCCGTGCTGCAATTCGTGAAGGAACTGAATTAGGTCTACAAGCTAAAAGTGTCATGGACAATGGCGGTTTGGTTTCTGATGAGTTGATCATTGGTCTGGTCAAGGAACGTATTGCGCAACCTGACTGTGTAAACGGCTGCATCTTTGATGGTTTCCCGCGTACCATTCCTCAAGCAGAAGCCTTGGAAAAAGAAGGCATTGCAATTGATCACGTGATTGAAATTGATGTGCCAGATGAAGAAATCGTTCAACGTCTGTCAGGCCGTCGTCAGCATCCGGCGTCTGGTCGTGTTTATCACACCGTTTACAACCCGCCAAAAGTGGAAGGTAAAGATGATGAAACAGGTGAAGATCTGGTTCAGCGTCCTGATGACCAGGAAGAAACAATTCGTAAGCGTCTAGGTTCTTACCACACTGAAACTGAACAGCTGGTGGGTTTCTACCAAGGCCGTGCAGCATCTGGGGAAAATGCACCGACTTATGACAAGCTGAATGGCTTGCGTCCAATCGACGAAGTTCAAAAAGATCTTTTCGCGATTTTAGATCAATCAAAATAATCATTAACCGATTATTTTGACAATCGAAGAGCCCTAAGCCATATTAGGGCTCTTTTTTGTTGTGTATTTAAACAGGGTGCTTGCTGCTATGAAATTTGGCATATTGGTATTAATGGTTATATTGCTGGCAGTAGTGGTGGGTTTGTTCTATATCAGTTTTAAAATACTTAACAAGGTACGCCAGGAAGAACGGGCAGAAAATGCCGGAAAAGTACCGGCACGTCAGTTACATCCCAAATTACAGGCAGAACTTCAACAGAAGCACGAACAAGAGCAGGCTGAGCAAAATAATAAATAAATGCTTTGAGGTACTCTAAACGAAAAAAGCTGAGCTTAAGTTTCAGCTTCAATATTTTTCACCGGAATTGCACGATCTGCACCAAACTCAAACCGGTCCGGCCAGTTACATACATCTGCAACTACACATTCATGGCATTTCGGTTTACGTGCAACACAGCAATAACGGCCATGTAAAATCAGCCAGTGATGTGAATCAATAATAAATTCTTTTGGAATGACCTTCACTAAACGATGCTCGACCTCAAGCACATTTTTACCAACTGCCAGTCCAGTACGGTTACCGACCCGGAAAATATGTGTATCGACCGCCATGGTCGGCTGACCAAAGGCCGTATTCAGTACCACATTCGCCGTTTTACGACCTACACCCGGCAGGGCTTCCAGATCCGCACGATTATCCGGTACCACGCTGTTGTGCTTCTGAATCAGCATTTCACAGGCTTTAATCACATTGACTGCTTTTGAGTTATATAAACCAATGGTCTTGATATATTCCTTCAAACCATCGACACCTAGCGCATAAATTGCTTCCGGTGTATTGGCGACTGGAAACAGTTTGTCTGTGGCTTTGTTGACACTGACATCTGTGGCTTGGGCTGACAGCGTGACTGCGACCAGCAATTCAAAGGGATTAGCATAATTCAGCTCGGTTTTTGGATTGGGTCGCTGTTCACGCAGGCGTTCAAAAAAGGTCTGAATCTGTTTTTTGGTCATGTTTTTAACGGGCTTGGCCTTGGCAATTGTCATGTTATCCCTGTAAAGCCTGTAAAGCCTGTAATTGCTGTGTCAATTCTTCTAACTGGGCGCGCTTTCGGGCATCTTCACGAACTGAGAGTTGTTTTTCCAGTTTTTTAATTTGGGTACGTAGTTTTGCCAGTTCAATCGTGGTCTTGGAATCAAGTGATACGGGGGCATTCTCTGGCTTGCTCGCGACTTCAATCACGGGGAGTTGCTCATTTAAAGCTGAGAAACGGGCAAACAGGGCAGTATCGATTTCTGCACGGACCACAGGTCCTTTACGATCGGTACGCCGTTTTTCTTCACGCTGGATGTGCGCATAGTAACGCTGACGCAGATCATCCTGTTCTGCAATGCGCTGTGCTTCAGTCGGTAAGGGTTGTTGATCTTCAACCAGATCGATGCAGTCTACTGGACAAGGCGGGATACAAAGCTCACAACCGGTACACAGGTCAGTAAGCACTGTATGCATCAGTTTACCTGAGCCAATAATTGCATCGACCGGGCAGGCACTAATACATTTGGTACAGCCAATACATTCATCTTCACGAATAACCGCTTTCATGCGCTGGGGACGACCATCGGCTTGAACTGGCCAGACGCTTTCTTCAGCCGGTAGTTTAGAGCGATTTAATAATACGGCCAGAGCATCGGCAACAGGCTGCCCGCCAGGTACACATTTGTTGGCATCTTCACCCTCAGCAATCGACTGGGCATAAGGTAAACATCCGTCACGGTGACCGCAGAGTCCACATTGGGTTTGAGGGAGTAAAGTATCAATCGATTGGACCAGAGAAATAGGCGAATTCATGTATAACCAGCATTACTCATGGCAAGCATGAGAGAGTAAGTGAAACAAAATATGTCGATTTATTAATTTTAACATGTTTTTTGGATACTGAGTGGTGCACGAATTGAGGTCATTTTATGCCTTATTTTTAGGCATAAAATGACAATTAGGTATTGATTCAATTGGTATTTAATAACCTAGAAAAAATATTCATAATCAATATAAATATTTGTTATCAAATTAATTTTAAAGTATTTTCAAAAAAAGTATTGTAGATTGGTTACAAAAGATATTTAATATTTTGCGCCAAAATTTAACATTGATTGTAAATTTGACCAATTTTGATCCATTTTCTGCTGAGGATTAAGCGTTGAAATACAACACACTTAATGAGTTCCTAGATTACGTAAAATCACGTGATGCACATCAACCAGAATTTCTTCAAGCTGTAGAAGAAGTGATGACCAGTTTGTGGCCGTTCATTGAAAAGAATCCACAATACGCAGCACATGGTTTGCTAGAGCGTCTAGTTGAGCCAGAACGTGCGATCCAGTTCCGAGTTTCTTGGGTAGATGACCAAGGTCAAACTCAGGTAAACCGTGCGTTCCGCGTACAGTACAACTCAGCGATCGGTCCATTCAAAGGTGGTATGCGTTTCCACCCTTCAGTGAATCTTTCAATCCTAAAATTTTTAGGCTTTGAGCAAACATTTAAAAATGCTTTAACCACACTTCCTATGGGTGGTGGTAAAGGCGGTTCTGATTTTGACCCTAAAGGCAAATCAGAAGGCGAAATCATGCGTTTCTGCCAAGCTTTAATGATCGAGCTGTATCGTCACCTTGGTGCGAACACAGATATCCCTGCAGGTGATATTGGTGTAGGCGGTCGTGAAGTGGGCTACATGGCCGGCATGATGAAAAAATTAAGTAACGACACTGCATGTGTATTCACTGGTAAAGGCTTAACTTTCGGTGGTTCATTGGCACGTCCGGAAGCAACGGGTTACGGTACTGTGTATTTCGCTGAGGAAATGCTCAAGTCTCGTGGCGAAAGCTTCAAGGATAAAGTCGTTGCGATTTCAGGTTCTGGTAACGTTGCGCAATATGCTGCTGAAAAAGCAATGTACCTTGGTGCGAAAGTAGTTTCACTTTCGGATTCTGCGGGTACAGTTTACGTTAAAGACGGTTTCACTGAGGCGCTTCTTGCTGAAGTTATGGAACTTAAGAATGTAAAACGTGGCCGTATTTCAGAGTTTGCCTCTAAACATGGTTTCGAATATCTTGAAGGCCAACGTCCTTGGGGTATTAAGTGTGATATCGCACTGCCATGTGCAACGCAAAATGAACTGGATGCAGACGATGCTGCTGCACTTCTTGCCAATGGCGTAATCTGTGTAGCTGAAGGTGCAAACATGCCTTCTACGCTTGAAGCGGTTGAGAAATTCGTTGAAGCGAAAATTCTTTATGCGCCAGGTAAAGCATCAAATGCAGGTGGTGTAGCAACTTCTGGTCTGGAAATGTCTCAAAACGCATTGCGTTTAGGTTGGACTTTCGAAGAAGTTGACGAGCGCTTACACGCGATCATGAAAGAAATTCACCGTAACTGCGTAAAATTCGGTACTAAGGAAGACGGTACTGTGAACTATGTGGACGGTGCAAACATTGCGGGCTTCGTAAAAGTTGCTGATGCTATGCTTGCTCAAGGCGTATTCTAAGTCTGACTTAGTCTAAGCTGAAAAAACCGAGGTATTTACCTCGGTTTTTTTATTTTTATTTTTTGCTTTAGAGGGTGGTTTTTACCACTTCACGCTCTACTGCCATATCAAATACATAGGCGTATTTAGACTGGTCTGCAGCCGGATTCTTAATTTCATAACGCTTTACCCGGATAATCTGACGCTCATCTGGTGAGTGCTGAAAGCCTTCAATCTGGTCATAGAATAAAGTCCAGTCTTTATCGACCTGAGTCTTTAAACCTTTATCATCATATTTAATTTCTTTCACCTGTAAACAGGTTTGTAGAGCTACCCCGGTACAGGTTTTGGTTTGTGGAGAAATTTCCAGAAAAATAGTTTCTGCCTGCCCTTGGTATTTGGTTTCCGGGGTCATTTTTCCAGTAAAAATATATTTTTTCCCATCGGCTGCAGTAATGCTTAATTTTGGCTGATTAGAATCACTGAGATCTAAGCTGAAAAGAATATCACGCTTTTGCAAAAGCTGGCTGACAAAACGTTCCTGCTCCATCAGTGCTGCATCACAAGCCATTTCGGTGCCTACGACTTCGCTGGTCGTGATGATATTGTTTTTGACTGACCATGTCGTTGCGAGTCCATTACAGCTCGTAACGGCGTTCAGCCGGCCTTGAGCATCAAAATGGAGTACGATGGGTCGTTCTAGTCCACGATCCAGTTCCCAGGTATAAGCAGACAGGATTTGCGCTGGTGTTTTTAATGTAGTCGATGGAGTGGAAATAGCTGTATCTCCTGAAGTCGCAGGAAGATGAGAGGATTGACACGCAATTAAAGCTAAAGGGAGCAGAGCAAGTGCAAAAATTCTTGATTTCATCAGTGTAATTCTATGTGCTAAATTTCAACGTGATTATAATCAGGAGATTAGCGAAAAATATTGATACAAATCGTAGCTTTTGCTAACAAAATGTATCCAAATCAGAAGCTAAACTTAAAAGCTCGGTATTATCGGCTAGTCGAAGCGGTAAATATCCATTCCTAATGCACCCATGCTAAAGCTGCTATGCACGACACTGAAGCGGTTTCCAGTACCCATAGCAAAGAATAAGGGCGCAAAGTGTTCCAAGGTTGGATGATTACGCTTGATATGGGGTAACGTTTGCCAGTCCAGTACGGCATCAAAATCACTATGAACCAGTTTATTCACTACGTAATTACGGAAAGTTGAGGCCCATTCAGGAACCTCATCGGTATTTCCCTGCCAAGACAGTTCCCGCAAATTATGAGTAATACTGCCTGATCCAATCAGAAATACCTGCTGTTCACGCAAAGGTGCCAAGGTCTGACCAATTCTGTAAATATCTTCAGCACTCATCGTGATTGGTAAAGAAATTTCAACCACTGGAATATCTGCTTCTGGATACATATGCAATAGAGGCATCCAGACACCATGATCTCGCGGGCGGGTACTATTGGCATGTGCAGAAAAACCGGCATTGGCCAATAAGCCTAGCACTTGCTCAGCCAGTTCGGGATTTCCAGGAGCCGGGTAGCGTAATTCATACAACTCAGGTGGAAAACCGCGGAAGTCATGCCAGGTTTCAGGACGGATGCCGGTATTCACCTCAAGCGCTTCGCTTTCCCAGTGTGCCGACATGACAATAATCGCAGTTGGACGTGGCAGATTCAGGCTTAAGCGACGCAATGCTGGGCCTACCTGCTCGGGATTGAGTGCTAGCATGGGCGAGCCATGAGAAATAAATAAGCCCGGCAAGGTCTGTAAGTTCATAAGTCAAACCACATTAGTTGAATGTTTTAATCATGCAATAAAAACAGGGATAAAGGCAGGGGTAATAATTCAACAAAACGTTGCATATACAGAACGCATTATTAAATTATCCCGCTCGATGATAGGGATGGTTATGATTGATGCTCATGGCACGATAGAGCTGCTCAATCAGCATGACACGTACCAGAGGATGCGGCAGGGTTAACTTCGACAAGGACCAGTGCCATGCCGCAGCTTTACGCACGGCTTCCGAGTGACCATCCGGTCCACCGATCGCAAGTGCCACATCATTGCCTTCCAGCATCCAGCTTTTCATGGTTTCAGCCAGTTTTTCAGTACTGAATTCACGTCCGCCTACTTCTAGCGCGATCAGGATTTCATTCTGCTTCAGTGCATTTAAAATGCTATCACCCTCAATATTGCGGTATTTCAGAATATCTGCTTCAGAATCATTTTTCCCGCGCTTGGCCATCGGCAGTTCAATAATCTGGGTCTGTACAAAAGGCTGAATACGTTTGAAATAATCTTCAAAACCAGTCAACACCCAAGCTGGCATTTTTTGACCAATGGTCAGAATACGGATTTTCATACAGGCAGATCAATAATTGGATACTTCATTATAACGATCAAACAACATGAATTTGAACCAGGAAACAAATTGAAATTGAAAGGGGGGATTTAGTGTTGCTTTAATGTCCGTAGTTCAAGTATCCGCTTGATAAAGGAATGGAATAATAATAAATGCGGAACAGTGTCATGATAAAAGGATGTTGTACTGTGCTCCTGTTACTGCTTGGTCTCATGGGTTCAAGCCTATGTATGGCCAGCTCAAGCAAAAGTGCTCAAGTCCCCCATCTGGAATTGTTTTTTAGCCAGATTATGAATGTGGATGAATACCGGAATTATAAAAATATTAAGGAGCTGAATCGGGTGTCTGCCTGGATCAAAGGGCAGATGCAGCGTCTGGGTGTCCCATGTCAGTATCAGGTTTATGTGGTCAATAACTTGAGTTACCGGAATGTCGTCTGTCAAATCAATACTCAAGCCAAAACCAAGATGGTAATGGGAGCACATTATGATGTTTTCAGTGCCCGATATGGGGCTGACAATAATGCATCAGGTGTAGCGGGTCTGCTGGAAACGGCAAGACTACTTGCTTTGCAAAAATCCAGACTCAAGCATGATATTGAATTTGCTTTCTATACCTTGGAAGAGCCACCCTTTTTTAAGACAGAACACATGGGCAGTTATATACATGCCAAATCATTAAAAGTGCAAAAACAGAAAATTAAAGGCGTGGTGATTCTGGATTCGATTGGCTATTTTGATGAACATCAGGTACAGAGTTATCCAGTCGGATTAAAATGGATTTATCCACGAAATGGCAACTTTATTGCATCAATTGGACATTTGGCCTCAACCGGCCTGACCGGCGATTATTGTGATGCTATGCAACGGCTTAACAGGTTGGATTGTCAGCGTTTTGTCAGTCCAAGTTTTGCTCAGGATATGAGTTTCTCGGGCTATCTGAATTATACCAAATTCAATTATTCAACTATGCTGATCACCGATACTGCGAATTATCGCAATCCTTATTACAACACCGAACTGGACACCTTAGACAAGCTGGACTTGAACAAGATGACGTATGTGATTGATGGGCTGGTTGCTATGGCGCTACAGCCATAATTGAGTTAAGTGGCTTTTTACCCAATAAAAAAACCCTGCCGGAGCAGGGTTTTTAGGAATCAGCAGGTCTTAATGACGTGCTGCTTTCGCTTCTTCTTTGGTTTTCACAATTGGCGGTTTAACCAATGCTTTTGGCAAGGAGGTCAATGCCAGCGGTAAAATCTCATCAATTGATTTTACTGCTTTGATCTCTAAACCTTCTTTGACATTTTCTGGGATTTCCGCCAGGTCACGTACGTTTTCCTGTGGAATGAATACCAGCTTGATGCCACCACGATGGGCTGCCAGAAGTTTCTCTTTCAAGCCACCGATACGTAGTGCACGACCGCCCAGACTGGTTTCACCTGTCATCGCGATATCCGGACGAATCGGAATACCGGTGAAGGCAGATACCAGTGCAGTGGTGAGTGCCAAACCTGCCGATGGACCATCTTTTGGTGTCGCACCTTCAGGTAAATGCACATGCACATCAGTTTCTTCAAAGCGAGAGGCTTCGATGCCGAGTTCATCTGCACGGGTACGCACAACAGTCATGGCAGTGGTAATCGATTCTTTCATGACATCGCCAAGAGAACCGGTAGTAATAAACTTACCTTTACCCGGAACTGCAGCAACCTCAATAGTCAGTAACTCACCACCGACAGAAGTCCAAGCCAGACCGTTCACACGACCGATTTGTGCTTCTTCTTCCGCCATACCATAGTCAAATTTGTGTGGACCCAGGTATTCTGGAAGATTAACTGCTGTTACATCTACCTCAAGATTTTTAGCTTTCTTGCTGACTGCTTCTTTTACCACTTTACGTGCAATTTTTGATACTTCACGTTCAAGATTACGAACCCCGGCTTCACGGGTGTAATGGCGCACGATATCACGAATGGCTTCTTCGTGAACTGTAAGCTCTTTAGAACGTAAGCCATTGTTCTTGATTGCTTTAGGAACCAGATAGCGCTCAGCAATATTCACTTTTTCTTCTTCGGTATAACCCGGAAGACGAATCACTTCCATACGGTCCAGCAGCGCCTCAGGAATGTTCATGCTGTTCGCAGTACAGATAAACATCACTTCTGACAGGTCAAGATCGAGATCAAGGTAATGATCACTGAACTTGCTGTTTTGTGATGGATCTAGTACTTCAAGCATCGCAGAAGCAGGATCACCACGGTAGTCTTGTGCCATCTTGTCGATTTCATCAAGCAGGAACAACGGGTTCTTCACACCTACTTTAATTAAAGACTGCACGATTTTACCTGGCATCGCACCGATATAGGTACGACGGTGACCACGAATCTCGGCTTCATCACGTACACCACCCAACGCCATACGGACAAACTCACGACCGGTCGCCTTGGCAATGGATTCGCCCAGTGATGTTTTACCGACACCTGGAGGACCAACCAGACATAGAATCGGACCGCGCAATTTTTTCACACGTGACTGAACAGCAAGATATTCCACAATACGATCTTTGACATCGTCCAGACCATAATGGTCTGCATCCAGAATTTCCTGCGCCTTGTTCAGGTTAATGCTGACTTTGCTGGCCTTATTCCATGGTGTATCCAGAATGACTTCAAGATAGTTGCGTACCACGGCAGCTTCACTTGAAGCAGGCTGCATTGCTTTCAGCTTGCGGAACTCGTTTTCTGCTTTCTTGCGTACATGCTCAGGCAAATCTGCTTCAGCAAGACGTTTTTCAATTTCGGCGACATCATCTTCTGCACCGCCGTTCATATCAGAAAGCTCGCGCTGAATGACTTTCATTTTTTCATTCAGGAAGTATTCGCGCTGGTTCTTTTCCATCTGACGTTTAACAGAGTCATGCAAGGTTTGCTCGATCTGCTGTTCTTCAGACTGTTGCAATAGATAAGTCATTAATTCAGTTAAATGCGCTTCGAACTCGTCCTGTTCCAGGAACTTTTGTTTCACTTCAATATTCAATGGAACACGGGTTGCAACGAAGAACAATAACTGTAATAAATCTTCAATTTTGTTGGCTGCAGTGATCAGTTCACGTGCATTACGTAACTTCGCTTCTGCATATTGAGCGAAAAGCGCACGTAATTCTTGCAAGCGCACAGCTTGCGTGTCTTTATCCATCGTAACTGTCATTGGGCTGAGTTCATGCTCTGCTGTCAGATACTCGTTTTCGTCAATGATCGTTTTCAGCTTGGCACGATGCAGTCCTTCAATCAGGACTTTAATACAGTTTTCATCATTTTCGTGATTCACAACTTGCACAATCTTCGCGACAGTACCGTATTGATATAAATTGTCGTGATCAATTTCTTCTGTAAGCGAATCTTTTTGTGCAACCACAAATACTAGATTGTCACTGTTACGAGCCACATCAACTGCATTGATCGATTTTTCACGACCGACAAACAGCGCAATTTGCATGTGCGGATAAACCACCACATCACGCAGCGCCAAAAGGGGTAGTACACTTGGAACCTGCGGCTCTAAGGTTTCTGGATTCATGATAATTTCAGACATGGGCACTCCTAATGAGTGACAACGGTGTTGCCATGCTTTTAATAGTGATGGGTAATTTTAAAAATACAAGGGCAGTTGAGATTAAATTGTATGAAAAATGACTAATTATGTGATTTTGAAGTAGTTATCAAGAGCAAAATTGAAAAATTAACGTTTGAACTTGATAGAAACTGTCGGAGTGATTAAAGCATCTAGGGGCTGATCCCATTTTTCCCGTTTTAAAGGTTGGCTAACCAGTTGAAAGTCATACGCAAGTCCCAGACGGAAAGGGTGTTTGGGTGCAGAAGCTAGGGTGCGATCATAAAAACCGCCGCCCATACCAATCCGGGTGCCTGAAGTATCACAGGCCAATAATGGCATGAGCAACAGATCCAGTTTGGAAACATGCACACCATGGGTGCTCATGGGCTCTCGCATACCCAGCCGATGGTGGGCAAAGCGCCTGTTATGGTATTGATGCAGGCTGATCCGGATCCAGACTAGATGCTGATTCATGTCACAAATTGCAGGGAGATAAACCTGCTTGCCCAGCTGAAAGCAGCGTTCAATAATCGCCTGAGTCTGAATTTCCCCAAACGCATGCAGATACAGCCCAATACGTTGGGCATGAATAAATTGTGGACTACGGATCAGACGGTTCAAGACTTTTTGTGCGGCCTGCCTTTGCTCAAATTTAGAGAGATGACGACGCGTTTTACGAAGGTATCTTCTTAATTCCTGAATGGTCATAGGGCGCAAAAGCATATGCAACAAAATTGTGCTCTAGTCTAAGTGGGAATTCTGGAAAAGTAAAAAATAATTCTGAATTGTAATGTCCTATTGCATTTTATCTCCCGATATAAATCGTGCCAGGTTTAAAGTCTAATTAAAGAAATTTTATGACCTGTTTTTAAAAGGTGATGAGGCGAGTAGTATACGCTCTTTGATTCTCATCGCTTTTTATGTAATTAACAGGGTGATAGCAAGCTGCAGCAGTGAATAATTAGAAAAATGTTGAAAAGCTTTAGATCAATAAACATACAGCTTCAGAATAGATTTGTCCCGTTTTTGGTGAAATAGTATAGATACGGAATCATATGACTATTCTCGGCTGAGAAATGATACACATTGGACATTGGACTTAGGTAGGCACGTAAGACCTAACTCAATGGAGAACATGATGAATATTGTGAAGAACACTATCTGCCTCTGGTACGATAACGATGCTGAAACTGCTGCGCGATTTTATGCGGACACCTTTCCAGATTCCTCGATTGACGCGATCAACCTTGCTCCTGGAGATTATCCCTCTGGGAAAGAAGGTGATGTCATTACGGTCGAATTTACAGTAATGGGCGTTGCCTGCATCGGGTTGAACGGTGGTCCTGGTTTTCAGCATAATGAAACATTTTCATTTCAGGTGGCGACTGAAGACCAGGAGGAAACAGATCGCTACTGGAATGCCATTGTGGGCAATGGCGGTCAGGAAAGTGAGTGTGGCTGGTGCAAGGACAAGTGGGGCATTTCCTGGCAGATTACGCCAGCGGTCCTGATCAATGCCTGTAACAGTTCTGACCGTGCTGCAGCCAAACGTGCATTTGAGGCCATGATGGACATGAAGAAAATTGATGTTGCCGTGATTGAAGCCGCTTTTCGTGGTTGAGTGACAGAGATTATCCGCAATTTCAGTGAATACTACTGGGCAGCCTTATTTACTTCAATATTTGAAACCTCTCCTTTTATATTTCCTTTTGATCATCTCCTGTTTGCCTATAATGCATCTTGGGTTAAAACCCCCTTAAGTCCGGCATGGAGTACCTCCAATTTTATTACTAGTCCAAGATATAAGCTGAATGGTTCCCTTAAAGGTTTATTAATAGATAGGTTTTATATATCAATTGTAAAAGTTGAAGGGATGCAGATCATGCAATATGAGTTACAGAATAATTTTTGCACTGAATTGAAAACAGACTGAACCAAAAACAGTCATCTAATCAAATTTCCCTCTCATTGGGACATCTTAAATAATATTAAAATATTGAAATTAATATAAAAATAAAACTGGCATAAGTTCTGCATATCTGTATTTAAACTTGGATACAAGATTGGATACAGAATGCTTCCTCACAAAATGATCGACTGGACAGTCCTGAAATGGCGTGCGGCCGATCAGCCAAAACAGTTCTCACCGAAAAATCCCACTCAACTCAATGCACAATTCGAGCGTAATGGACCTGCCTGTATTTTGGTTGCGACTGGCACATATCTGAAAGAAAAAATTGATGCATTCAGGAAAGCTGTATATGCGGATAGTGTGCATCTGCACCTGCATTACAGATCAGTGAACTTGGTAGGTAGCGAGTCTATGTCCATGAGCTGAATCAATAAAAAATGAAACAGAGCCATTCAGCAGATTCAAAAAAATAGATAAAATAACAGGGGATTCATATGTTTAAGACTGTACTGATTGCAAACCGCGGCGAAATTGCTGTTCGCGCCATTCGCACATTAAAAAAAATGGGTGTAACCAGTGTCGCCGTTTATTCAGAAACAGATCGTTATGCGCAGCATGTACTTGATGCAGATGTTGCCGTATCTCTGCAAGGGACTAAACCTAGCGATACCTATTTGAGTATCGAAAAGCTGATTGCTGCAGCCAAAAATACCGGGGCCGAAGCAATTTTCCCGGGTTATGGTTTTCTGTCAGAAAGTGCTGATTTTGCCCGTGCCTGCGAAGAAAATGGCATTGCTTTCATGGGACCCACAGCTGCGCAGATTTTAGAGTTTGGTTTAAAACATCGTGCCCGTGAACTTGCTGCAGCTGCCAATGTACCCATGACTCCCGGTACAGGTCTGCTAAATAGTCTGGACGAAGCTTTGGCAGAAGCTGAAAAAATTGGTTATCCAATTATGCTGAAAAGCACAGCAGGCGGTGGCGGAATTGGCTTGACCCGTTGTGATGATGCAGAAGCACTTCGAGAGGCTTATGAAAGTGTAAAACGTCTGGGTGAGCAGTTCTTTAAAGATGCCGGGGTGTTTCTGGAACGCTTTGTGGATAAAGCCCGTCATGTCGAAGTTCAGATTTTTGGAGATGGACAGGGACAGGTAGTGGCTTTGGGTGAGCGTGACTGTTCATTACAGCGCCGTAATCAGAAGGTCGTAGAAGAAACACCAGCGGCTCATTTACCTGATGCAACCCGTCAAAAACTGCATCAGGCGGCAGTTGAACTGGGCAAATCGGTGAAATATCGCAGTGCCGGTACGGTTGAGTTTATTTACGATGCAGCACGTGACGAGTTTTATTTCCTTGAAGTGAATACCCGTTTGCAGGTGGAACATCCTGTCACTGAAATGGTGACCGGTTTAGACCTGATCGAATGCATGTTGAAAATCGCAGCAGGCGATACTTTGGATTGGAAGCATCTAAGCAGTATTCAGCCTCGGGGTGCAGCGATTGAAGTACGCATATATGCCGAAGATCCAGTCAAGAATTTCCAGCCGAGTCCAGGGATTTTGACCGATGTTTTTTTTCCGGAAAATGTCCGGGTTGATACCTGGGTGAGTACCGGAACTGAAATTTCCCAATATTTTGATCCGATGGTTGCCAAGATTATTGTGCATGCTGAAGATCGTGATACTGCCATTCGTACGCTTAAATCAGTTTTAGCTGAAACTCGCCTGAATGGTATTAGTACCAATCTGGATTATGTGCATACTGTTATTTCAGATCCACGTTTTAAACAGATGCAGATCTGGACACGCATGCTGGATGATTTCAAATATGTGCCGAATGTGATTGAGGTGATTCAGCCGGGTACACAAAGTTCGATTCAGGATTATCCGGGTCGTGTCGGGTATTGGGATATTGGTGTACCGCCTTCAGGCCCAATGGATGATTATGCCTTCCGGCTGGCCAATAAAATTGTCGGGAATGCCGAGGCCGCCGCCGGGTTCGAATTTACCCTGCAAGGTCCAACCCTCAAGTTTCATGCAGACAATGTCATTGCTTTAACTGGCGCCCCTTGTCCGGTAAGTCTGGATGATGAAGCAGTAAATTTCTGGCAGCCTATTCAGATAAAAGTAGGACAAACCTTAAAAATTGGACAGGTTGAATCCGGATGCCGGACTTATCTGGCTGTGCGAAATGGTCTGAATGTACCGGAATATCTGGGTAGCCGTTCTACCTTTGCTTTAGGTAATTTTGGTGGACATGCAGGCCGAGTATTACGGGCTGGTGACATGATTAAGATGGTGAATCCTGAGCTGCCGGCCGATGGTCTACCTTTGGCGATTGCAGAACCTGAAGCTTTGGCAACAGCTCTGATTCCAGGTTATGGCAAGGAATGGAAAATTGGTGTGCTCTATGGTCCGCATGGAGCACCTGATTTCTTTAAAGCTGAATATATTGAGGAGTTTTTTGCATCAAGCTGGAAAGTGCATTTTAACTCGAACCGGTTGGGTATCCGTTTAACCGGACCGACGCCAAGCTGGGCGCGTGAAAATGGTGGTGAAGCGGGGCTGCATCCATCCAATGTGCATGACTGTGAATATGCCATTGGTGCAATCAACTTTACCGGTGACTTCCCTGTAATCCTTGCCAAAGATGGTCCGAGCCTGGGTGGCTTTGTCTGTCCGGTGACCATTGCCAAAGCAGAACTCTGGAAAATTGGTCAACTGAAAGCCGATGACACGATTAGCTTCTATCCAATCTCGATAGAGCAGGCCAATGCGCTGGAGCGGCAGCAAATTCAAACCCTCCAAAACTTTGCCAAGGCAGAGATGACCCACGAGGCTGAAGTTGTTGCAGTTCAGGCAGAAAGTATCCTGGCATTGCGTGAAGCTACACCAGATGCACCAAAAGCTGTATATCGTCAGGCAGGAGACAGTTATATCTTGCTGGAATATGGCGATAACGTACTGGATTTGGCCCTGCGCCTGCGCGTACACTGCTTGATGCAACTGATTCGTGAAGCTGATCTTGACGGTATCCTGGAATTATCGCCTGGTGTGCGATCCTTGCAGATTAAATATGATGGTCTGCAGTGTAGCCAGCAGCAACTGATTCACTTCCTGCTTGGTCTTGAAGAACAGATGGGCGATTTGCGTGACATTAAAATTCCTTCAAGAATTATCCATTTACCCATGGCCTTTGAGGACTCGGCGACTCTGGGTGCGGTTGAGCGTTATCAGGAAAGCGTCTGTGCCAAAGCCCCGTGGCTTCCGAATAATGTTGATTTTATTCAGCGGATTAATGGTCTACATACTCGCCAGCAAGTTAAAGACATTATTTTTGATGCCAATTATCTGATTTTGGGGCTAGGTGATGTATATCTGACTGCACCTTGTGCAGTGCCCATTGATCCGCGCCACCGTTTACTGAGTTCTAAATATAATCCGGCCCGTACTTTTACCGCCGAAGGCACAGTCGGGATTGGCGGCATGTATATGTGTATTTATGGCATGGACTCACCGGGTGGCTATCAGTTGATTGGCCGTACCGTGCCGATCTGGAACAAGTTTAAAAAGAACAAGCAGTTTGGCGATCAGCAATGGTTCTTACGCTTTTTTGACCAGATTAAATATTATGAGGTCACTGAGGCCGAACTGGATCAGTTCCGTGCTGATTTCGCCCATGGTCTGGCAGAAATCAAAATTGAGGAATGCGAGTTTGACTTTGCAGCATATCAGGATTTCCTAGCTGCAGAACAGGACAGTATTGTGGCTTTTAAAGCACAGCAACAGGCCGCTTTTAGCACCGAAGTTGAACGCTGGAAAGACGATTTTGATGCACCTGTAGAAATAGAAGTGCTGCAGGATGATACCGATTACAGCCAGTATGTCCCTCTCAACGCCTCTATGACCGGCAATATCTGGAAGATTTTTGTAGAAGCCGGGCAGATTGTGAAAAAAGGTGACACGGTGGCCATCATCGAGGCCATGAAAATGGAGCTGCCGGTCTATGCTGACGATGATGGCATTGTCAAAGCCATTATCTGCCGTTCTGGTCAGACCGTGCATAGTGGTGAGCCACTGGTCTATATGGAGTAATGGATTGAGCCATGACTATTGTTCGCAATCCAAGTACTAAAGCGACAGGAAAAAGCTCAGACAATCTGTCTGAGCTGGTTTTCCAGAAAATTAAAAATGACATTTTTGACTTTAAGCTGATGCCGGGAGAGCGCTTTACCGAATCGGAAATTGCTGAAAGCTATGCCGTAAGCCGTACACCCATCCGGCAAGCTTTGTATCGCTTGCAGCAGGAAGGTTATGTGGATGTTCAGTTTAGAAGTGGCTGGCAGGTCCGGCCCCTAGACTTTAAAGTTTATGAAGAACTGTATGATCTGCGGATTTTATTGGAAGGTTATGCAGTCGAACAACTTTGTCAGATGCCCAAAGACCAGTTGCAGGTTGCTCTGGCTGTTTTGATTCAAACCTGGTGTATTCAACCAGAACAATATATCTATGATCTCAGGCGGTTATCTGTAGAAGATGAAGCATTTCATTGTCATTTGGTATTTGCAGCCGGCAATGCAGAAATGGCAAAAATACATAGTGAGATCAGCGAAAAAATTCGGATCATACGCCGGCTGGATTTTTCCAAGGATTATCGGGTTACAGCCACCTATGCTGAACATCAACAGATTTTAAAGGCGCTGCTTGCTCAAGATGCAGTCTCCTGCCTTTCTATATTAGAGGCTCATATTCGACTCAGCCGTAATGAGGTAAAAAAAATTACTCTGGAAATGTTGTCGTGTTGTCCTGCGTAAGTGAGTCAGAATAAATTTATGTTTACAGCAAGAAAAACATCAGACCTGACTCAAAGTTGATAACCAATTCATAACCAGAAAAAACAAGAATCAGCTAGTGGCATCTCTTGTAGTTTTTTAAAGTTAAGTCGAGGATAATAATAACAAAGAGATAAAAATGCTTATTCAGCACATACGACTTTTAGTTGCTGGTACCGCCTGTGCATCTTTCCTGACTATGACAGGATGTACGATGCCTTCCAAAACGCCCATTACTGATAGTTATGGTTCCGATCCAGATTTACCTAAACCACAATCAAGCTTGCTGCCTACGGTCAATATTGCGCCTGCCAAAGGCTGGCCTGTGGGTGAAATGCCTATACCTGCGACAGGTTTAAAAGTTCAGGCATTTGCCAAAGGACTGCGACATCCACGCTGGTTGTATGTATTGCCGAATGGTGATGTGCTGGTGGCTGAAACGGATGCACCGCCCAAGCCTGATGATAGTAAAGGGATCAAAGGAAAAATCATGAAGTGGGTAATGCAGCGCGCCGGCTCATCGCATCCTAGTGCCAACCGCATCACACTACTTCGGGACAGTAACGGAGATGGGGTTGCTGAACAAAAAACCGTATTCTTGCAAAATCTCAATTCTCCATTTGGTATGGTGCTGATTGGCAATACATTGTATGTAGCCAATACTGATGCCTTGATGCGCTTTCCTTATCAGAACGGGATGACTCAAATCACAGCAGCCGGTAACAAGGTGCTCGATTTACCGGCAGGCCGTTTAAACCATCACTGGACCAAAAATGTTATTGCCAATCCTGCAGGCAATAAACTTTATATCACAGTGGGTTCCAACAGTAATGTGGCTGAAAATGGCTTAGAGCAGGAGCAGGGCCGGGCACTCATTATGGAGTTTGATTTGAATAGTGCCCAAGCTCGACCTTATGCAACCGGACTACGTAATCCGAATGGCATGGACTGGCAACCCCAGAGCGGCGCACTCTGGACGGTGGTAAATGAACGTGATGAGCTCGGCAATGATCTGGTTCCTGATTATTTGACCTCTGTCAAAGAGGGCGCTTTTTATGGCTGGCCTTATAGTTATTATGGTCAGCATGTTGATACACGGGTCAAACCGCAAAACCCTGCCTTAGTTGGGCGAGCAATTCCACCGGATTATGCATTAGGCAATCATACTGCCTCATTGGGCTTGGCTTTCTATAGGGCAGATCTGATGCCTCAATATCGTGATGGGGCACTGATTGGTCAGCATGGCTCGTGGAACCGCAAACCACATAGCGGCTATAAAGTGATTTTTGTTCCCTTTCAAAATGGCCAACCAGTCGGACAGCCTCAGGATGTTTTGACCGGATTTCTAAGTGATCAAGGGAAAGCATATGGACGTCCTGTTGGTGTAGCAGTGGATTCTTCAGGAGCCATTTTAGTGGCAGATGATGTCGGAGACGTGATCTGGCGGGTATCACCCTTGAGTACAAGACCCAAAAAATAAATCTATAAATATAAATAGGCTAAGTGCCTTATTTGGATATGGGCCTGTTGCATAGAAAAAATTGAAGCAAAAACTTTTTTTATTAAAACGTCAACATTCGGGTTGAAAAGATACAAGAGCTGAGTGGATGTAAGATAACTTTTAAGCTTCTTTTAAGCTTCTTTTAAGCTTCTTTTAAGCTTCTTTTAAGCTTCTTTTAAGCTTCTTTTAAGCTGGCTGAATTAGGCTCTCAAGATATTTTTAAACGTGATTTCGTATGTACAGAGATTCTGCTTATCACATTAAAAATATCTGAATATAAGTAGCAGTTCTAGGTATCCGTAAATACTGGACTTAAAAGCTCAAGACATTGCAAAAAGAGGATTTTAAAAAGTGAAATCAATTATTGCATTTATTTTTCCGTGGTCATTGTTTATGACTCTTCATCGGCCAGCCGAATCGGTAGTATGTTTGCTACTTCAGATTTCGATTTTTGGCTGGATTCCTGCTGCAATCTGGGCCATATATATTTTATATCGGGATAAAATAGCTTAAGAAATTATTTTTGAATAAAATAAAGTGAAAAGGACTTTTGAGGCATTTCATGCATACAAGATGACTGCGTTAATACAAGGGGGGCGTGATCGAAATAAATGCTGAAATGAGAAGAGAAGATTTAGAAAGAATTTTATATGAATTATAAATAATATATTTTCACTAAGAAAATAAGCACTCCGGAGATGCCGCTGCATGTGTCGTTACCCTGAACCCGATGAGTTCAAGGAGGATGTGACGTATACTTGCTGGGTTTCCCATACGAAGATGGGCATACACTCTAAATATACAGACCACACCCATAAGTGTTAGTATCGGCAGGGGAATAGACCCGCTGGCGAACACCCCAGAGTTAAGTTAATTATAAACAATAATGCCGGTGTGGCAACTCCATGCTGTTCATGAACTGTAAACAGTTCATTCGAATGTCTGAAGTTTAAGCGGAATATGTGATTATTCAGTAAGTTCTTCAACTTCTTCTAAAATGGTTTGTAACAAACGTTCGCAATGTCCGTATTGTTGCAGGGACCGGTTCATGCTCAGAACTTCCTGCATCAACTCAAGTGCTACCATAATAATCAGTTTACTAGGTTCCATGCGTGGAGCTTTACGACGAAATTCATCATACTTTTCATTTAATAACTGTGCCGCACGCTGTAATTCTTCCTGCTTGTCAGGAGGCGAGGCTAAACGGAAACTATGCCCCAATACTCTGAGATCGATTGCAATTTGTTCACTCATGATGAAGCTTCCTCAATGACTTCAGTCGGATGGGCCAGTTGTTGAATTTCCTGTGCGTGATGATCCTGCGCAGTGCCAAGAATAGCCAGACGTTGAATAATTGCTTCAACCTTGGCTTTGGCATTTTCATTTTTTTGGGTTAAACGTTCAGCTTCCTGAGTCAAACGCTGGATTTCCTGCTGAGAATGACGCTGTTCAATCAGCATCTTTTCTTTAAGTACCCGCAAATCATTCCGTTCAGCCAGAATTTCCTGAAAACGGTTTTTCAGATCGGTGCAGCTTTTTTCAAGTCTGCCATAACGGTCTGCCAGTGCAGTTGCATCATTATTAAGCAGTTGAAACTGGGCCCGGGAGTCCGTCAATTGTTCTGTCAGGTTTTCATTTTCTTGTTGTTTTTGCGCAATTACGCTGTTCTTTTGTTCAATTTGCAGTTGATGTTGCATTGATGAAGAGTCTTGCTCTTCGCGCAAGCTGGAATTTTCACTTTCAAGCCGTGCAAGTCGCGTTTTTAACACGCCGATCTGCACTTGTAGACGCTGTAATTCTTCTAACATATCGAGGTCGCACAGTGTTGCAAACAAAGGTAATATATAAGCAGTATAAAGATTGGATAAACGAATGCAAGACGATATTTCAGGTTGGACCGAATGGCACCGCAATTTTTCTTCAATTGAGGAGATTTCCAGCCCTAGCGAACTGCATGGTTTGCTGACGGGCATTGTTTGTGTCACTCAGGCCCCAAGCAGTGAAGAGTGGTTACAGATTTTAGAAACATTGGACGTATCTGAACTGGATGCCGAAGCATTAGAGCTGTTGACAGGCGAAGCCGAAGACATCTTCCATGCCTTGTCTGAAGATGAGCTGGATTATTTACCTTTGTTACCTGATGATGAGCATACGCTTTCAGAACGTGTGCAGGCACTGGCGGACTGGTGTGCAGGTGTAGTCTTAGGTTTTGGACTGGCATCCGGGCATATCCGCCAGGATGAAGTTGAACTAATTGAACATTTGCAGGATGTAGCCGCAGTTGAATTTGAAGATTCGGACGATGATGCTGAAGGTGAAGAAAGCTATCAGGAATTGTATGAATTTGTGCGCCTGATTCCGGTTAGCCTGTCTTTAGGGCGTAAAAAAGTAGGAGTTGAAGAAACGCCACTCCTGCAGCAATTTGGTCAAAAAAATCAGCCTAACGATGCCGCTCCTACAGAGCCGCAAAGCGTTGTCGAGATTTTCTCGCCTAAACGTCCAAGTTGATGAAATGCTGAGGTGAACTAACTCATACTTGAAATCAGGCATATATTTTGCTGGTTACAGTAAAGTTGATGGTCTGGTTTCAAGATCATATTCTAAATAACAGTACTAAACGATAAGAAGTAAGGTGTAATGAAGAAATTGACACAGGCAGTTTTTGAGGAACGTCGCGCAATCCTCGCAGGGGAAATCGGTTTACGCAGTATTGCTATTATCGCCACCAGTCCGGTAGCCATGCGTAACCGTGATGCAGATTATAAATACCGTGCAGACAGCAGTTTCTTCTATTTAACCGGGTTTGCAGAACCTGAAGCTGTTGCTGTGATTGAAACCTTTGATACTGAAGAAGAAGGCTATAGCTACAGTTTGTTCTGCCGGGAACGTAACCGTGAAATGGAAATCTGGAACGGCTACCGCGCGGGTATTGACGGGGCTATTCAGGATTATGATGCAGATGAAGCCTATGCGATTGATCTGCTCGATGAAGAAATTCTGGAAAAACTGCAAAATAAGGATCGGTTATTTTATCGCATCGGGCAGCATGCAGAATTTGATGCTCGTGTAGCGAAATGGATTGCAACTGCAAGTGGTGAAAGCCGTCGTGGGACTTCTGCGCCAGCGCAAGTCATTCAGCTAGATCGTATTGTCGATGAAATGCGTCTGCATAAAGATGCAAATGAAATTGAACTGATGCAGATTGCCTCCGATATTTCTGCTGATGCGCATACTCAAGCAATGCTGGCAGTACGGCCGGGCATGATGGAATATGCACTGGAAGCCGAACTGAATTATGTTTTTGGCAAAAATGGCGGTGTTCCAGCTTACAACAGTATTGTCGGTGGCGGTGAAAATGCATGTATTTTGCATTATGTAGAAAATGACAAAGAACTCAAAGATGGCGATTTAGTCCTGATTGATGCTGCGGCTGAATATCAGTTCTATGCTTCAGACATTACCCGTACCTTTCCAGTGAATGGTAAATTTAGCCCGGAACAGAAAGCTTTATATAATGTAGTGCTGGATGCTCAAATTGCTGCAATTAATGCTGTGCAAATTGGTAACTCGTATAAAGAACCACATAATGTTGCAGTGCGCATCCTAGTGCAAGGTTTGCTCGATCTTGGCTTGATGCAGGGGAATATTGACGAGATTATAGAAAAAGAAGCTTTCCGCCAATTCTACATGCATGGTACCGGACACTGGCTCGGCATGGATGTACATGATGTCGGTGCTTATAAGGTTGATGGTGAATGGCGTGCATATGAAGAGGGCATGGTCGTAACAGTTGAGCCCGGTCTTTACATCGCGCCCGATGATGAAACCGTAGATTCGAAATGGCGCGGTATTGGCATCCGGATTGAAGATGATGTTGTTGCTACCGAAAATGGTCCACTGGTTTTAACCGCGAAAGTGGTCAAAACGGTAGAAGATATTGAAGCATTGATGGCAAAAGCTCAAGCTGCCTGATCTGAGAAAACTCAAAAAAGCTGGTCGAAAGACCGGCTTTTTTATGACACTTATATGCTGTGCAAAGTAGGTGTCTTAAAATATTTCGTAATGATCAACCAGCAATATAACTTACGTTTATATTGAACAAGTCAAATAAAACAAACCTAATTAAAATTTACAGCTTAAAAATTGACAGGAAGTCAACACAGAAAATCCGTTTTTAGCATCAAAGCTACATATTATATCTGCTGATATTCTCATAATTTCTCTGATACTTAAATAAACTTAAATAAAAGCAGGAGAAGACTTATGAGATTAAATACGATTGACTGGATTGCTTATGCCTTGACAATTATTGGTGGCATCAATTGGGGCTTAATTGGTGCATTCGATTTTAATTTGGTCGCTGCGATCTTTGGTGATATGAGCGCCTTATCTCGAATTATTTATGTATTGGTTGGTTTGTCGGCATTGTACCTGATCTATACAGGAACGAAGCTTGGCAAAACAGTACACCATACAGATCATCATACCAATGTTGTGCGTTAACCAGCTAAAGCAGGTCTAGATGATTTGCATGGCTATAAGGCCAATTTTGAATAATATGAAATCCGGCTTGAATGAATGGTACAAGAATAAAAAACGGGGCTTAGGCTTCGTTTTTTATTACTATCTTTTTAGATTTTTTTCCATTAACAGAGATTTTCCTATACTTTTATAAGCATAAAATTACTGAATGATCAAAAAATTAATAACGATAATTTATTGTTAAGTTGGGTACTTGTCTAGAACCAAGGGAATATAAACGTGCAAAAGAAAAATATTGGTATTATCTTTGGCAGTAAGTCTACAGAACATGAAGTTTCACTTAGTCAGCAAGAAATATAGTTGATGCGATCGATCGAGAAAAATTTGATGTTACCCTGATTGGGCTTGATAAAAATGGGATTTGGCATTTGGATGAAAGTACCCATTTTTATTAAATTCGGATAATCCGTCTTTAATCGCACTGCATCAATCCGGTAGAAATCTTGCCTTTATTCCGGGTTGGAGAGAAAAGCAAATTATTGAATTTAAAGAACAAAACTTATTTCAACTGGATATTATTTTTCCAATTGTGCCTGGAACGCTGGGCGAAGATGGCTCTATTCCTGACCGAAAATGGTGAAATTTTAGTAAATGAAATAAATACCTTACCAGACTTTACCAACATCAGTATGTATCCGAAGCTTTGGGAAGCAAGTGGACTGACATACACTAATTTAATTACTCGTTTAATTGAGCTGGTTATTGAATATCATCAGAATCAGATAAAATTACAGCATTCAGCCTTCTAAATAGCTACTGGAAAGTCTGGTGTTATTTTAGTCTGAGTGCTATCTGAAAATAAAAAACTGATTTTAGAGAAATATCAATCATACAAAAAAAGAGTCTATAACTATTGAATTTGTAACAATAGGTATTGTCTTTCTTATCACAGCAAATGTGATGATTTACCTTTTTACTGATATGAGAAGATGGGAAATACTTAAAATTTTTTTTTATTATTCTAATTGATATTTAAACTAAAGTACTAACATCAATTTTATGGTTGTATGTTAAAAAAATAATGTGAGGGCATTAATATACAGCTATAATAAAGATAATTAATAAAATGCTCAGTGCTTAGTATTATCTTAAGGGCTCTTAATTAGTAATACGCTGTTTAATGAATCTATATTAAATCAAATATTAAGAAGAAATTATTTGCCATCTAGAATAGTTTGATTGTATTAAATATGGGAACTAGGTTTAAGTATAGTGTACTTACTCAATTACTAGCCTCAATATTTTGTATTTCAGGTGAAATGTTTTATCTGGGATTTGATTAATATAAACCATACCAGCTCCAAGAATATTGAAATTTATAAGATTAAGGACGTACCTCAATATGAAAATACCAAAAATAATTCATCAAATTCATACAAAAGGAATAAATTTTCTATCAGAAGAAGATAGAACGGCAAGGGCTGTTCTTCTGAAAAATAATCCTGATTGGGAATACCGTTTTTATGATTATAATGACATGGTAGATTTTGTTAAAAATCATTATTCTTCCAGATATTTAAATGCGTTTCTTAAAATAAATCCATTATATGGCGCTGCACAAACTGATTATTTTCGATACTTATTGCTTTATAGCTTAGGTGGGGCATATTTTGATTTAAAAAGTTTTACCACCTGTAGTTTAAGTGACATTCTTTTAGAAGATGATGAACTGCTGGTCTTTGAATGGCAAGGAGGAGCAGCTGAATATGAAGAGTTCGGAAAGCATATACAGATTAAAAGAGGTAAAGAATACCAACAATGGAATATTATATCTTCGCCGGGAAATAAATATTTGGCCAATGTGGTTGAAAAAATAACAGAAAATTTAGAAAACTATACTTATATTAAATTTGGATATGGCTGGAGTGGTGTACTGAAAACCACGGGACCTATTCCCTATACCAATGCCATAGATGAAGTTACTGATAAGCATGGACTGCGTTGTCTGGGAAGCAGTTGTCAAAATGGAATTATTTATAGAGATAACACTTTACCTAGAAGATTGGACCGTAGTCACTATTCAAGACAAACTAAACCAATTATTAGCTCAGAGAGCTTGTTGGAAAAAATAGAAGCTGAAATTTTATTAATACTTTTTAAAATCTTCAATTTTATAAAAAGATATCTTAGAAAAATGATCTATTAAAAATATAAAATTATTTTGGGTGAATTTTTATTCACTTTAATTTTTTCTACAGTTTTGAAAATAGATTCTAATTTTTTCTTTTAAATAAGAGCTAAGCTGATTGACCGGGTATTTTTAGTAGTAATGCATTTCAGCCTTTGTCTGGTCTGCCAGACAGCAGAACATTGAGGTCAAAACAAGCTACAACAACAGCATGTATCACAATGTCAAAATCTCGAGTCATGATGTAATATAAAATCCATCATGATTATAAGTATCTATTTGTATAGATACGACATTGAAAGGATTACAGCATGCAACAAGAAGTCATCATTGTCGGTGGTGGGATGGTGGGCTTAAGCCTCGCATTAATGTTGGCGAAAACTAATATTGCAGTCAAACTTTTGGAAGCCATCAAATACCCAAATTATGATGATGAAAATCTTGCGCCATATCATTCCAGTTTTGATGCACGTAATAGCGCCTTGTCACGTCGTAGCGTACAAATCTATCAGGAGCTTGGACTTTGGAATGCCTTGCAAGAACATGCTACCCCAATTCTGGAAGTGAATATTACCGAACAGGGCAGCTTTGGTAAGGCCCGACTGAAAGCCGAGCAGGAAAAAGTCGAAAGCTTTGGTCAGGTCATTGAAAATGCCTGGCTCGGTCGGGTGCTTCTCACTCAAGTCAAAAAAGAGCCATTAATTGAACTGATTGATGGTGTGCAGGTGAGCTCACTGACTCAAGATGCAGAGTTTGCTTATATCGAAGCGCATCGTGGCGAATCTCTACTGAAATTACAGTCCAAACTGGTTATTGCCGCCGATGGGCGGGATTCTTTCTGTCGTAAGGCTTTGGGTATTGGTGCATCAGAACATGATTATGATCAGGTCGCGATTGTGACCACAGTACAAACGTCGAAGCCACATGGTCATGTAGGTTTTGAGCGTTTCAGTCATTTAGGCCCTTTGGCACTGTTGCCCTTACCGGGTGAGTATCGCCGTTCAGTGGTCTGGCCTGTGAAAAAAGGTACTGAAGGAGAATGGTTGGGAGATGAAAATGACCAGCATTTTCTGGATGCCTTGCAGGAAACGTATGGCGATCGTGCCGGAAAATTCCAGAAAACCGGAAAACGGTTCAGTTTTCCATTGTCTCAAGTGTTAGCTGAAAAGCAGGCTGTTGGTCGTGTAGTGCTCATGGGTAATGCAGCACATACGATTCATCCGGTCGCTGGACAGGGCTTTAACCTGTGTATGCGTGATGCGCATGTATTGGTGCGTTACCTGAAAGAGCAGCAGGCACAAGGCTCAGACTTGGGCGATGCTGCAATATTGCTAGACTATGAGAAATCCCGTCTCAGTGACCAGCAGCGTGTGATCAAGTTCTGTGATTCAGTGGTACGCGGTTTCAGTAACCAGAATCCGTTTTTAAAATTGATGCGTAATACAGGTTTAGTCGCATTTGATACGATTCCAGGCATCAAGCCACTCGTTGCAAATTATGCCATGGGGTTAAAAGCATGAGCTTAAATCAAACTAACGAAATATTAGACGTTGTCATTATTGGTGGTGGGTTGGTAGGCGGGCTCACTGCGCTATTGCTGGCCCAAGGGGGCGTGCAGCCTACAGTTCTGGATGCAGCGCCAATTCTGGATGCAGATAAAACCTTAAGGGTGGCTAATCCGCGTGTCCTGGCTTTAAGTCAGGCAACCATTCACCTATTAAAAACGGTGGGTGTCTGGGAAAATTTAGCACGTCAGCAGCCTTATACCGGCATGCAGGTCTGGAATAAAAATGGCTATGGAGAAATTAATTTTGGCCAGTCTTCAGAAAAAACACTATCGGTAGAGCAGGCTTTAGGCTCGATGGTGGAACCAAGCATTTTGAATTTGGCCATTCAGCAAAAGATGCTGGAAGATGTTCAAGATTATAGAACACAGGTTAAAGTTAGTCGTATGGAACGTGGCGTCGGTGTGTGGATCATTCATCTGGCCGATGGCACTCAGCTTAAAACCAAGCTGGTGATCGGTGCCGATGGTGCCAATTCCTTTGTTCGTGAGCAAGCGTTCATCGACATTGATGTACTGGACTATAAACAGGCAGGCATCAGTTGTGCCATTAAAACTGTACAGCCTCATCAGCACATGGCACGTCAGATTTTTCTCGAAACTGGCCCTCTGGCTTTTTTACCTATGGCCAGCCTTAATCCAGAAGAGCAGGGACACTGGCAATCAATTGTCTGGACCTTGCCAGAGGATTATGCCGAGGAATATGCAGCGCTCCCAGATGCTGAATTTACCCAGCTATTAACCCGTGAAAGCCAGCATATGCTGGGTGAAGTATTGCAGGCAACACCACGTGCCACTTTCCCTTTAAAAGCCCGTGCCGCTCAGCAATATGTTCAAGACGGTTTAGCCCTGATTGGCGATGCCGCACATGTGATTCATCCGCTGGCAGGTCAAGGGGTGAATATTGGCTGTCTGGATGCTGCAGTGCTCTGTGATGTTTTACTGCATGATCAGGCGCGTGGCGTATGGGCACATGAGCAGACCCTCAAACGCTATGAACATCGCCGTAAAGGTCAGAACGATGCCATGATGCATAGCATGTCTGCGATTGGCTGGATGGAAACCACTTCATTCTTCCCAATGGTTTGGGTACGTAATTTTGGTTTAAAACAGGTAGAAAATCAGCCAATATTAAAAGATGCATTTATGTCACAGGCCAACGGCCTGAGTTTACTCAAAGACACACGCTACGCAGCTTAAGGGAGAAATGTAAATTTTTTAAACAAATGCCAATAAAGAGTAACGTTTTTGTTTAAAAAAGATACGATTTTTTGAGTTTTGGTACTAGGCGAAGGTCAAAGAGATTGCTAAATTTCACTTAATTCGATACCTGACTTGGAATACCAAGCGAGGGCCATTTTTGGGGAGATGCAAATGACAGACATGAATGATTATGATGATGACGTTGAAGATTCAATTGTTGACGATGATGAAGCAAAAGCCGCTGAAAAAGGCGCGGTCGATAGCACAGAGGTCGTCAGTGATACCGATCTTGTAGAAGCTGAAACTTTGACCGTTACTGCAAAGCTGAAAAAGCGTCAAGCACTTGAAGACGAGATTGCGGCTTTCCTTGCTAGTGGTGGTCGTATTGTTGAAGTGCCGGCAGATGAATCAGTAGCCAAAGAATAAGTTATTGATTAACTTGTTTCTTATAAAAAACACCACATTAAATGTGGTGTTTTTTTGCAAACCAAAATGAGATAGAAATATCTAAAGCAATTAGTCGTTTGCCGAAGTCAGTTCTAAAGCACGTTGATAAGCGACTTTCTTTTTGATTCCGGTTAAATCTGCCGCCAGTTGTGAAGCAGCTTTGACCGAAAGGTCCTGTAATAGGCGATTCAATAATTTATCCAGCTTTTCCTGATCCAGATCTTTTTCTTCGGTGGCGCCGCCAATCACCAGAACAATTTCGCCTTTTTGCTGATTGTGATCATTGCTAATGAATTCGACTAGTTCACCCAAGGTCATTTTCTTGATAGTTTCAAAGGTCTTGGTAATCTCACGCGCAAAACCGACCGGGCGATCTGCTCCGAAAACGCTGGCCATATCTTTAACGGACTCCAGAATTCGATGCGGTGCTTCATAGAAAATCAGGGTTTGGGTTTCATCTTTCAGTTTTTCCAGATTCAGCAGGCGCTGACTTTGTCTGGATGGCAGAAAACCTTCAAAACTGAAACGGTCACTCGGCAAGCCAACAGCACTTAAGGCAGCAATAGCCGCACAAGCACCAGGAACGGGAATCACGCGGATATTATGCGCTTGAGCAGCCCGGACAAATTTAAAGCCAGGGTCGCTGATCAGGGGAGTGCCAGCATCACTGATCAGGGCCATATCTTCGCCATTGAGCAGGCGCTGGATCAGCTGATCAATCTTGTTGCTTTCATTATGCTCATGACAGGCAGTCAGAGGTGTTTGAATATTAAAGTGTTTAAGCAATTGTGCTGAAGTTCGTGTATCCTCAGCAGCAATAAGACTCACCGACTTTAACACCTGAATTGCACGATAACTAATATCATCTAAGTGCCCGATTGGAGTCGCAACAACAAATAACTGAGCACTCATAGGTTTCTCCATGTGGAATAAATTGAATAATAAAAAATGGAAGATTAAAAATAAAATATTGGGCTTGTGTTTAGTCAGCTACATCAGCAGCGTACAAGCAGAAGTGTTGATCATTCTACCCGAATCCGGACCTTTGACGCGAGCTGCATCGAGTATCAAACAGGGTTTTCTCAGTGCTTATGCTACTTCCGGGCAGAAAGTTCCATTAAAATGGGTCAATTCCAATCAGAAAAATATCTCCCAGCTACTGAAACAGCATGTCAATAAAAAGACCAAAATGGTGGTGGGTCCATTGGCACGTAGCGATGTAGAACAACTACTCAAGAGCAAACCTAAAGTACGTACCCTCAGCCTGAATGATGTAGCAGGGTCATCACCCCAAGTCTGGCAATTCAGCCTGTCCAAAAAAGAAGATGCCGCTGCCCTAAAAACCTTATTGCACAAAGATGGAATTCAACAGCTGCTGATTTTACGCCAGCCGGGCAGTGAAGCCGAGCATGAACTGTTGCTGATGTCATTGTTCAGTCAAAGTGATCTGAAATTCAAGATCGTGAACAAGGCACCCATTTTTTTAATGCCAAAACAAGGGCTGTTATACCTCGGCAATGCAGAAGGGCTGGCTGCCATACCTGAATTAAGCCATAAACGGATGTATACCGTGGCCAATGCGATCAGCGAGCAGCATAGACCCCCGAAAGGGATCAAGTTCTGTGATGTTCCGGTACTTTATCTGGCTGACTGGCCAGATGTTGTACAAGCCTATGCCAAAGAAGCGGTGGATATGTCCTATCAGCGGCTGATTGCCTTCGGGGGAGATGCCTGGCAGATTACCCAGCAGTACCTGTCACAACCGCATTTGCAGCATATTGAATTTCAGGGTAGAACTGGCCGGATTGAAATCACGGACCACAGTATTCAGCGTAGTCCACAATGTTTTCAGTATAGTGGCACAGGCGTCAAGCTACTATGAGCGAAAGAGGAATGCTACGACAGCAACTAGGTGCATGGGCGGAGCAGCAAGCGGCCCAATTGATGCAAAACCATGGATTTCAGTTCCTGGCAGCCAATTATCACAGTCGCTATGGCGAGCTGGATCTGATTCTAGTATGTGATCAGGAGCTGGTCTTTGTGGAAGTCAAAGCACGTGCACAAACCCGATATGCACAAGCGATCGAGTCGGTGTCCAGGGCGAAACAGGGCAAGATGCTCAAGACAGCCATGTGCTTTATTCAAAAAAATCCACAATTTGCACACTATTACTATCGTTTTGACGTGATTTGTTTTGATTTTAAACAGCAATTTGCAAAAACCCTACAGCATGACTTTTCGCAATACCCTTATGATCTGGCATGGATTGAAAATGCTTTTACTTTTGATCAAGAGTTTATTAACCTTTAAACAAAATAAGATCTAAAGATGCATATATTTGCTTCAAGATCATTGTAAAGTTCAAGCAGAATTGCCATGATCTGAGCTTGGAAAAGATGATTAGATTGAAAAGACGTAATAAAATGAAGGAGTCTTGCTGAGTGGTTAAGCGTATTGCAATAACAATGCTGTGTGTCGCAAGTTTATCAGGTTGTGCCAGTTTTATTTCTAGCGGCACAGGTACGGCTCCTGTCGGAACTGAAAGTGGGGCGCGTACCTTGGGGCAGGTATTTATTGATTCCTCGATTGTCCGTACTGCAAAAATTAACCTTTATAAACTGGACTCGCGTTTTAAGCAGGCCCGGGTCAATATTGAAAGTTTTCATGGCAATGTCCTGCTGACCGGTCAGGTGCCAGATGCCCATCTGAAACAATTGGCCGAAGACAATGTCAAATCCATGAGTGATGTGAAGGCAGTTCATAATTTTATTACTGTCGGCAATCAGATCAGCTATAGCACTATCATGCAGGATACGGCGGTGACTGCAAATACCCGCGGTTTAATTATGAAGGCGCCTGTAGTTGCAGATAGTAAGGTGCATGTTCATACTGAAGATGGCATATTGTATGTGATGGGACGTTTAAACAGTGCCGAGATTACTGACCTGAATCAGGTGTTACAGCAGGTAGGCAATGTTACTAAAATCGTGACCCTGATCGATAATGTTGAGCAATCCTCAAGTCTGGCCAGTCAGAATTTTGCTGCACCGGCATATGCGCAGCCGGGTATTGAACAGACACCGGTTGCCATTGATCCTGATAAGGTTGAACCGACCTATGAACCATAAGGTCGGTCAGTTTAAAACCCAACTTTCACAGCGTATTCTTCAGCTTCAGCAACAGTATAAAGATTTCAGGTTATACGATTTTGGCAGCTATGCCCTAAATCGTTTAACTCCGAAACAGGGTTATATGGTCGAAACCCAATTGGCCTATGGTCTGAAATCCCGACAACGCTTTGACCTGTTTCGAAGTCAGCAGCCTTTGCCCCACCGTCCCCTGATTGTGTTTGTACATGGTGGTGCATGGTTGCATGGTGATAAAAGGGATTACCAGTTTATTGGCGAGTCCTTTGCCAAAGAAGGTTATGATGTAGTGGTGATGAATTATCATCTGGCACCACAGCATATTTTCCCTACCTATATTCATGATCTGCATTTGTTGCTAAATCATTTGCAGCAGTCGGCTGCGCAGTTGCAGATCTGTGCTGAAAATCTGGTCCTGATGGGACACTCTGCCGGCGCATTCAATGTCATGTCTGCCTTGTATCATCCGCAATCTGCCACTATCGATCATAGTCAAATCCGGGCGATTATTGGTCTGGCAGGGCCTTATCATTTTGATTATAAAAATGATCCGATCTGTGCAGGTGCATTTGATCAGGCGGTACCTTATCAGCAGGTCATGCCTTATTATTTTGTTAGAAATAGCTCAACCCGGCATTATCTGTTTATTGCCGAAAAAGACAAGATTGTCGGGCATTTCAATAGCCATGATTTGGACCGCGTACTGAAAGAGAAGGGCAATCATAGCCATTTGATTCATATTCCGAAACTTGGCCATATTACGATCGTGGGTTCGCTCTCCAGTTTGTTTAGCCACTTTTTCCAGACCAAGTCTCAGGTGCTTTGGGCACTCGAAGATGCGTTTAAATCCTGAGCTGATAGCTGGATAACCCTGTAGCAACACATAAAAAAGAACCCCAGGCGATTATCCATAGGGTTCTTTTTTTGAGTCTTGCGTATGAGAGTAATAAAATTTCATACTAAGTATTAAAGTATGATACAGAGTAATGAGATTTAATATTTATAACTTTCTTAATTCTAAAAAAATCACTTTGCAGTTGTTTATTTAATTAATTTGATATATTTATTTGATATTAAATATAAGATCTTCTTTAGCATATTTAGCAGAATATGCTATTATAGACTCAGAATGAAGTTTTTTATCTTTGTCCGTGTAGTTAATACTTATTGAATCCTCAGTATCTGAATACTGTATTTAATATTTATATGAAGCATTCAATGCTAAATCACCAATAACAGGCTTAATAATATTTTTCTTTTCAAATCATTTTTTTTCATTTCTTAATGTCTCCGGGTAGGGCCAGTCGTGGCTCACAATAATTTGGTATACTTTTATTTGAGTTCATTTTTGCTTTGTCTAAAGCTAATCCCCCGAAAGTTAATGATTCACCTATTTTATATTGCTCTTTAGACTTAATATTTTTAATCCCTATAATATTCTTCTGATTATCAAATAAAATTTCATAATTTTTAGGAACAACTAAGGTATAAAGAGTTTCTTTATTCCCTTCTACTAAAATGGATAAACAATTGTTGTGCAGAGTTAATTTACCAAGCCATATCGCTTCTAGTTGATGTAAATCTTTATCGAACTTTAAATCCTTTGAAAGAAGGAAAAATTGCTTATAAGATTCTTTCACTTTCGTTTCATGAGTAATGCTACTAACCGAAACTTGGTCAGGGGTAATAAGTGTTGAGTTAATATTTTTTTCGTCAACGGAACATCCATGCAAGAATGGTATACATAGGGCTAAACTAATAGATTTTTTTTCACTTTTTATTTCCCATTTTATTTTAAGTTACAATTATCAACTTTGATGTAAATTTCATATTAAATTTTAGTAATTTTTCTGTAATAATTTTAGATAGTTATATAACCAAAGTTATAAAAAGATTTTTTCAAATCATAAAAATAAGTTTAAAGCTATAGTGGATCTGAATGAATAATTAATATTATAAGAAATGAACTATTGCGTTTCTTATTATAAAAAATAGTGCTTATTACTTAAAATAAATAATATCAATCACTTATAATAATCTAAGATAAATTAAATACTTTAGTATCAAAATTAACCATCTGAATAATATAAAATTAATTTACTGAGGCTAAAGCTTCATTTCCAGTATGAAAGTTTATTACTTCAAAAAAATATGTAGGTCATGCTTAATCACTTCGGTATGAATCTTTATTGTTTTTTAGCTTAGGTACTTCTAGGTAAAATCAAAGGGTTAAGAGTAACCCAGTATGATACTTTTTTACTCTCGTACACCTTGAAAAATTTACTTTTAAGTACAGGCTTATAGCCAGGTTTTGGTGTCGTCTGCGACGGGCGTGCCTTGAGTCACATGCATGATCATGGCATGGGCAATACTACCTTTGAATGGAATTTCCGGCAGCTGATCGAATTTAAAGAATTGCGCATCGCTAATTTCCTCTTCCTGCAGCTGTAGCTCACCGCCAGCATATTCTGCCTTGAAGGCAATCATCAGGTTGCTTGGAAACGGCCAGGGCTGGCTGGCCAGATACTGAATATTCTTGAGCTTTAAACCGACTTCTTCCAGCGTTTCACGACGTACTGCATCTTCTAGGGTTTCACCCACTTCAACGAAACCGGCAATCAGTCCATACATCTGGCTTTTGGTATTACGTGCATTTTTAGCCAGTAAAATCTCGTCTTTGCCTCGGGTAATGACAGTAATAACGCAAGGCTGTACCCGTGGATACTGGCGATAATTGCAGGATGGACAGACCATGGCATATTCAACAGTATGTGCTTCAGTGGCTGTGCCACAATGACTGCAAAATTTATGGTTACGACGCCATTCTAAAAGCTGTACCGCACGACTAGCCTGTTCAAATTGCTGGGTATTCCAGAACTGTAACAGCTGACGGATGGGAACCAGTTGCAAGCCTGGAGGAATTGGCTCATCGGGAAGGAGGTCACGGGCAATCACCTGATCACCCGTGTGGAGTAGCAAATCACTTGCTAAGGCTTCAACCCGTGGAAGTTGAAAGTGTTGATCGACCAGCAGTTGCTGTTGTTGAAAAATATAAGCAAGTGATAATTTGGACATTAGGCAACTATTTTGAGTTTCTCACTACTGTCCAATGCTACCTGAAACATGGTCTGTAATACAGGCTGTTTGTTCTTTAAGTTATCAATCATCATGTCGGCACTGGCCAGGGTGTCTAGAGCACGATGAATTTCTTCTGGACTTAATGCAATCGACAGATCAATACGGTTCTTGATAAATTCCGCAGTTGTGACGAAGGCAGTACGAACATGTTCTGCATTCAGGAAAAGCATGGCGCCGCCAATCTCGCAAAACTGTACAGGTACAGCTTCAAGGGCAGCCAAGTCCTGGTCTTGCAAGTAATTGCTGAGAATCTGGCTGGAAAGTTCAATCAGTGCCTTGGTTTCAGTGAGTAAAGCAGCATGTGCTTCATCCAGACGGTCCAGGGAAATATTCATGTTGTTGACGCGCAGCTGCAAACGGCTCGAAGTGTGATGACGCTCCAGTACGCCAATCGAGTTCATGGCAGACAGGATGACATTCATCAACTGCTGGGCAAAACTGGCATCTTGCATCATCTCCGGCTGGCTCAGTGTAGCAGCCTGACGGGTCAGGTCATGATAGGCTTCATTCAGGTTCAACACCTTGAAGATATTGGCCAGATTATTTAGTTGAGCCTGTAATTCCTGGGTCTTTTCAGGTGTCATGCTGTGATAGTTGAACTCGATGTCATTACGAATGTGCGCCATTTCTGTGGTCACCAATTCGCTGATGGTATGCATGGTTTCAAAGTCTGGACCATATAGATGGCGACTGAAAACCTGTAGTTGCATATCGGTCAGCAGGTCATCGCTCACATTCAGCTGGCTGCGGATAGACTGTGCAGTTTCATCTTCCTGACTGATACACAGGCTGAGCACATTGGCCAGATCAGCCAATGAAGCCTTGAAACTGTCTGCCGAGCTAAAATACTGTGCCATGTTACGTTCAATGCTCACCAGGGTGCGTAGACGTGGCTCATTAATGAACAGATGCTCGATATTGTTGAAGGCAACATAGACCAGATTCCAGTACTGTTTGCTGCCATCATGCTGTTCGGAAAGTCCAGCCAGATAGGCTCCTACCAGTTTGATGGCTTGCAGATCCAGTTCACTTTCTTCCTGAGTAATCAGCTTGTTCAGTGACAGCTTATACAGGCGGTGTACATATTCGGATTTTTCCAGACCTGGCGCTTGTGGCAATGCAAAGTCAGGAGTAATACAATCCAGTAAGGATTCTACATGCTGGCCTTCAGTTGTCAGCGGTTTACCCAAAGCCAGTTCCAGGCGGTTCAGGGTATCTAGCAAAAATTGTGGAATTTTCACTTCACGCAGGCAGATGAATTCGATATAGCGTTTCAGCATGGTGGTGCCTTCACTCAAGGCAATAACATCCTGAGTATTGACCTGCGCTGGATTCCCCATGATCTTGCGCATCAGTTCTGCTGAATATTGAGCGATTTTTGCCAGACTGGACATGTCGATCAGAGCCAGAACCTGGGCGCATTGTTCAAACTGAGTTAATGCATCATCAATGCCAAAAGGTAAAGTCTGGTCTTCTACCAAGGTGCTTACTGCTGATTCGACTAACTTGATCGAGTTATCAACCTCATTTTTTATTATCAGTAAGGCTGTTGGATCAAAATGTATAGAGGTTTGGTAAGACATGATCTGCACCTTTCCTGAAGTATTATCTATATATGAGCCCCGCTTCAAACTGCGGGACCTCTTTGTATTTACTATAACTGAAGAACGATAGTTTTAAACCTAAAGTATCCCCGGAAATGTAGATTTTATTTCGCGAAAAGGCAAGCAGTTCCATGTTTTTCTTCGAAATGTTTGACCCATTTCTCATGTTCCTGTAATTCCTGTTCTGATGGAAGAATCACGGGCAAATCAATTTCAACTCTAGCCATCCCAGAGCGACTGTTCTGCTCTTCCGACTGAGACAGGGCATCAATATCAAAAGAGACCTGTCCACCGGTCATGGCCAGATAAACATCGGACAGGATTTCCGCATCGAGCAAGGCGCCGTGGAAGGTACGGTCGCGTTGTGGAATCTCGTAACGGCGCACCAGTGCATCCAGCGAGTTTTTCTGCCCGGGATGCTTGGATTTGGCCATTGCTAGGGTGTCGGTGACTTCACAGACCTCGGAGAGCGCTTTAAAACCTGCGCGTTTGAATTCCATATCCAGGAAGTTCATATCGAAGATCGCGTTATGCGCAATAATTTCCGCGCCGTGCAAATAGTCAAATAGCACCTGGGAAATTTCTTCAAACAGCGGTTTGTCTTGCAGGAATTCATCGGTAATACCGTGGACATTGACAGAATCACCGACCGGTTTTTTCGGATTGATATAAATATGAATCGAGCTGCCGGTAAGCTTCCGGTTAATCATCTCAAGGGCACCCACTTCAATGATCCGGTCACCATCCTGATAATAAAAACCGGTAGTTTCGGTATCTAGAATCAATTGACGTGGGCCATGCAGCTGTAACTTGGCCGGTGTAATGACAATTTGCGGGTGTAATTGAGCCGCGGCAGATGCGTCTGAAGATGAAGCATCTTCATTGCTGACCGTTGCTAATTCAGTTTGTACAATTTCTTCAACAGTCACTTCGATGATGGCTTCGGGCAGTTCTTCCAGTTCTTCTTCACTCTCGGCCAGATCCAGACCGAAAGGATCATCTAGCAACCAGTCTGGTTCAGATTTTTTTTTATCTTCAGAAATTGAAGGGCTTTGCTTGGATTTTTTCAGGGTTTCATCGGCACCCAGATTGGCTAACTGATCGGCCATTTCATTACCTGGATGTCCAGCATGGCCTTTAACCCAGTGCCATTCAATTTCTCGTCCCTGACAAACTGCATCCAGTTTTTGCCACAGGTCAGGATTTTTGACGTCTTTCCAGTTTTTCCTCTTCCAGCCATGAATCCATTCGGTAATACCTTGTTTGACATAGTTGGAGTCGGTATAGATCACCAGTTTGTCTTGCTTGTCACAAAACAGAATGCCCTCAATGGCAGCTGTCAGTTCCATGCGGTTGTTGGTGGTATGGTCTTCACCACCATATATTTTGTATTCTTGCTGTTCATTTACAATATATGCCCCCCAACCACCTAAACCCGGGTTGCCGCGGCAGGCGCCATCAACATAAAGTGTGATAGTGTGTGACATAAATTAAATCCGATCAAAATGGAACAAACTGGAAGGGTTATTGTATAGCGCAAATGCAGTCGATCAATCTATATGTTCCGGATTTTTTAATTTCTTGTAACATTTAACGTGAAATCGCGGTAAATTATTGCCTTGTGTCTTCGACATGCTTCACTACAATGGCATATCTAAAAAATAAATTTATATACGAGTTGTTTGGATTTCTTTATGTATAAACCAACCACAATCTTGTGGCAGCCGACATTACCGACTTTTTTGAAATTTTCTGTACTGGGAGCTGCACTTGCGTCTCTGGGACTGACGGGCTGTTCGTCTACACATAATGCGAACCAAACAGCAAAAAGCAAGCAGGTTGGATCTCAATATCTGGATGGCAGCAGTCTGGATGGATTGGAAGATTTACTTTCTGCAACAGATATGCGTGCAGTTGAGGGTGACCGTTTACAGATTTTGAAACATGGTGATGTCTGGAAGCGCATGACTGTAGGTTTCAAGATGAATTTAAGTGTCTGGAATCCACGGATTGATGCACAGCGCGGCTGGTTTATTTCACGTCAGCCTTATCTGGACCGCTTAAGTGCCCGTGCATCACGCTATTTGTATTATACGGTAAAAGAAGCAGAACGCCGTGGCATGCCGACCGAGTTGGCGCTGTTACCGATTATTGAAAGTTCCTATGACCCGGCAGCGACCAGTAGTGCGGCAGCGGCAGGTTTATGGCAGTTTATTCCAAGTACCGGCCGTATTTATGGTTTAAAGCAGACCCCTTTATACGATGGTCGTCGTGATGTCGTGGAATCGACCCGTGCAGCCTATGAGTTTTTGGGCAGTCTGTATAACCAATTTGGTTCCTGGGAATTGGCACTTGCTTCTTATAATGCCGGCCCAGGCCGTATCCAGCAGGCGATAAACCGCAACAAAGCCGCAGGTCTGCCTACCGATTATTGGTCATTGAAATTGCCACAAGAAACCATGAGTTATGTGCCACGTTTCCTGGCAGTTGCACAGATTATTAAAAATCCAGGCAGCTATGGGGTGAGCTTGCCACCGATTGCCAACCGTCCACATTTCCGTGAAGTACCGGTCGGTGTGGCCAGTTTAAATGAAATTGCAGCCATCACTGGTCTAAGCCGTGCAGAGCTGTATCAATTAAACCCTGGTCATCGTGGTGATCATATTGATCCTTCAAGTCCGCGCCGTATTCTGATTCCTGCTGACTTAAGTCCTTCAGTGGATGAGAAGCTGAAAAAATTATCCGGCTCAGGCGGTTTATGGGCGAGTAACACGAGCAGCCTGCCGAGAAATACGACGACAGTGGTGCCCAGCAGAGCTGCACCGCCAGAATTAAATACGAAAACGATTACGCCTTCTAAACAGACTCCGCCAGCGGTTGTTAGTAATCAGCCAGCAACGACCGTTGCCAAAACGACGACTCCGGCAAGAACTGTCACGACCGTACCCGTGGTAACAGCTGCTGTAAGTACGTCGACCACAGCAAATACTGTGACCCAGACCACGAAAAAGGTTTCGACACCTCAAGGCCCATCTGCCTTGGCGAGTTTTGCGGCACAAAGTGATTTGCCTATTCCAAGTGCACCACGTATTCCGGTGGCAGTGACACCTGCCGCACCAGTGAAGCAGATTCAGGTTGAACCACCGATTTCAGCAGCTGAACGTCAGCAAATTCAACAGGTCGTAGCCGCACAGGATATGAACAAGACTGTGGATGAAATTCTGCAGCCTGTCGCAACACTGGCAGAACAGGCTCAGGTGGTTGAGGAGCTAAAAGCGTTGGCACCGGCAGGCACAGAAATTGTTGATCCTTATGACGGCAAAATCAAGCTGACTGCCATTCAAACCAGCCTGTCTGTGGCCGAGCAGCAAGGCAAGGAACTGACCAAAGGCTTCTCTTATCCAAAAGAGGTTGCTGAAAATACCACCGCAAACTCAGTTGAAGCCAAGCTAAATCAGGGCAAAAATTTCGTCAAGACGGATTCTGAAGTGGTAGTGGTCGCTCCAAAAGGCAAACGCAGTACTTATAAGGTTGTAGCAGGCGATAATCTGGCTCTGATTGCAGCTAAAAATGGGGTGAACTGGCGTGATGTGGCGAAATGGAACCAGATTGATCCAAATTCTCCGCTATATGTGGGCACCACCATTTATCTGTATGATGCCAAACCCGTACAAGAAGCAACTGCAACCAAAGAAAAACCGGAAACCTATGTGGTTCAGGCCAATGATTCCCTGACCAGTGTAGCGAATCAGTTTGGTTTTAGTGTGAAACAACTGGCTGATTTTAATGGACTGAGTACCAATAGCGGTCTGTTTGTTGGGCAAAAGCTGTCATTGAAAGATACAGGGCAGTCCAAAGCCAAAGTTGAAGACACGAAAAAAGCTGAAACTGTCAAGGTTCAGACCAAATCCTATACAGTGAAACGTGGTGAGTATCTGAAACTGATTGCCGATCGTTATGGGCTTTCAAATGCTGAACTGGCATCCTTGACTTCAGGTCTGACTGCCGGTAGCAGTCTGATGGTGGGACAGAAAATCAATGTACCACTTCAGGAAGTTGAAGGGCTAACGGCATCTAGCCAGAAAACTGAGCAGAAGTTTGAAAATGTCAAAGTCGATCAGACTGCGACTGAAAACTATCAGGTCAAACGCGGTGAAACCCTGTATAGCATTGCCAGTCAAAGCAAGCTGAGTGTTTCTGAACTGGCTGCATTGAATGGGTTGTCTGCCAATAGTGGTTTACGTATAGGTCAGACCATCAAGATTCCAGCCGGCAGTCAGATCCCTGAAACCTATACGGTTCAAGCGGGTGATACGCTGACCGGCATTGCCGCAAAATACAATCTGTCAATGGACCAGGTGGCGAGCCTGAATGGCATGTCACGTAATGCCGGCTTGCGTGTGGGACAGCGCCTGAAACTCAGTGGTGAAGTTGCTGAACCGGTACGTGAAGTGGTTGCTGAAACTGCGACGAAGAATACAAAATCGGATTCGCATGTGGTGAAGTCAGGTGAAACCTTAAGTTCTATTGCACGTCAGTATCATTTACAACTGAAATATCTGGCAGATTTAAATGGCCTGAATACCAATAGTACGGTGCGTATTGGTCAGCGTTTAAAAATTGAGGGTGACTTTCCGGTAGATAAAAAAGTTGAAGATGTGAAAGTGGCAACTAAGCCTGTAGCTTCTAAGGCAACTGAATCCTATACCGTTAAATCAGGCGAATCCCTGAATGCAATCGCCAGCCGTTTAGGCATAAGCGTGACCGACTTGGCTCAATTAAATAATCTAAGTCCACGCGCAGGATTAAGGGTCAGTCAAACCATTCAGATTCCAAAACTGGTGACTGATTATAAAGTCAAACGCGGTGATACCTTAATCGGTCTGGCTTCACGCTATGGTATGAACAGCAATGAACTGGCGGAAATGAATGATCTCAAACCGAATACGCAATTGCGTATTGGCGATGTGATTAAAGTACCGAATTAATGAATGGATCATGAGATTCGCTCATTTATTTAAAACTTTCAGGTTGATCTGGCTAGCCCCGCTGCTCGTGAGTAGCAGTTGGGCAGCCCTGATCACCACCCCATATATCGCGCTATATAACCAGCCGAAATATGCCCAGGCCAAATCCCTGCCTTATGCCAATCCGCAAGCGCCCAAAGGCGGTACGCTGATTCTGGCAGCTGATGGCAGTTTCGATAATTTGAACAGCATGAATGGCAAGGGCAATGTCACTGAAGGGATCAACTATATTTTTGACAGTTTGCTGTCCAAGTCACTGGATGAGCCCGGTGTGTACTATCCCTTGCTGGCAGAAAAAGTCAGTTTTGACCCCAAGAAAACCGCCTTTATTATTTTTCATTTAAATCCGAAAGCACGGTTTAGCAATGGCCAGCCGGTAACTGCACAAGATGTCAAATACAGTTTTGAACTGTTTCAGACCCAGTCCAATTTTGGACTGCAGATGTATCTGGCTGATTTAAACCGGCTGGAAGTCCTGTCACCTTTACAGGTCAAAATGCATTTTAAATCCGGACATAATCCGGAAATGGCGATGATTGTCGCGCAGATGCCCATTTATTCTAAACAGGAATGGCAAAAGCGTAATTTTAAAGAATTGACGCTGAAACCGATGCTGGGTTCAGGACCTTATGTCATTGAACACATAGATGCTGGACGTAGTATTAGCTACAAACGCAATCCCCGATACTGGGGTAAAGACTTGATGGTCAACCGCGGACGTTATAATTTTGACCGGATCAAGTATCGTTATTATCGTAGTCCTGAAATCAAGTTCGAAGCTTTCAAGTCGGGCCAATTTACCTTGCATGAGGAAAAACAGGTCAACCGCTGGGTGAAAGACTACCAGTTTCCCGCCGTTCGGCAAGGACAGGTGCAGCGTTACCGCTTTCAGCATCACAACCCGATTCCGACCCAAAGTCTGATATTCAATACCCGTCGTCAGCCTTTTGCCGATATCCGTTTCCGCCAAGCCTTGAGTTTTGCCTATGACTTTGAATGGCTGAATAAAGCCATGTTCTATGGTGAATATCAGCGCCTGAACAGCTTTTTTTCCAATAGCGAGCTTGCATCTCATGGACGGCCAAGTGTTCAAGAACTGCACATTTTGAAACCCCATTTAAAGCAGCTTGATCCGGTTCAACGTCAGGCGGTACTTGAGGACTGGAAATATCCTCAGTCAGATGCCTCCGGTTTTAACCGGAACAATCTGTTAAAGGCCCGTCAATTGCTATTAAAGGCAGGCTATCGTTATCAACAGGGGAAGTTGGTCAATGCTGCGGGTCAACCGGTACAGATTGAGTTCCTGTTACATCAGGCGGAACAGCAGCGTGATCTGATGCCATATCTGCGTCATTTAAAACGCTTGGGCATTCAGGCCAGCATTCGTATGGTAGAAACCGCGCAATATTATGAACGGCTGCGGAATTATCAGTTTGATATGATTGTCGATACCATGCCGCAATCCCTGACACCGGGGCAGGAGCAGAAACAGTTCTGGGGCAGTCAGGCCGCCACGCAGCCAGGTAATTATAATTATGCCGGCATTCGAAATCCGGCCATTGATGCCGTCATTCAGCAGGTGACACAGGCTCAAAACCGTGAACAGCTGGTGAATAGTACCCGAGCATTAGACCGTTTACTGCGTGCAGGCTATTATCATATTCTGACTTATGGTACGGGCGAATACTGGTATGCTTACTGGAATATGTATCAGCAGCCGCAACGAAAACCTAAACTCTCCGCCGGGATTGACTACTGGTGGGTCGATACGGCAAAGGCCAGACATGTGGCTGATTATTTCAAACAGCATTAAGCTCCAAGCCTATCAGGGAGTGCCATGAGCACTTATATTCTCAAACGTCTGTTGCTGATGATTCCAACCTTGCTGATCATTTTGCTGATCAATTTCATGGTGATCCAGCTGGCACCCGGTGGTCCGGTGGAGCAGGCGATTTATCAGGCGCAACAGGTCAATGGTTTGGCGCATACCGGATTGCAGTATCAGGGAAAGCAAGGCCTCACACCCGAGATGCTTGAGCAGATTAATATCCAATACGGCTTTGACCAGCCGCTGCATATCCGCTTTTGGGAAATGGTAACGCGTTATGCGCAGTTTGATCTGGGGCAGAGTTTTTTCAAAGACAAGCCTGTGACTGAACTCATCTGGGAAAAATTGCCAGTATCGCTTTCTTTAGGCCTGTGGAGTACCTTGCTGATTTATCTGGTCTCCATTCCTTTAGGGATCAGTAAAGCCCGCAAACATGGCAGTCTGTTTGATCAGACCACCTCTCTAGTGTTGGCCGTGGGCTATGCCATTCCAGCCTTTATTTTTGCTATTTTACTCATCGTATTTTTTGCTGGCGGGTCTTATCTGCACTGGTTTCCCTTGCAGGGCATTCGCTCTGAAAATTTTGCAGAACTCTCATTCTTTGCGAAAATTCAGGATTATTTCTGGCATATGGCCTTGCCGCTGTTGGCCATGGTGCTTGGCGGATTTGCCAGTTTGACTTATCTGGTGAAATTTTCCTTTGTGGAAGAACTGAGCAAGCAATATGTTCTGGCAGCGCGGGCAAAGGGTTTAACTGAACATGCAGTGCTGTATCGGCATGTATTCCGGAATGCCATTTTAGTGCTTATAGCAGGTTTGCCCGAAGTTCTGATCGGGGTGTTTTTCGTGGGCAACCTGTTTATCGAGATTATCTTTAATCTGGATGGGTTAGGTGTTTTAGGGTTTGAGGCGATTATCCAGCGTGACTATCCGGTTATTTTTGGTACTTTGTTTATTTTCACCTTGCTCGGTCTGATACTGCGTTTACTCAGCGATTTGCTGTATCAGCTGATAGATCCACGGATTCATTTCAGTTCACGTCGAGGATCACAATAATGTCTTCCTTGATGCAAGCACGCTGGCAACGTTTTAAGCAGTATAAGCTGGGCTTTAGTTGCTTCATTATTTTCAGTGCTATTTTCATTATTTCCTTGGGTGCAGAACTGATTGCTAACGATAAGCCCTTGCTGGTGAAATATGATCATGCTTTTTATTTGCCCATCCTGAAATCCTATCCGGAAACCACGTTTGGTGGAGTACTTGAGACAGAAGCAGAATATAAAGATCCCGCTGTACAGCAACTGATTGCAGAAAAAGGCTGGGCGATCTGGCCCATCATTCCATTTTCCTATCAAACGCCAAATTTTGAACTGGCTGAACCGGTGCCTTCGCCACCGAGTGCGCAAAACTGGCTGGGAACAGATGATCAGGGCCGTGATGTTCTGGCACGGATTCTATATGGCTTAAGGATTTCATTACTGTTTGGTTTTGCTCTGACTTTATTGTCTGCGGCGTTGGGAATTTTAGCAGGAGCAATTCAGGGTTATTATGGTGGATGGATTGACCTGATCGGGCAACGCATACTCGAAGTCTGGAGCGGTTTGCCGATGCTGTTTATGGTGATGGTACTGGTCAGTCTGTTTACCCCGAGTATTTACTGGCTATTTCTGATCATGCTGTTATTTGGCTGGACCACACTGGTGAGTATGGTGCGCGCTGAGTTTTTGCGCGCCAGAAATCTGGAATATGTCTGGGCAGCAAGAAGTATCGGGGCTGGGGATGGACGGATCATGTTCAAACATATTCTCCCCAATGTGATAGGTTCTAGCCTGTCACAGTTACCTTTTATGCTAACTGCCAATATTACTGCACTGACGGCTCTGGATTTTTTAGGGTATGGTTTGCCACCCGATTCGGCATCCCTAGGGGAACTCTTGCTTCAGGCCAAAAACAACTTAAATGCGCCGTGGCTGGCATTGTCGGGATTCTTTAGTTTGGCGATTGTACTGAGTTTGCTGATCTATATGGGAGAAGCAGTACGGGATGCTTTTGATCCAAGAAACTAAATCACAAAAATCTTTAACCATGAAAAAATAAGCAGATAAAAATTGTGTAAATTTGACAAGACTGATTGTCAATTGTTCTGGCTTACGTTATAAACGAGTACAAAATAAAAGTAACGTATCAGGACAGATCATGACTCAATTGGCCGATTCCATTCAAATTCGCAATACCACTTTTAAAAACCGCATCATTAAAGGTGCCATGAGTGAAGCACTGGCCAATGATGCCGGCCAGCCCAATCAGGCGCATTTCAAGTTGTATGAAGCATGGGCCGAAGGTGGCTTGGGTTGTGCTATTACGGGTAATGTCATGGTGGATTATCGTGCCAAGAATGAACCGGGCGTCGTAGTGGTAGAAACAGAACGTGATCTGGCACAGCTCAAAGTCTGGGCTGACGTAGGCAAACAGCATGGCATGGTACAATTGGTCCAGTTGTCACATCCGGGCCGCCAGTGTCCTAAAGGTCTGAATAAAGAAACAGTTGCACCGTCCGCAGTACCCTTTAGTCCGGCATTGGCAATGAGCTTTGGAACCCCACGGGAACTGCGTGAAGATGAAATCCTAGATATTATCCAGCGCTTTGCCACTTCGGCTGCCATCTGTGAAAAAGCAGGATTTGAGGGGGTGCAGTTGCATGGGGCACATGGTTATCTGATTAGCCAGTTTCTGTCACCGCTGACCAATAAGCGTCAGGATCAATGGGGTGGTAGTATTGAGAATCGTACCCGTTTCTTGCTGCAAACCTATCAGGCTGTTCGTACTGCGACTTCGGAAAATTTTATTATTTCAGTCAAGCTGAATTCAGCTGATTTCCAGCGCGGTGGTATTAGCGAAGAAGATGTCATTTATGTCTTTAAGGCGATGGACGCTGCAGGCATCGACATCATTGAAGTGTCAGGTGGTAGCTATGAAGCACCTGCGATGGCCGGCGTGAAAGCAGACAAGCGCAAGGCCTCGACCATTGCCCGTGAAGCCTATTTCCTCGATTTTGCCGAAAAAATTCGTCAGGAAGTAAAGTGCCATATCATGGTCACTGGTGGATTCCGAACAGTTGAAGGCATGAATGCCGCGCTCGACAGTGGTGCTTGTGATTTTGTCGGGATTGCACGTCCCTTTGCGGTAGAACCTGACTTGGGCAATCGTCTGGTTGCAGGGCAGGATGTACGTTATGCAGTTGAGAAAATTAAAACCGGTATTCCAATGGTCGACAAGATGGCGATTATGGAAATCATCTGGTATGCCGCGCAGTTTAAGGAAATTGCCAAAGGCAAGCAGCCTAATCCGAAACTCTCACCACTAAAAGTCTTTTTGCAGTATCTGAAAGGCAATGTCAAAGCGGTGATCAAGGGACAATTAAACTCGCGAAAATCGGCTTAATCTTTATTAAAAAACCGGACACTGCAAATGTCCGGTTTTTTTAATTTCTGGCACTTAGGGGGGCTTTAGGAGTAATGCATCGCCTGGGTCTGAAAAGGAAATAATAACTGACTTAACTGACGAGTCGCCCATAAGCCTATTTCGGTATGATGCATATGCGGTGCAGTATAAGGAATCAGTAAATCAATTTTCTGTTCAGCACCCTCACAGCGCATGAAGCGGCTTTTTAACTGATTTAAGCGCTGCTGGTCCATACGGCTCATTGCAGGTTCAATTTTTGCTTGTGATGGGGCTGCACTACGTGAGGACAGGCGAGTTGCCAAGCCTGCACCCTGAATCCAGTCTTTAATAATCTGTTTTTCGGTCGCATTAAAGACCCCAAACATTTTACCTTCCGGATGATCGATCATTTTCCAGAAGCGACTTTGTTCTACTGGCGCATCTTTCACGATCCAGCCTTTTTCAATCATCACCTGCAAAAACTCGGCAATCTGGGCAGGATCGGATAACCAGTCATTGATGGTCTTGCCACTAAACTGGCATTTCTGATTATGAATATATTGGCCAATCAGGGCCTTGTTCTGGAAAACTTTTAAAGCCATCTGCTCAATGTCCAGTTCCCGGATGATTTGGGAAGAACTTTTACCAAGGTCATTTAGAACATAGCCTTTTTTAATCAGATCCAGATAAGCGTGTGGATCTTCAGCATGATTAAAATGCTGGATAAATGCTTGCAGGGATTTCTGCGCATGACCATTGTGAGCATTATCAATAGTAATGTGCACATTGAAATAATGCGGATCAATACCCAGTTCAGCCAGTTCATAATTGGTGATTAACAGATGCAGCGGTAACTGTTCATAACCGAGATTAAAGCCAATGACCAGAGGTAAATATTTGGCCGGGGCATAAGCCAGTGCCAACTGTACGGCAGCCTGTTCATAGTAACTGTCATCCAGATGCTCGGCATAACTGTTCAGCTCATAATGACTTAACACGTCCTGATACATGGTGACATGATTGGCACGCGGATGCCCTAAGCCAAGCTCTTCGAGATAGATGTAAATCAAATCTTTCAGCTCGGGCTGATTGCAATTCGGTACGGTCGAATATAACCAAGCACCATCGACCAGCTTGACTGGTGCAACTTTTGCCAGGAATTCGAAAGCATGGGAAACCGTAGGAAAATATTCCCGGGCTTGGTGCTGTTTCCGGCGATTGACATAGGCCTGGAAAGTCGTACAAACCTGATGATGTTGTTCTAGAAGATGCTGTTCAACCTGTGCAGGCTGATCTAACCATCCGAGAGTATTAATCTTTAAATTTTTAATCAGATCACTCAAATAAGATTCGGCTTGTTCGGTTTTGGCATACATCGAAATTTCAGTATCTTGAAAAAAGTCGACCCACTCCTTAAAGCTTTTAAATTGAAAATTATGATTTTTATTCGGCGATAAAGGTAAACTTAACTCTGTGCTGAAGAACATAATCTGATCCTTGCAGATTTCTTTTATTTACCTTAACGTGAGCTCTAAACTCAGGGTGTTGAATTTTTGTTCTAATTTATTGATGTATTGCTTTAAATGAAAATGAACGGATATTTCTGTGCATAGAAATGTAAAAAAATACAAATTATAAAATTAAGAATAGGTTGGCATTCAGGAAAGTAACCGCAGAATTTGAACGAGCGGTAAAAATAGAATTGAGGTTTCTAAGTGGGTAAAAAAAAGCTCAGGTCGCAATGCCTGAGCTTTTTTGTGAGAAGATCATTTATAAGATAATCATCTCGAATATGGCGTCCCTACGGGGATTCGAACCCCGGTTACCGCCGTGAAAGGGCGATGTCCTAGGCCTCTAGACGATAGGGACAGTACAGAAGATAAATTTTAAAACCCTTACTTTTAGCTGGAAGTAATGGCGTCCCTACGGGGATTCGAACCCCGGTTACCGCCGTGAAAGGGCGATGTCCTAGGCCTCTAGACGATAGGGACTTAATAAAATGTACTTCTGAAAATTGGCGTCCCTACGGGGATTCGAACCCCGGTTACCGCCGTGAAAGGGCGATGTCCTAGGCCTCTAGACGATAGGGACGTTTCAGAGGTGGGCGTATAATAGGGTGAAAACAGGGGGGTGTCAAACGCATTTCCATAAAAAAAATGATTTTACGGGTTGAGTGCGTAAATTTAAAACAATCTTATGGAAATAGGGGAAAATTACCCGAATTAAGCAGGATTTTTAAGCAATTCCAGCATGGCAGTTAATACTTTCGGATGCTGTAAATAACCTTCAACGTCATGTGGGCGTTCCACAAAAGTACGAATTTCCTGATTGATAATGTTAGGTTGAAAGTTAAAAGGGCTTTTTGAGAGTGGAAATGCAGTGAGAAAATCATCAGGTGAATAAAAATTTATCCAATCGCCTGAAATGGCAGCAGGTCGTGTGATCGGTTGCTGGAGATGGGCTTGGATGACCCGAAATGCCAGCGGTGATCCGAGGGTAATAAAACGTTTAATATTCAGTTCCGGGTGCTCAATCAAATAATTATAGGCAATCACGGTGCCAAGCGAATGTGCCACTACAATCTGTGGTTTGCTGCTATATAGTTGATGATGAATGCGAAGGTGAACTTCCTGCATAAACTCTGGATTGGCCAAGTAAAGATAAGTTTCCTGTAAAAATTTTTGCAACAAACTGGCATGCAAGCGGGGAAAATAATTAAGGAGTATCACAAAATCGCGTAAAGCAATATCCTTGCTTAACGCTGTGATGAACCTCAGTTTCTGGTTGAACTTGAGTGCGTCATCAAGGTTCAATTGTGGGACGTCACAAATTTGATTGATACGCTGATCTACAGGTGGCGTGGGTTGCCGCTGAACTGGATGCAGGAAGGGAAAATGCGGCCACTGCTGTGGCATTAAAATATTTCCACTAAGCAGATTACGCAAATGATGCTGAGAGAGTAAATCTCCATAAAAAGGGATGCGGATATGCCGTTTTAAATAAGTGAAACGAGCTTGCTGGTGCGAATTTTTGCGCAGGCCTTTTTTGAGAAGATGCAGCCAGTGTTGCCGTAATGAAGTAGCTGTATAATCTTGCTTGTTCATGCCATGAATAAAAACAATTTTCATCGATGCCTCACTGAGACCGACAGTTTTATACCCATAGTATAAAAATCTTGCCTCAGCTGAACCGGCGCTTCTTGTAGTATTAATGTTTTAAATTTTTTTGATAAAACAAGGATTAACAGACATATGTATATTTATGGGAACAGATAAAAGCAAAGCAGGAAATGTATAGATTTGAATTAAAGATATATTGACAAAAAGAGCAGCCGGAGCTGCTCTTTTATGTGCTTTAAGATTTAAGCTTTATTGTGATAGAACTTGTAGTAACTTGCATAACATAACGCGATAAATATCAGACAGCCTATGAAGCTGATCCGCATTGATGGATCAAAGACCATACTGATACAGGTAATAAAACAGAACACAAAGCCCAGGATTGGCACAATCGGGAACAATGGTGCAGCGAAGCCCAGTTCTTTGGCAGTATGACCTTGTTTATACCACTGACGACGGAAGTTGAACTGGCTTAAGCAGATACTCATCCAGACCACCACCATGGTAAACGCCGCGACGCCCAGCAAGTTGGTAAAGATAGTCTCTGGCGCAAACTGTTCAGACAATAAACCTGGCAATGCACCCAGCATAGTTACCATGACTGCAATATACGGTACACCGCGAGCATTGAGTCTTGAGAATATTGCAGGCAACTGTTTGCTATATGACAATGACCACATCATACGTGAAGCAGCAAACAGGCCCGAGTTGGCAGCAGACAGCAATGCAGTGATAATCACAAAACGGATGATATCTTCAGCATAAGGAATACCAATATGCTGAAATACTGTTACGAATGGACTGCTACTTACGCCTTCCGCAGCTAAGCCCGCTTCCTGATGCGGAAGTAAAGCTGTTACCACAATAATCGTACCTACAAAGAAAATTAATAAGCGGAAAATCGCAGTATTAATCGCTTTAGGAACATTTTTGGCAGGGTTTTCAGTCTCACCCGCAGCCACACCAATCAACTCGGTGCCAGAGAAGGCGAAGTTCACAATCAGCATCGTCGCAAAAATCGGGAACAGACCTTCAGGGAACCAGCCCTGTGCAGTCAGATTGGTAAATAAAGGAGCGGCTTCATATCCCTGATAGCCCAAAACACCAAATATGGCCAATAGGCCTAAAAGAATAAAAGCAACAACCGTGACCACTTTGACCAGTGCCAGCCAGAATTCGGATTCGGCAAACCAGCGGGTTGAAATCATATTTAGACTAAATACGAATACACCAAAGATAATGGTCCATAACCACATGGAAATATCCGGGAACCATTCCTGCATCAGCAAGGCAGCTGCAGTAAATTCAGTTCCGAGAGTGACCGACCACGTCAGCCAGTATAACCAGGTGATGGTATAGCCTGTACCTGGTCCGATATAACGTTTGGCATAAGCGCCAAATGAACCAGATTCTGGCATGTGGACGGCAAGTTCGCCCAAACATAGCATCACCATGTACGCGATAATACCGCCCAGGAGATAAGCGAGAATGGCACCTACAGGCCCCGTTTGTGCAATGACTTCACCCGACCCTAAAAATAGGCCTGTTCCGATTGCGCCACCCAGCGAAATCATGACCAGATGTCGTGTACTCATAGCGCGTTTTAAAGGCGCAGAATTGCCCTGATGCGTAGCATCATTCGGAGATGAGTGCATAGGAAATAAGAAATACTTCAAAGGAATGAAGCGAGCTATTGTAGTGAAAAACTACAAATCTGCAATCGAATAATAGTAATTTCGAATAAGGTCTGATCGTATGAGATCAATAGATGGCGTCCCTACGGGGATTCGAACCCCGGTTACCGCCGTGAAAGGGCGATGTCCTAGGCCTCTAGACGATAGGGACGTTGTGAGGTGATGCGTATATTAAGGATTAAGCCGGGTTTTGTCAAAAGGGTTTTTGCTAAAATTCATTTAACAGTTTAAACATTAGGCAAAACAAAAACTTTATTTTATTAAGATATTATTTTCTGAACAGATTTGCAGATTATAAAAAATAAACCCAATCGAAATTGGGTTTATTAAAGAGAGAAAAATCTCTATACCGAAGTCTAAAAATTAAGCTTTTTTATGATAGAGCCAGTAATAACTTGCATAACATGCCGCCATAAACAGTAAGCAGCCAATAAAACCGGACAGCATTTCAGGATCAGCCGCCATACTTAATCCCGTTGCGGTACAGCATACAAAACCTAAAATTGGTACAAGTGGAAACCATGGGGTACGGAATTTAAGATCAGACAGCGCATGACCAGATTTGAGCCACTGGCGACGGAAATTAAACTGGCTCCAACAAATGCTCATCCAGACAATGACCATAGTGAATGCGGCAACACCCATCAGGTTCTTAAAGATCACATCAGCACCGAACTGTTCAGACAGTAAGCCCGGTAAACCCCCAATCATGGTTACCCAAACCGCAATATAAGGCACACCTGATTTACTGACTTTAGCAAATATTCGGGGCAAATGATTTTTTGAAGAAAGTGCCCACATCATACGTGAAGCAGCATATAGGCCGGAGTTTGCAGTAGAAAGCAGGGCAGTGATAATCACAAAACGGATAAAGTCTTCTGCATAGGGAATGCCCATCTGGGTAAATACCGATACAAATGGACTGCTACTCAGGCCACCATGACCACCGACTTGCAGACCTGCATCAGTATAAGATAGTAGTGAGCTGATAACGATAATGGTGCCGACAAAGAAAATAATCAGACGCCATACCGCAGCATGAATCGCCTTAGGTACATTTTTCTCGGGATTTTCAGTTTCACCTGCAGCGATTCCGATCATCTCTGTACCGTTAAAGGCAAAGTTTACGATCAGAAGGGTGGTAAATAGGGGAATCAAGCCATTCGGCAACCAGCCATGCTCGGTCAGATTGCTAAACAGTGGTGCAGATTCATAGCCGTGGAAAGGAATAAATCCAAAAATACACGCAAAACCCAGAATGATGAAAATCAATACAGTGGCGACTTTAATCATTGATAACCAGAATTCAGACTCGGCAAAGGTGCGGGTTGAACTCAGGTTGGATAACAGGACCCCGCCAGCAAAGATTAATGTCCATAACCAGATAGAAGTTTGCGGGAACCACTCCTGCATCAGAATGGCAGCGGCCGTAAATTCTGTACCCAAGGTCGCGGACCAACCCAGCCAGTACATCCAAGACACCATATAGCCGGTACCCGGACCGATATAATTTGTGGCGAATGCACCAAAGGAGCCGGATACTGGCAAATGTACTGCCAGTTCACCCAGGCAGAGCATGACCATATAAGCGATCAAGCCACCAATAATATAGGCCAGTACGGCACCGAGCGGACCAGCCTGGGAAATCACTTCACCTGAGCCCATAAACAGCCCGGTACCAATCGCACCACCCAGAGAAAGCATGATCAGATGGCGTGTGCCCATGGCACGTTTTAACGACGGAGTTTGACCCTCAACAGACGAATGCTGTGAAGGTGGAGAGGGAGATTGCATAACTAAATCGAGAGAGGAGATTCAAAAGAGGTATTTTAGTTTTAATTATATGAAATATCATATAAATTGAAATTTCCCCATAAAGTTATTTTTTAATTTAAAAAATAAATCTTTGAAAAGATCACTCAAAATTAGTGATCTGGAGTTTGATATTGCTCAGGCTGAGAGTTTTCAGCTGGCGTTGTCACTGTCTCAGTCTCCGCAGTATGGTTATCATCACGGTTGACGATATAGAGATATAGCGCGGATGGGGCTAAAATCAGTAAAACCAGTAAGATCTTTTTTAACATGACACAAAGGCACAATATGAAATCGCATTAATTATAGCCTAAGCAAATTAAAAAGAGCAGCAGCATGTACCTCTATTCAGACTCTAGAATTTAAAAGTGACATCTGCAATAAATTGGCGGCCAATTTGTGGATAGGCAATACCCGAATCCAGATAAAAATTATCACGATTCGTCACATTGTTAATCGTTAAACCTAAAATGGCTTTAAGGTCCTTATTTAAAGGAATATCATAGGTCGTCCGTACATCCCAGTAGAAGGTATTTTTGGTGGTGTATGGGGTATACATATCATATTGTTCATTATTTTTATCAGAATAACCTTTTGATATTTTCTTCATGGCATCCACTTTGCCCTGGTAACTGATGAAGTTATTAATGCTTAAAGGAATCCGGTCAAATTTAATATTCCAACCTAAACGTGTTGTCCAGGGAGTATTAAAGATTTCAGATGGCTTATCTTCAGCATTGATCAATTTACCATCGTAGTAGATGATGGGTGTGCCGGTATAATACGCTGTGCTGTATGAGTCGAAGTTACGCTGGGTTTCAGTATAATCTGCATTTAGGCTGAATAAATGCTGTGTGCCAAATAACTTCAATGGGCTAATGTTAATCAAGCTTAAGGTATAAATATTAGATTCAGATTTACCTTCATTATCATAAGTATAGCTAAAGCGATTGGTTGAAATGGCTGGATCCTTAACTGATTCTGTGCGGCGGATCTGGTTCTTATTTTTACGATTAACCCATTTTAGACCAATACGGCTATTTGCATATTCAGCATTGATTCCGAACATGGTTTCATCTGCATAAGGGGTATCAAGCTGCGAACGATAAGTAAAAGAACCGGCATATGCTTTTTCTTTCCAGTCGGCTGATAGGTTGTCACGTGTTTGGCGAATGATCAATAAACCTTTTTGATCTTGTAATTCATTATAAAAGGCATTTAAACCATAGTAGCGGTTCCAGCCAGTGGTAAAGGATAATTGTTCATTAGCAAAAGGTTTAAAAACAAATGAGCTACGTGGTGCAACATTATTATTTTTAGTTAAGCTGTCATAGTCTGCACGAAAGCCAAGTGTTGCTGTGAAGTATTTGTCCCATTGAATCTGATCCTGTAAAAATGCATGCCAACGGTCTTGCTGTACCTCAATTTTACCTGCCAAATAAGAGGTGCGATTTTTTAGAAACTGTCCGTCTTGGCCATTTCCTTCATCACATGCATCATATTTATGACCAGTATTTGAATAACAGCTGAGATTGGCAATATTTCCAGTCGCACTAGAATAAATGCTTGTTGTGACAGGACGTTTCCAATGAGCATTATAGTGTCCATATCCTCCGCCCATTTTGAACGTATGGGTCGTATGCTGGGTTTGAATGGGTTCAAATAATGCCTTAAGACTATATTCCAGTTTTTCTTCCTGCTGCTGAGTGCTTCCAAAGCTACCTTCAATTTGCATACCCGAGGACTTCCAGTTTTTGGTTGATGATTTCAACCAGGAAATATTATCTGTCGCACTTTTACGGTTTGCAGTCTGCGTTTGATAATTGGCTTGTTGCTCAAGTTCAACTGAATTCAATTTATTTTTTAAGTTGATATAGAAACTTTGGCTGTCTGATGTATGTGAGCTTTGGGAGTTATGAGTGGATGAAAGAAAATAGTCACCACTCGATTCCATAAATTGTGTGCCGATCTTTAAAACCGTATTGTCACTGGGAGTATAGAAAAACTCTATACCTGCATTGTTTGAACCTCGTTTTTGTTCATAAGAATCTGGGTTATCAATACTTGTTTTTAAAGGAATATCTGCACGGCGATATGAACCAAATGCATTGAAACCCAAACTTTCAGCAAGTTTGCCATATGACGTTGCACTGATCCCTTGACGTGTAAAGAAAGGTTGTTTGCTTTCACTGGTGGAATTTTCAAATTCTTCAGCTGCTTCTTTACTAGGGAAATTGATGTCTGACCAATGATCAGAAGTATAGTCATAGCTCAGGCTGCCATGAATTTTACCAATTTCGGTTTGGGGAACACAGGTTTCTGCACTGACTACGCCACCTGTGAACTCACCAAATTCGGCACCCACATTGCTATCAAGTAGGGTGATTTTACACAGCAGATCGGCATTAATTGTCACCGTTTGTGAACTTCCCATTATTTCATTCAGGGTATTACTTTTTGCGTCACTACCTGGATTAATATTGTTATTAATGCTGAGGCCATTGATCAAAAACTTATTATCGTAGGGTAGGCTGCCATTAATACTGATATCCGTCGCGTTGAGTTCGCCTTGCTGCAATCCACTACGTGCGTTTGAATCAAATTGTACATTCGGATTAACTTTTAATAATTCGGTGATGGTCTTAGAGCCATTTGGTATTTGCTGTATGTCCTCTTTATTGTAAACCGTTTTCCCCACCTCATTTTCTGTTTTAGCTTGAATCACAATGGTGGAAAACTTAACAGAAGCTTGTGATTTGACTTGTTCTGATTGATCGGATTTTTCAGCAAAAACAGTTGAACTCAATGCAGTTAAAACCGCAATAGAAAGTGGGGAATAAGCAAAACGCATGAGAGAGCTTGATTATGAGAAAGATAATGTAAGTAATTATCATTAACTATGGTGTGGTAATCAATGAAAATGAGAATTATTTTCATTAATAAAATAATGAATGTTCATGAATTAATCAGCTTGAGGGGCTGGTACAAGATATATAAAGGAAGAGAAGAAGATAGATGGCGTCCCTACGGGGATTCGAACCCCGGTTACCGCCGTGAAAGGGCGATGTCCTAGGCCTCTAGACGATAGGGACGTTTAGAAGATGGCGGTATCTTATTGATCCGCCACCAGAGTGTCAAGCAGGTGAGGTGCGAGTTTGTTTAAAATATAGCAAAACAGTTCAGCGGTCTTCTGCGTATCATATAATGCAGAATGGGCTTCTTTGCCATCAAACTCGATTCCAGCCTGGATACAGGACTTCGCCAGTACGGTCTGACCAAACATCACCGCACTTAAAGTCACTGTATCGAAGACAGAAAAACTATGAAACGGGTTCTGGTTTTTGGTTCCAGTACGGGCAATCGCGGCCTGAAGAAAACCCAAATCGAAATGTGCATTGTGTCCAACTAAAACCGCATGGGTACAGTTTTGCTGGCGACGTACTTCATTCACAGATTTAAAAATACGCTTAAGCGCAGTTTTTTCATCTTCGGCCATTGCGATTCGCATCGGATTAGAGGGGTCGATCCCAATAAACTCCAGCGAACGGCGGTCGAGGTTTGCTCCTTCGAAAGGATTGATATGTGCATGGTAGGCTTGACCTGGCACAAATTGACCATTTTCATTATAAACAATCGGAATGGCCGCAATTTCCAGCAATGCATCAGTCTGTGCATTAAAACCTGCAGTCTCGACATCGACAACTACAGGTAAGAATCCACGAAAACGTTGACCAATGATTGGGAGAGTTTCATTTGTCACACTTTTCTCCATTGAATGGTTTTACCCGCATACAGAGGGATAATCTGTGCACCATCCAGGTAGTCTAAACTTTCAGGAATCACTTGATCTTCTTTGATCAGGGTAATAGTGCTGGTATTACGTGGCAGACCATAGAAGTCTGCACCAAAGTGGCTGGCAAAACCTTCCAGGCGTTCAATTTTACCCACCTGATCAAATGCCTGAGCATACAGCTCAATGGCAGTCGGCGCACTATAACATCCTGCACAGCCACACGCATTTTCTTTTGCATTTTTTGAATGTGGCGCGCTGTCTGTTCCCAGGAAAAATTTAGGATTACCGCTGGTTGCGACTTCCAGCAAAGTTTGCTGATGCGTTTGACGCTTTAAAATTGGCAAACAGTAGAAATGCGGCTTGATCCCACCGACCAGCATATCATTGCGGTTAAACAATAAATGTTGCGGGGTAATGGTTGCAGCGACATTCCGGTCTTGCTCGAGCACAAAATTTGCAGCCTCACTGGTGGTAATGTGTTCGAGTACCAGTTTTAGCTTTGGAAACTGTCTGAGTAAGGGTGCTAGCACTTCATCCAGGAAGCGCTTTTCACGGTCAAAAATATCCACATGATTGTGCGTTACTTCACCATGCAGCAATAAAGGCACCTGGTGTTCTTCAAGCTGTTCAATTACGCCGTAGACCTTGCTCATGTCGCTCACACCGCTATCGGAGTTGGTGGTCGCACCTGCAGGATAGAGCTTGATGGCATTGACATACGCAGATTCTTTGATCTTTTTAACTTCGCTTGCCGGGGTGTTGTCAGTGAAATACAGCACCATACGTGGGTCGAAATTTACCCCTTCAGGCACATGGGCCATAATGCGTTCACGATAGGCATTGGCTTCCTCCACGGTTTTAACGGGTGGCACCAGGTTTGGCATGCAAATGGCACGAGCAAACTGTTTGGCTAAATCGGGAACGGTACGTTGAAGTGCTAAACCATCACGCAGGTGAACGTGCCAGTCATCTGGCTGGAGAATCGTAATCGTATTCAAGGCAAATTCAGTCGAACAAATAAAGTGAATGATAATCCATCTATAATAAAAATGGTAACGAGAAAGCGCTACAAAATAAGGGATATCTATAATTTAATTTCAAAAAGTATGTTATTTTAGAATTACTAAAAAAATTACATAAATACTTGGCAATGGAATACAAGTACAGTCTAGCGAAATTACAAGATAATAAAGAAGACATAGAAAAATTGATCGCACGGCAAAGTCAGCGTGTAGGTCCGGTCTTCCCTCAAAATCTGGAACAAGAATTCTGGACAAAAAATCTGGAACGTGCCCGTAAACATGTCGAAAAATATGTTTGGGGCGGAGTATTGGCTTATTTTATTTTTTTAGTGGTGATCATTCCTACAGATTACTGGATTATCAGCAAAGAACATTTCGTACATGATTTTGTGTTGTGCATGCTGGGTCTCATCAATGGCTGCATCGCATTAACCCTCTTTTATATGTTTTCCTGTTTACCCAAAATCAGGCGGTTTTTCCCGCAGGCATCAATGCTGCTGGTATTTTGGATGCTGGTTTCAATTTCGTGTATTACCATGTCGATTAAAACTCCAGCTTTACAGCATCAGTCGATGGCGATTGTCACCATTATTTATATACTGGGATATGTTCTAACCGGTATCAAGCCTGTACAGATGCTGGTGACAGGACTGGCTGCAGCAGCTACCACGATTATTGCTTTATCAATCATGTCCATAGAATTTAGCCCCTTGGTTTTTGGGCGTATTCTGATTGGGAGTTGTTTGTTGGGTTATGTGATTAGTCATATGATTTTTGCACGTGAACGTGTGATCTTTCTCTATAGCATTCGTGCCAGAATCAGTGAGCAAATCCAGCGTATTCATACCACCGAATTATTACATTTAAGCCAGTATGATGAGCTGACCAAGATTTCGAACCGACGAACCTTTGATGAGACACTGGAGGTCCATTTCGAACGTGCTCGCCGTGAGGGAACGGCTTTGGCGATTCTGTTTATTGATGTAGATTTCTTTAAAAATTACAACGATTTTTATGGACATCAGAAAGGTGATGACGTTATTTCAAGCATTGCTAAAACAATTAAGAATGCGATCCGGCATATGGACTTTGTCGCACGTTATGGCGGAGAAGAGTTTGTGGTCCTCTTGCCTGAAACGGATGCGCATGGTGCTTATGCAGTGGCATCAAATATCTTTAAAGCGATTGACCGGCTGGAAATTCCACATGAAAAATCTTCAGTTGCGAAACATATCACTATCAGTTTAGGTATTACTGTCTATCGTGGTGAGGATGATATTGATAAAGATGCATTGTTGGGAATCGCGGATCAGGCGCTATATCGTGCCAAGCAGCTTGGACGCAATCAGATCTATTATCAGTCCATTCGATCAGTCAATTCAGATATCGCAAATGGTTAGAAATTCTAAACATCTATAAGCATCACCAATAAAAAACCGCGCTCAAGGCGCGGTTTTTTTGCTAAAGACAAAACTTAGTTTTTGTCTTTCAGTTGTGGCACTGCAGATGCTGTACCGACTGCGAGTAAACCTGTCTCTGTATAAATGCCCAGTTTCGCGCGAGTATCTGTAATATCCAGGTTACGCATAGTTAACTGGCCGATACGATCCATCGGCGAGAACATGGAATCACCTTTCTCCATAGTCAAACGCTCAGCTTCATAAGTGAGGTTAGGAGATTCAGTATTCATAATGGTGTAGTCATTACCGCGACGAAGTTCAAGCGTCACTGTACCGGTAACTGCTTTAGCGACCCAACGCTGTGCAGTTTCACGCAGCATCAGCGCTTGAGAATCGAACCAGCGACCTTGGTAAAGCAGACGACCTAAACGTAAACCGTTAATACGATATTGTTCGATGGTATCTTCGTTATGAATACCGGTCACAAGACGTTCATAAGCAATATGAAGAAGTGCCATACCCGGAGCTTCATAGATACCACGAGATTTCGCTTCGATAATCCGGTTTTCGATCTGATCCGACATACCCAGACCATGACGGCCACCGATACGGTTTGCTTCAAGAATGAACTCAACTGGATCTTCGATACGTTGACCATTGATGGCCACAGGGAAGCCTTCTTCAAAAGTAATGGATACTTCTTCAGGTTTGATTTCTACTTCTTCTTTCCAGAACGCAACGCCCATGATTGGCTCAACGATTTTGATGCCTGCATCCAGGTATTCAAGATCTTTGGCTTCGTGAGTCGCACCTAACATATTGGAATCTGTTGAGTATGCTTTCTCTTTTGACATTTTATAGTCAAAACCGTTGTCGATCAGGAACTGTGACATTTCTGCACGGCCGCCTAATTCGTCAATAAACGTCTGGTCTAACCAAGGCTTATAGATTTTAAGATTCGGGTTAGTCAACAAGCCGTAACGATAGAAACGCTCAATGTCGTTACCTTTATAAGTAGAGCCGTCACCCCAGATGTTCACGTCATCTTCTTTCATGGCAGTAACCAGCATGGTGCCTGTAACTGCACGACCAAGCGGGGTCGTATTGAAGTAAGGAACACCACCAGTAGAAATGTGGAACGCGCCACATTGAATTGCTGCAATACCTTCTAATGCAAGCTGTAAACGGCAGTCGATTAAACGTGCTTTTACTGCGCCATAAGCTTCAGCTTTTTTTGGAATCGCATCGTAATCGTCTTCGTCTGGCTGACCCAAGTTAGCTGTGTAAGCATAAGGTTCAGCGCCTTTTTGTTTCATCCACAAAAGAGCAGCAGAAGTATCTAGACCACCAGAGAAGGCAATACCAACTTTTTTACCTACTGGGACATTCTGCAAGATAGTTGCATTATCAGACATTGTTCATCCTAATGATATGAAATAGGCACGCCAGAATTGGTGGCCTGAAAAAATACATATTGCATCAATTGTATCATTAATTTATTTAGGTTTGCTTTAGAAAAGAAAAACTCGTTTTAAAATCTCTATTCAATAGACTTAAATAATCATAAATCGCACAATTTTGACCAGAATCCTGCTAAAAAATTAAAAATTCGCTATATTCAGCGCATAAAGTTAAAAAATCAGATAAATGAGGAATAAAATCATGGCGTCTCCTATTCCACCATTACCTAACTTAAATCCAAAAACCAAGAATGAAACGCTGGCACTGTTGCATGGGATTTATGCCGGTTTGCTGGTTTTTAGTACGATTGCTTTTTTATATCTGGAATATCAGCAATCCACGATTTCCATGCTGAGTCTGGGAATGATCCTACTAATTTTGTTGATACTGATTGTTTTAAATATACAGGCCTGTCTCAAGGTTAAGCTGGGGAATGGTTCAGGGCGGACATTATCCAGAGTGATGGCAATCCTCATGCTGTTCAGTTTTCCGATTGGGACAGTATTGGGTGCGATTGCATTATGGAAATCCAGTGCACGGCAATGGCAGCAATAATTTAATCGCGAATGTTCGACATGAATATGCCAATTGGTATTTGTGCCTGAGAATGCAGACCTGATAGTCATAAAAAGCCCCTAAAAATCAGTTAAAGTACCTTTATAAGATTTAAGCTATTAGCCAAATAAAAATCAGGGATATGTTATGACTACGACGCGCTATGCCAATATTTTAAAACCACTTCATCTGGGTTTCACCACCATTAAAAACCGGGTGGTAATGGGATCGATGCATACTGGTCTGGAAGATCGCTTTTATAATTATCCTAAACTGGCAGCTTATTTTGGCGAACGTGCAAAGGGTGGTGTGGGTCTGCTGATTACAGGTGGAATATCGCCAAACCGTCAAGGCTGGTTGTTGCCGGCGGGCGGTACCATGAATACCTTGGGCGATATTGCACCGCACCGCTTGGTGACGCATGCAGTTCATAAGCATGGCGCCAAAATTCTTTTACAGATTCTGCATGCCGGACGTTATGGCTATCAGCCTTTTGTGGTTTCGGCCAGCCCGATCAAATCACCAATTTCTCCTTTTAAACCGCGTGAAATGTCAGATAAACAGATCCTGAATACCATTCAGGATTATGTGAAAACTGCCAGCATTGCCAAAAAGGCTGGCTATGATGGCGTGGAAATTATGGGTTCTGAAGGCTATTTGCTGAATCAGTTTTTAAGTCGTCATGTCAATCAGCGTACTGACCGTTGGGGCGGCCCGATTGAAAACCGGATGCGTTTTGCCGTAGAAATTGTTAAAGCGATTCGCGCTGAAATTGGTGAGAAATTTATTATCTGTTTCCGTTTGTCGCTTCTCGATTTGGTGCATGATGGCAATACTATGCAGGAAGTGATTACCGTAGCTAAAGCATTGGAAAAGGCCGGAATTACTTTACTTAATACCGGTATTGGCTGGCATGAAGCGCGTATTCCGACTATTGTCACTTCTGTGCCGCGAGCAGCTTTTGTCGATTACACCGCTGAAGTCAAAAAACATGTTTCGGTGCCAGTGATTGCGTCTAACCGCATCAATATGCCAGACACTGCCGAAGCGATTCTGGCTTCCGGTCAGGCAGATATGGTACAGATGGCACGTCCACTTTTGGCAGATGCGTTCTGGGTCAATAAAACTGCAACCAATCGCGTTGATGAAATCAATACCTGTATTGCCTGTAATCAGGCCTGTCTGGATCATACCTTTAAAAACCAGCGGGCAACCTGTCTGGTCAATCCACGTGCCGGTTATGAAACCGAACTGGTCTATGTCAAAACCAAAAAATCAAAAAGTATTGCAGTGATTGGAGGAGGAGTTGCGGGTTTATCAGCAGCCACAGTCGCTGCCAGCCGTGGCCATGATGTGACGCTATTTGAAGCCAGTCACGAAGTAGGCGGGCAGTTTAACCTGGCTAAAGTGATTCCGGGGAAAGAGGAATTTCACGAAACAATTCGCTATTTTAAGGTGCAACTGGAAAAAACCGGAGTAGATGTACGTTTAAATACGCGGGTAAACCGCGAGCAGTTGGAGCGTGAAGGTTTTGATGAAGTGATTGTGGCTACAGGTGTCGTGCCACGTGCCTTGAATATCGAAGGCAGTCAGGCACCACAAGTCTTGTCTTATGCAGAAGTGCTACGTGGAGCACCTGTCGGTGATCGTGTTGCGGTCATTGGCGCAGGCGGGATCGGTTTTGATGTGTCCGAGTTTTTATTAAAGCCACCGCATCAGATACAGCCGCAACCCGTAAATGAATGGAAGCGAGAGTGGGGTGTAGATTCCCAACCAGATTATGTGACTGAAGGCGGGTTACAGCGAGCTGAAGTAGAACCTCCGGTACGGGGAATTTATCTGTTACAGCGTAAAAAAACAACACTTGGTGCAGGGCTGGGCAAGACTTCAGGGTGGGTACATCGTGCCCAGTTAAAAAAACATGCAGTACGTATGTTGCGCGGTGTGCAATATAAATCTGTTACCGATGAAGGTTTATGGATTGAGGTCGATGGCCATGCTCAATTATTGCGTGTGGATAGTATTGTGGTATGTGCAGGCCAAGAATCGGTGAAGGATCTGATGCCGCTTAACGGGGAAAATACCTTGGCGCAGTATCATATTATTGGCGGTGCAAAACTGGCAGCTGAACTGGATGCCAAGCGTGCTATTCGTGAAGGAGCGGAATTGGCAGCAAAATTGTAGCGATTTGATGAAACTATATGCAGTTGATTGCATTCACTGTAATTTTCACTTGTCAGTCGGATAAAAGCTCCGTATTATTGCGCACATGGAAGCGTGGCAGAGCGGTTTAATGCACCGGTCTTGAAAACCGACGAGGGTGTGAGTCCTCCGTGAGTTCGAATCTCACCGCTTCCGCCAAATTTTAAAAACCCCAGTCGAAAGATTGGGGTTTTTTATTACTTTAAGATTTTAATAGAATGCTGGAAAATAAACGGGATTCGAAGAAAACCACCATTTAAAAAATCAATAATTTATAAATAGATATTTTTCAAGCATGTACTTCAATCTTGATCAGAGCCAAAGCAATTCTTTCCACATGTTGGTAAGCCGGCTGCTCTAGCTCTTCACCAAAGATATCCGGGTCAATTTCTTCATAGGACCAGATTATATTTTGATGCTGTTTCATCGAATCTTTAAGATGCTGCAAAAATAGATTGCCATGTTCAGTCACGGTCACACCGGTATATAGGAATAAACGTCCACCAGAATTCAGCCGTTGTATACCTTCTTTTATAATCCTGAATGATAAATCACAGCCATCCAGTTTATTACCGCCATGCCGGTATTGACGTTGATCTGGATCAATTAAATACGGCGGATTAGCAAAAATTAAGTCAAAATTCCCCTCAAGATTGGAAAATAAATTACTTTGAACCGGATGAATATGATTTAAGCCGGCAAAACTGATATTAATCTGGCTATAGAGCAAAGCTTTGGGATTCAGATCAGCAACCATGATTTCATTATTATCTGGAAAATGTCTGGCGAGGCTGATCGCAGCTGCTGACGTACCACAGCATATTTCTACGGCCCGTTTAAAAGGATGAGGCTGAGTGGCTAGATATTGCTTAAGATGATAGACAAAGCGATAAGTATCCGGACCAAAAAATACTGCATCCTGCTGAGTGGTGGGAAAAGCAGAATGAATAAAGAGTTCATTATCAAGTGAAGAAACCCGAACCTGACTCAAGTATTGGCCTTGCTGTAGCTGTAGAAGTTGATGTTCTTGCAATAATTCAAACAGGACGGGATCAAGATCAGTTTTCTTGAAACCTAGATTCCAGCCAAAGATATCCTGAAGGGTTCTGTGCTTATAAGTTTCATTCTTTTTTCGGTCCAGAATTCGCTGATGTGAAAGCGGGGTAATGGTTGTAAAGTGATAATCTTGTTCTTTTAAAAAGGCTAATAAATAAAGCAAAGCTTGTTGTTGGCTGTTTTGAATCTCTAAAATCTGGTTCATACCGATATGCTCTTCTATTTATTTAACCTAAATGAAAAGGTCAATTCACTTTATGCCTATAAAAGACAATATCAAACTAGTCATGAATGATCAAAGCTATACAGCGTTTGATTTCCTGGACATGGATCAGTTTATATTCACCTAAATAGTGCTGTGGTTAGGTAAAAATGTGATGAGAATTGGTTGGATTTGTATAGGTAGTAGGCATAATTTTCTTAGTGAGGAAACCTTATAATGATTCTGCGAACTTATATTTCTTATTCATTATTCTATGTATAAAAAAGGCTATTCATCAAAATGATCAATAGCCTTTGTAGAGGGAGCCTTATTAAAAGCTTAGTTTGGTACTTCAGGTAAGTCAAACCAGATGACTTGCGCATCTTCACTTGCTTTAATTTCGGAGTCTTCCAGAAAAGCAATTGCACCACCCGCCTTAACTGTATGTTCTGCAATCTCGACAGTACCAGAAACCACATGTACATAATTAATATGCTGGGTTGCTTTGACTTCCAGGCTCTGGCCTCGCTGAATTACCGCAGTTTTGACTTCGGCATTCTGACGAATATGCATCGGTGCATTGTCATTTGGACCACAAATCAAATGCCACTGGTTGGGTTGCTCATGGGGATCCAGACGGATTTGCTGATAGTTCGGCTTGGCATCACGTTCATTGGGAATAATCCAGATCTGTAACAGATGGACCTGTTCATCACCCTGGTTCATTTCACTATGTCGTACACCTGTTCCGGCGCTCATGAGTTGCCATTCACCCGCAGAGATTCCGCCATGATTGCCCATGCTGTCCTGATGGGTAATGGTTCCCTTCAGCACACAGGTCAGGATTTCCATATTGTCATGCGGATGTGTGCCAAAACCCTGATGTGCATCAATTAAATCATCATTAATCACGCGTAAGGCACTGACTCCCATGTAGTTCGGATTATACCAGTTACCAAATGAGAAGCTGTGTTTAGACTCCAGCCAGCCCATTTTTACATGACCACGATTTTCACTCGGATGTAGAAAAGCTTTCATGATTTAATCTCGATATTATTTTGAACTTGAGATCATCATACTGTCGTTTTAAAGCTGAAAAAATCTCAAATAGGCGACAGATCATTGCATTTTTGCAACGACACAGCTCAAAGCAAAAACTCAGGAATAAAAAAGCCCGCTCAAAAGCAGGCTATTCTATTTTAACCGGTAGAGAGGTCATTATTCTAGGAAACGGACCGTCACACCAGATTTCACTTTACGGCCTAAGTCATTGGCATCCCAGTTGGTTAGACGGATACAGCCATGCGATGCAGTTTTAGAAATTGCAGACGGGTTTGGCGTACCGTGAATACCAAAGGATTTTTTACTTAAACCAATCCAGATATTACCGACCGGACCATTTGGACCAGGTGGTAAAGATAACGGTTTCTTGTTATTGCCCTGAACAAAGTTGCTTGGTGAGTAGCTATACCATGGATTTGGAGCTACTCCAGTCACTTTATAAGTGCCGGTAGGAGATGGAGTGTCCGAACTACCAATAGTGGCAGGGAAAGAGCCGATCATCTGGTTACGGTTATTAAATAAATATAACTGCTTGGCACCTTTATGCGCCACAATTAGATGGATGTCTTCAGGAACTTCGTTACGGATATTGGCAACAATCAGTTTTTCCCCGGCTTTTTTAAAGGTCGCTTTCGGATTTAACTTTTTCAAAAAGTCTTCATCCATATGGAACTTTTCGCCCAACATTTCAGATACACGGGTGTAATACAGGCCTTTCATTTTGGCCTGCAAGGCGTAATCATGCGGAATAGACTGGGCATATGGACCTTTAAGATCATCCTCAGTGATAGTGTACTCGACGAAGGCAGGTTTAGAGCCCTGTTTTGCTACCAGCGCATCCCAGGTTTCTTTGGTCAGTGTTCCAGTAGGCTTGATGCCGTTCATTTGCTGGAAAGATGCAATCGCTTTCAGGGTGTTTTTACCGCTGGTACCATCAATTGCACCCGGAGAAGCATGTGCATTATTCAGCATGACATGAGCACGTGCATAGACAGGAAATTGACCTTTACCGATATTTTCATACCATTCCGCATTATTAAGACCGTCTAAGGTCCAGGAAGCTTTGGCTGCAGCCGAGCTGGCTGGAGTTTTACTGGTCGGAGCGGCGCCAATATCAGCAGTCTGGTCTTCAGTATTTTGTAGTACATTTAGAGCGTCAGAAGCTTTCTTCAGGTCTTGTTGTTCTTGGGCAGTAATTCTGGTTTCAGCCTGGGCTGCCGAAGCTTCAGTTGCCAAAGGATCAATCGGATCCTGTACTGAAACATCAGTTACTACTTGGGGGTTTAATGGTTGTTCAGCAGTAGACGCAGCGAAAACAGTACCTGCGAAAATGCAACCTAGACTCACAGCGAGCATTGTGCGAACGAACATGTAACTCAACCTTAAAATATTTCTTAACTATGTGAAAAAACACTATAAGTATTACAGAAAAAATGTGGAGATGCAGTAGTTGTTTTGTGTAATTGATCACATTTGATCACGACACATGATCGATTTTAAAAGTCGGCAGAAGTTATTAAAACTGTAGCCTTTTTGCTATGATGTCGGCAATGTCAAAGAAAGATGGGAATGTGAATGACGACCTTAAAAAATGATCGTTTTCTGCGCGCACTGTTGCGTGAGCCTGTAGATGCTACACCCGTATGGATGATGCGTCAGGCTGGCCGTTATTTACCAGAATATCGTGAAACACGTGCCAAAGCTGGAGATTTCCTGTCTCTTTGCAAAAATACAGAATTTGCCTGTGAAGTGACCTTGCAGCCTTTGCGCCGTTATGATCTGGATGCTGCGATTTTATTCTCGGATATCCTGACAGTGCCAGACGCTCTGGGATTGGGACTGTATTTTGAAGCTGGTGAAGGTCCTAAGTTTCATAAAACTGTACGTACCGAGCAGGATGTGGCAAACCTGCCTGCATTTAATGCCAAGTCGGATCTGGATTATGTAATGAACGCAGTTTCGACCATTCGTTCAGCCTTGGGTGGTCAGGTGCCTCTGATTGGTTTCTCGGGAAGCCCTTGGACTTTAGCGACATATATGGTCGAAGGCGGTTCAAGCAAAGATTTCCGGTTTACCAAACAGATGATGTATGAACAGCCTGAAGTTTTACATGCTTTACTGGACCGTCTGGCTGATGCAGTGACTGAATATTTGAATGCGCAGATTGATGCGGGAGCACAAGCGGTACAGATCTTTGATAGTTGGGGTGGGGCATTAGCGCATCGTGAATATATTGAGTTCTCGCTGAACTATATGCAGAAGATTGTCGCTGGCCTGCAACGTGAGAAAGACGGTCGCAAGATTCCGGTGATTCTGTTTACTAAAGGTGGTGGTCAGTGGCTGGAACCGATGGTTACCACAGGTGCAGATGCATTTGGACTGGACTGGACGACACCATTGAATGTTGCGCGTCAGACCATTGCTGGACGTGCAGCACTTCAGGGCAATCTGGATCCTGCCACTTTATATGGTTCATCAGAAACCATCATGAAAGCGACCAAAGCCATGCTGGACGATGCCTATGCCAATGGGGAAAAAAGCGGTTATGTCGCCAATCTGGGGCATGGTATTACCCAATGGGTCGATCCGGCCAAGCCTAAGGCATTTATTGATACCGTACATGAGTACAGCGCTAAATATCTCTAGGATGTGAACTTTGATTGACCTACTTAAATCAGGGTTTGAATTTACCTATAAGGCAGCTTCGGCTGCCTTATTTGGGATTTTACTCCTGCTGGCTTTTGCGCTGACCGCTTCTATGGGTAGTGATCGTTTTTTTGGTTTTTACCGCTATGACTATTTACTGTTTTTTGCCCTGATCATTCAGGTATTGCTGCTCTATACCAAACTTGAATCATGGGCTGAAGCTAAAGTCATTGCCCTGTTTCATCTCATGGCCATGGTCATGGAAATTTTTCTGACCCATCCAGCAATTGCATCCTGGCATTACCCTCAACCTGCAGTCTTTAAAATTATGACTGTGCCTTTATTTGCCGGTTTTATGTATTCTGCGGTTGGCAGTTTTTTTGCCCGTTCTTTGCGCATATATCAGGTGTCATTCGAAAAGTTACCGCGTTTTAGTCATATGTTGGCTCTGGCAGTCTTGTCTTATATCAACTTTATGAGCAAGTTTTTTATTCCCGACTATCGGGTGATTTTATTTGTCTGGAGCGTGGCCATGTTCTGGAAAACCAAAATCCGCTTTCAGCTGAATCAGCATGCTTTTCAGTTGCCGATGCTACCGGTACTGCTGATTCTGGCATTTGTTATTTGGATTGCCGAGAACATCAGCACCTTTTACCAGATCTGGCTCTATCCAAGCCAGGTAGAAAAATGGCATATGGTGGGGTGGGGCAAACTCGGGTCTTGGTATCTGTTGTTATTGCTGAGTCTGGTGTTGGTATTGAAAATCTTGGGACAGCGTAATTCACAAGGCAATTGGACACTTAAAGTGCAGTAAAATTATTCAGGTTATGTTTATGTAAAGCATGTATTTTTTCGATTGCACCAAACTTGACTTATCGCTACTCTGCTCAGTATGTAATTTAAATTACATAATTAGAGTAATAACAAAGATTGCATGAGAATAATCGGAGAATAAGTATGTTGAAAAAAATTATGCTCGCTGTGGTTTTGGCAACGGGTTCTGGTATGGCGATGGCGGATAACGATGTCGGTTGTGGTATCGGTAGTCAGGTGTGGGCGGGCCAGTCAGGCATTATTCCTAAGCTACTTGCAGGTACGACTAACGTTCTGTTTACGAATCAGTGGCTCGGGATTACTTTTGGTACTCTAGGATGTAGCCAGGGTGGTACTGTAACTGCTCAAGTGGTGACCTTTACCAATGAAAATGCTGAAGCACTGGCACGTGATATGGCGGTTGGCGAAGGTGAAAGCCTGAATGTACTGGCGGAACTACTTAATATCAAGTCTGAAGATAAAGCACGTTTCTTTAGCGTTTCCAAGCAAAATTTTTCTGAAATCTATTCTGCACACAACCAGAATACCTTACAGGTTTTAAACACCTTACAAACTGTGATGGCCAAAGATGAAGTCTTAAAAGCTTACATCTGATTCATACCATAAAAACCCTGCTGTTCTGGCAGGGTTTTCTTATGATTAAAAGAAATTGATGAGAATAAGTTAACTGAATGAAATATGCGTTCTTTGTGCTGGGCCTCACATTCAGCCCTTTAAGTTTTTCCAGTGAAATTAATTCAGACATCCAGCATTATCTGGTTCAGGCCGAAACACAGCATCTGGACCAAAGCACTACCTGGCAACGTCTGATGTATGCCAATCCCAAAGGTCATAGCGAAGTAAGCTACTCAGGATATTTTCTGGCAGAACAGGGAAAAACCGATTTAAAAAAGGAAATGCAACATAACATTCAGGCTTTATTTTTGAGTGCAGAACCGAATCAGTCCGTGCGCTGTAAGTTTCCGGCACGAAGCAGCTGGTTAATGCAGCAACTGGATATTTCTGAACAGCAATTGCCTGCGGTCAGCTGTCCGGATTTGGAGAAATGGCTAGGCGAAGTCAAGCCTTATCAGGCGACCCTGATTTATGCCACGGATTTCATGGGCAATCCCAGCTCCATGTTTGGTCATACCTTGTTGCGTCTGGACCCTAAAGACCAGCAACAACTTAATCTGATTTCTTATGCCGTCAACTATGCTGCAACGGTTAATAGCAATGATAACTGGTCCTTTGCCTGGAAAGGACTAACCGGACAATATCCGGGTGAATATTCACTGATGCCGTATTACCGCAAGGTCAAAGAGTATGGTGACTTCGAAAGCCGGGATTTATGGGAATACGAATTAAACTTAAGCCCGCAAGAAACCAGATTTCTGGTACAGCATCTTTGGGAAATGCAAAATGTAAGTTTCCCTTATTATTTTATCAACGATAATTGCTCCTATCGTTTACTCGGGTTGTTTGATCTGGTTCGTCCCGAGTTAAATCTACAGAAACAGTTTAATTCGACTGCAATTCCGATTGAAACGCTGAAAGTCGTAGAACAGCAGGGCTTGGTTAAGCAGAAAGTTTATCGTCCGGCGCTTGAGACTCAATTGTTGGCTCAGTCCAGACAGCATGGCAAAGCGCTGGCAAAAAGTGCACATCAGTTAGCTTATGCAGAAGCAGACATAATGCCTTCAATCTTGCAAGATTATCCGGCAGAGGATCAGGCCAAAATTCTGGAAATGGCCTATGATCATTTATATCTGGATTTCCTCCGGCAGAAAGTCGATGAATCATTTTCCCAGCCACGTTTCCGCAAGCTATTGGGTTTAAGAAGTCAGCTAAATGTCGAGAAACAGCGTAAAGCGCCGGAACGTCCAAAAATAGATCCGGTACAAAGCCATCATGCACGCAATATCAGTATTCAGGCCGGACAGGTTCAGGGTGAATCTTTTGTCCAGCTTGGCCATCGGCAGGCCTATCACGATCTCGTCGACCCGCAAGGCGGTTTTCGAACCGGCACACAACTGCTGTTTCTAGATGGGGCTTTGCAATATCGTGACAGTGAACTCAAACTGGAGCATCTGGATCTATTGACTGTCAACTCCTATAACCCGGTCAATCCGTTTAATACACCATTATCTTGGGGTTTTAATCTGGGTTGGCAACAGGAAGCACTGGATGCGCATGGCCGATTTAGTGAAAATGCGCAACATGGCGTTACCAGCTTAAAATCTCAGGTTGGCTATAGCTGGGCAAATGCCAGCCGTGAACATCTATGTTATGCACAAATGCAAACTCAGCTACAGGCCGGCAAGGCACTCGATCAGGGCTGGCGCATAGGTGCTGGCCCCACCGTGGGTTGTCAGAATATCTGGAGCGATCAGATTAACAGTCTGGTACAGGTAGAGCTGCCGTATTGGGAGGATTCGCATCACTGGCACCTGAAATTGAATACCCAGCTCCAATATGCATTCAATCCACAACATGCGCTTCGGCTGTCTTGGACGTATCAGCAACAGCAATCCAAAGACTGGGATCAATGGAGCCTTGGCTTGATACGGTTTTTTTAAAATGGGTTAAAATAGATTTAAACTATTCATCAATCCTTGGTTCTCCATAAGGCTGTCTTTCCGTTTGCCCTTATCTTGTATAGAGAGTGGCTTGGTCTGATACAAATAATCTGATCAATATTTTAGGAAAAATACCTGATATTTGTTATATTTATCACATAATGTGAGTGCAAATTTCAGAGTTTTGGGGAACAGGCAGTATGGATAATGAATGCATGGCAAGGTTGGCCGAGCAGTGGAAACAGATCTGTCAAAATTATTCATCAGATAATTTATTGCATGCCTTTCAGTTTATTCAAGACCATTCCCTGATTCTGGTTGAAGAGTTCTATAAAAACATGCTTATCGAAAAGGAATCTGCAGAATTCTTTTCCGATGACCTGATTCAGAAGCGCTTGCGTGACACCTTGAATGCCTGGTTACTTGAAAGCTTTAGTGTAGGAATTAATAAACGTTATGCTGATGCCGTACAGAAACAGGCATTGGTGGGGCATGTGCATGCACGTGTCGGGATTCCATCCTGGTTGATCATGCGTGGTGTACGTGAAATTGAACGTAAAATGTTTGAACTGCTGGATGAGAATCCTGACCAGGGTGTGTTGACCACCTGCAGTTATATTATCCAAATTATGGGCTTTGCCACAGAAATAATGTGCCGATCCTATGAAGCCAAAACAGCCCTGAACCAGGAAATCAAACACAGCTATCGTGTTTTTTCAGCAATGCAGGATGTGGCCGTACAAAAAGATAAACAGCGCAGCTCGCTGCTGGACTGGGAAAATGAACTCATGTTCAAGGTCTTTTCCGAGCATGAGAAATTCAATCATCCGATGCTATCCAAGTCGGAGTTCGGTTTATGGTTTGTCCATAAAGCCTCTTATGCTTTTACCGGTTCTGATCAGGTCGATTTAATCATTGAGCGGATTTATCAGGTTGATGAACTCAATCAAGATATTATGAACTGTACGGATAAGAATAATATGCTGGGGTTGATCCAGAAAATCCGGAATCTGAATCGTGAAATTCAGCTACTGGTAGATCAGTTATTTCAGGTAGCCGAGTATATTGAATCAGGCAATGACTCCTTGACTCAATTACTGAATCGTCGTTATTTGAATACGATTATTTCACGTGAAATCACTTTTTCTCGCAAGAATCATACCCCCTTGTCTTTGCTTGCCATTGATGCCGACTATTTCAAAAGTATCAATGACAAATTCGGGCATGCTGCAGGTGACTTGGCCTTGAAGTTTCTGGCCGAAGGCTTGCAAAAATACAGTCAGGGCAGTGATTATGTTTTCCGGATCGGCGGTGAAGAATTTTTGCTGTTACTGGTGGATACTGATGAAAAACGCGCCCTGAATATTGCAGAAAGTATTCGTAAATATATTGAAAATGGCATGATTAATTCGGTACAAGGCCATCAATTTAAATTTACTGTCAGTATTGGGTGTGCCCTCTATGATGGACATCCGGATTATCAGCGCTTCCTGAACGCAGCAGATTCTGCCTTGTATATGGCGAAGAATAACGGGCGTAACAGAGTCTATATGGCTCATCAGTCCGTAAAGCCGGCCGTACAGCCACTTTCAGTCTAAATTATATGCATTTATCCAGTTAGAGACTGCTGTTGTAAAAAATCCTGAAATTTCTGTTTTTGCTCAAGATATGCCGGATGGGTTTTGGCTTCATCCCATTTCTGTTTAAAAATTTCGGCAGCAGCGGCTTTAACCGGATCTTCCTGATAGCGTGGCAGCTCTGAACGGCCATGTGCGCCACTCAAGCCTTTTTTATCTTCTGGAACAGGACCATCGTATTTTTTGCCACCTTTATGGTTGGCATAACGACGCGCACGGGTAAAACCCATCTGTAAAAACTTGCGTGCCATGTCTGCCCCGATAAAATCTTCTTGTTTCAAATATTCTAGGAAAAGCTGGTAGATCTTGTCACTGCTGGCTTGGGCTTTGTCTGCATCGGCAAAGCGCCAGTGCGGCAGGATTTCCGATTTGTAAGGTTCAACCAGTAACACGCCTTGTTCACCACGGCCAATCCGGTACAGTTCTGGTCGTTTGCGAAAATTAATTTTTTTAAAGTCCAGGCTATAGTCAAAACTGTTTGAATAAACACGTGAAGTGCGTTTAGGAGGAGCAGGCTGCTTTTTGCTCATGGCGAGTTCCAGTATTTGCATACCTGAATCATGCAATCATCTAACAGCAAGATCTGTATTTAAACATGACAGAAAATGTAGTTTAGAAATTCGCAATAGAGGATATGAAACGACTTATTTTCATTTTTTTATTTATAGAAGTAAAAGGGAGATTCAGATCATATGCTGAGAAGGTTTTTAGCTAAACAAGCGTTATAGAAAGAATTTCAAAAATGAGAAAGTCTAAAGAATATTAAAATAGTTAAGGAGTTTATTACGAAATTTCTTCACCGTTGAGGAAAATAAAGTGCGAAAAGCCTTTTAACATTCCACTACCACATAATACTTTTTAACAGCTTCAATCACTTCAAAAGTACCAATAAAACCAGGAGGAATAATGCCGGCTTCACCTGCCTTAATTTCAACAAATGACTGTTTTTGGGTATCATGTAAACGTACGATGCCTTCAATGACCTGAAAAAATTCCTGTTTATTCTCGGCAAATACAATATTCCAGGCACCGATTTCACATTGCCAGATGCCGCAGTCCATATGAGGATGCTGATAGGCACTCTGAGTCAGGCGTTGAGGATTGGCTTTGACCAGACGATCTGGTCGTGGATAATCGACACTTTCCTTAGCCTGACTTAAACCCTGACCCGCAATCCAGATAGATGACATTGGTAGCCTCGTTGTGATAAAAAAGCCCCAATATCAATTGAGGCTTCCATTTATGAATTTATTAGAAATTTTCTGGAACTGCACTTAAAAATTCACGACGTGTTTCTTTATCGGTTTTAAAATCCCCAATAAACGATACCGTACGAGTAGTTGATTCCTGCTTGCCTACACCACGCATCATCATACACATATGTGCAGAATCAATCATGACTGCAACACCGCGTGCTTTGGTGACTTCAGCCACTGCTTCTGCAATTTGCTGGGTCAGATTTTCCTGGATTTGCAAACGGCGCGCAAACATTTCTGTAATGCGGGCAAATTTGGATAAACCTAAAACATGACCTTCCGGTAAATAGGCGATATGCACGCGGCCATAAAATGGCAGTAAGTGATGTTCACAGAGCGAATAAAATTCGATGTTTTTGACCAGTACCATTTCACGGTTATCAGAAGGGAAGACCGCCTTGTTGGTTACTTCCTCAAGTGTCTGGCTATAACCCGATGTTAAATATGAAAATGCTTTCGCAGCGCGCACTGGCGTATCTTTGAGACCAGGGCGATTGAGATCTTCGCCAACGGCAGTAAGAATGTTTGCGTAGGATTGCTGCATAGTCATATGACGTATTCACTTAAACTGAGAATGAACAAGGACGGCATTGTAGCAGAAAACTTTTACAATGCCTTGTTTTGGAGCTAAAACCGTTTATTGTTTGAACTTTGGATTCTTTTCCGCACGTTTCAGCAGAACCAGTACCGCACCAGTACCGCCCTGTTTTTCAGGGGCACTGACAAAGGCCAAAACGTCACGATGCTGACGCAGCCAGCCGTTGACATAGGTTTTTAAAATCGCTTCTGGGCCTTTGCCATGTACGATCTTAATCACGTTTTGATTTTCATCTTTGGCGATCTGGATAATCTGCAGCACAGCTTGTCGCGCTTCTTCTACGGTACAGCCATGCAGATCCACAGCTTCAAACCAGCGCAAGTTACCGGCTTTTAAGTCTTCAAAAACTTTATGTTGCAAGGTGGCAATACGATAGCTCAAGTTGGCCTGACTACCGACTGGATTCAGCATGGCTTGAGTATCTGAAAGAACGGTTTCATCGGTGTGCATTGGCCCTTCGGCAGCGGCACGCTTTGCCAGAATTTGTGCATCCGGCTTTTTCTTGGCAGATTTTTCAATTTTGGCAGTATTGCCGGCATCGATTTTTTGTACACCTTGCATTTGTTTACGAAACAGGTCGAGGTCTTCAGCCTGTTCTTGCTCCGCTGTTTTCACGACAGGGGCAACAGGTTCAGCCTTAGGCTGACTAATTTGCTTTTTTAAATCTTTCAGTAAGTTGTACTGATCTTTAGAAAGCGAAGAATCATGTTTGCTCATAATCTGAAAATGGGGAGAGAAACGGAATTTAATAGAATTATAGTCTTAAATGGCTGAAAGGAGAAATGAAATGCGTTTATAACCACATAATATAAAAATTGGACTTTAAAATAGCGGCACATTTTTACAATCAAAAAACCGAATCCGCTGTAAATAAAAGATGTTTCGTGATTTTTCTGATTTGATCACTTAAATAGTTGCTTCTATGGAATATCTCTTTTTTAAATATAAGATCATATAATCGCGAAAATAAAAAATGAATTATTCAGGCAGCTGTTTATGCGGCAATGTAAAATTTAGGGTTAATACAGACATTCATAGCATGTATCACTGTCATTGCAGTTTGTGTCGGAAACAGAGTGGTACGGCCGCCAATGCAGCCACTTTAATCAATCAGCAATATTTTGAATGGACGTCAGTCACGTCCTCAATATCCTGTTATCAAAAAGAGACTGGCTTTCGCTCCCATTTTTGTCAGCGCTGTGGCTCACCCGTTCCCAATCAAGTGGGCACAACTGCATTGATATGGATTCCTTTAGGGTTGTTAGATAATGCACCAAAGATTCAGCAAAAATTAAGTTTTTGCCTGAGCTCTAAAATTACTTGGGCAGACGAAATCAAGGTGAATCAAAGCTATACTGAACTGCCGGAGTTTGAAGAACTGCTATCTTATTTTGATCAGTAAAATGAAGTTTTCAGATATAGAAATGCATAAGTCCGATATATACTCTTAATAAAAAGGAAATGAGGATATGTGGCATCTTCAATATTTTTATAACTTGAGTATTGTCGGATTATTTTCGCTCATTTTATTCGATATCCAGTCAGTAAAATTATTCAGTCCAACATTGATTATTTTTATGTTCGCTGCAATGTTTGCAGGATTATATTTTAAGACCAAGGCTCAAAGTGCAGGGGCTCGTTTCGAGGCAGTACTTTGTCAATCTTCGCCTGTTTTATTTCCACTCTCTTTAGTTCTGCTTAAAACAATTGCAATGTAATTTGAGTTTATCTGCTGTGAAACTTTGCTGAATAAAATTAAAAAGCCCAATTCTGAGATTGGGCTTTTTTAATGCTTAGGTGAGCATTTACATTTTAAACCGCTTCAGGCTCACCAAACAGATCGCGGAAAGCATGATCCGGACGTGGCTGTTTCATGAAGCTTTCGCCGACCAAGAAGGCGTGAATATCATTTTCCTGCATCATGGCCACATCGGCAGGAGTTGCAATACCGCTTTCAGTCACTAGCAGGCGTGAAGGGTCCAGTAATTTTTTCAAACGTAATGATGTATTTAAATCGACATCAAAGGTTTTTAAATTACGGTTATTCACGCCGAGCAGACAACGATCAGAAAGCTTTAAAGCACGTGATAGTTCTTCTTCATCGTGAACTTCAACCAGTACATCCAGATGATGTTCAAATGCAGTTTTAGACATTTCTTCTAACTGCTGGTCAGACAGGCAAGCCACAATCAGCAAGATACAGTCTGCATGCAGGGCACGTGCTTCGATGACCCCATAAGGGTCGATCAGAAAGTCTTTGCGCAGTGCAGGCAGGTCACAATGTGAACGGGCAATCTGAATATTGTCATCATGACCCTGGAAAAAGTCTACATCGGTCAGCACCGATAAACAGGCTGCGCCTGCATCCTGATACTGTGCCGCAATTTCCGCAGGGTTGAAGTTCTCGCGAATAATCCCTTTGGATGGCGAAGCTTTTTTAATTTCAGCAATCACACCAAGACGTTTCGACATTAAAGACTGTGCAAAACCACGTACAGGTGATGCACCCTGAGCCAGTTCCTCCAGATCTTTATAGCTTTTCTGCTTTAAACGTAGGGCAAATTCTTCTTTTTTACGGTCAACAATCTTGCCTAAAATTGTGTTTGCGATATCCACCATGATCAAAATTCCTGACCGAATTAAGCTTCGTAATGTTTAATGGTTTTGGTAAATTCAGACAGCACACTCATTTTTTCAAGTGCCTGACCGCCGTAAATAATGTCATGTGCCAGCGCAACACCTTGCTTATAGCTGCTGGTTAAACCGGAGACATAAATACCCGCGCCGGCATTCAGCGCGATCATGTTGGCGGCTTTATCACCGATGTCTGATTTTTTCTTGCCCAGTGCATCTTTGATTAAAGCCAGACTTTGCGCAGAATCTTCCACAATCAGTCCGGTCAGAGTTTGCGATTCAATATCGACCGATTCAGGCGTGATTTCCCATTCCGTGACTTCGCCATTTTTCAGTTCAGCGACATGAGTTGAAGAGGCAATACTGATTTCATCCAGACCATCACGTGAATGTACTACCATCACATGTTCAGCACCGAGCTGTTTCATGACTTCGGCAATAGGGCGGCAGAGTTCATTGGAAAATACCCCAATGACTAAACGATTTACTCCGGCCGGATTCGTAAGCGGGCCAAGTAAGTTGAAAATGCTGCGAATCCCTAATTCTTTGCGTGGGCCGATTGCATATTTCATCGCTTGATGATGATTGGGTGCAAACAGGAAACCGACACCGACATCACGGATACAGCGCTCGGTCTGCTGCATATTCAGGTCCAGATTAATCCCGGCCTGTTCCAGTAAATCTGACGAACCTGATTTGGTCGAAACGCCGCGGTTACCATGTTTGGCAATGGTTGCGCCCGCTGCTGCAATTACAAATGCGGAAGCAGTAGAGACATTAAACAGGTTCTGGCCATCACCGCCTGTGCCGACGATATCGACCAGATAGGGAATGTCACTGACATCAATTTTGGTGGCAAGTTCACGCATGACACGTGCAGCTGCGGTAATCTCATCAATGCTTTCGCCTTTAAGGCGTAAGCCCATCAGCAGGGCACCAATCTGGGCATCGGTTGCTTCACCTGACATGATGGCACGCATCACGTCTTGCATTTGATCCTGAGTCAGGTGAATGTTTTTAGTAATATTACTTAAAGCTTGTTGAATATTCATAAGGTGTTCTTAGGCATAAATTTCGAGAAAGTTTTTAAAGATTTGATGACCATGCTGGCTCAGAATCGATTCAGGATGGAACTGCACGCCTTCGACCGGCAATGTCTTATGTTTCACACCCATAATTTCTTCCATAGAGCCATCCGCTTCATTGGTCCAGCAGGTGACTTCCAGACATTCAGGCAAGGTAGCTTGATCAATCACCAGTGAATGATAGCGCGTTGCAGGAAATGGAGAAGGAAGATTGCTGAAAATCCCGGTATTACTGTGGTACATATCAGACAGACGGCCATGCATCACACGTTTGGCACGCACGATATCGCCGCCAAATGCCTGACCAATACTCTGGTGACCAAGACAAACGCCCAGTAAGGGAATTTTACCAGCAAAATGCTGAATTGCAGGAATAGAAATTCCTGCTTCACTTGGCGAGCACGGTCCAGGACCAATCACTAAATACTTGGGTTGCCATCGCTCTATATCTTCCAATGTCACGGCATCATTACGGACTACTTTTACTTCTTGATTCAGTTCGCCAAAATATTGGACGATGTTATAAGTAAAGGAGTCATAGTTGTCGACCATTAAAAGCATGAGCTTAACCTATTGAAATTAATGCACTTAACTGTGCTAAAGTTGTCCCGATCGTACTTTAATTCGCGCTTATTGCAAGCACTTGGGTAACACAACTAAATCATTGATTTCATTGTGTGAAAATAAAGCACGCTTCATCATAGCAAAAAATAGCCATATTCGGCGCAACAATTTCATCAAATTTGATGGCTTAAGAAGCCGATCTAAACAGAATGGAAATTATTGAATCATTATTTTAAGTAATAGACTTACCATTAGAAAGTTATAAGTATGATTAGTTTTAGAGTAGAACTTAAAAATTAAAAAGAAAGTTAAAAAAAGATTAAAATTTTTTGGTGAAAAAAACATCACTTGAATCAGACCGCGTGATATAAAATTTTATTTCAAAAGTATAGTTAAAGAAAATGCCTCAAAATAATCAGGTGATCCTAAGTCAATCCGGAAGTTTTCTTTACTGATATCTCATAAAAAATGCTTAATTCTTAGCTAAAACTAAATAAAAACTAAACAAAAGTTGAAAAAAGCAGCATATCCACTATAAAAAATTATGTTTCTAATACATTTTTATTCACCACTGCACTATTTAGGTGCGCTAAAAAATAAAGCTGAAATAAAATAAATGAAGAATGCTTGAATATAGTGCATTTAGTTTTGCAGCTAGTATAATAGCCGCAAAGTATTTTTATTAATTCATGAATTCTTATAAAGAATTCAAGATTTTATCTATACTTTTAAAAGTTGGTATGGTAATTGCTTAATAACTATCAACTGCTAACACGCACTTCACGGGTGCAACAAAAACATCGGAGCAAAATGAGCATGGCGAACAAGGTCCTTCAACTCATACAAGAAAGTGGCGCAAAATGGGTCGATTTTCGCTTTACTGATACCAAGGGTAAAGAGCAACACGTTACTTATCCAGCAGACAGTATTGATGAAGATACATTTGAAGACGGCAAAATGTTTGACGGTTCTTCAATTGCAGGTTGGAAAGGCATCGAAGCATCGGACATGATTTTACGTCCGGACGCGGAAACTGGTTTTATCGACCCGTTCTTTGCAGAGCCAACAGTTGTTGTAACTTGTGACGTAATCGAGCCATCTACTGGTCAAGGTTATGATCGTGATCCACGTTCGATTGCGCGCCGTGCAGAAGAATATTTGAAATCTACTGGTATCGGTGATACAGCATTCTTTGGCCCAGAACCAGAATTCTTCGTATTTGACGAAGTAAAATGGGAAATCGACATGTCTGGCGCGCGCCATACATTGATCGCTGAAGAAGCTGCATGGTCAACCAACAAAGACTATGAAGGCGGCAACTCTGGTCACCGTCCACGCGTAAAAGGCGGTTACTTCCCAGTTCCTCCTGTAGATTCTTCACATGACATGCGTGCTGATATGTGTGCGCGTATCGAAGACATTATGGGGCCAGGTCGTGTAGAAGTGCATCACCACGAAGTTGCTTCTTGCCAGTTAGAAATTGGTGTGAGCTTCAATACCATGGTGCGTAAAGCAGATGAAGTTCAACAGTTCAAATATGCAGTTTGGAACGTTGCGCATCAATATGCAAAAACTGCAACCTTTATGCCTAAACCAATGGTGGGTGATAACGGTTCTGGTATGCACGTGCATATGTCGATCTCTAAAGACGGCAAAAACCTGTTTGCTGGTGATGAATATGCAGGCCTTTCAGAAATGGCGTTGTACTTCATCGGTGGTGTAATTAAACATGCCCGTTCTTTGAATGCGATCACTAATCCTTCTACAAACTCGTACAAGCGTTTGGTTCCACATTTCGAAGCACCGATTATGCTTGCTTACTCAGCGCGTAACCGTTCTGCGTCTATCCGTATTCCTTACGTGTCGAGCCCGAAAGGCAAGCGTATTGAAGCGCGTTTCCCAGATCCAATGATGAACCCGTACTTAGGTTTCGCAGCATTGCTAATGGCGGGTATCGATGGTATTCAAAACAAGATTCATCCAGGTGAAGCTGCTGACAAGAACTTGTATGATCTTCCACCGGAAGAAGAAGCAAAAATCCCTACAGTGGCGCACAGCCTGGATATGGCTCTTGATGCGCTTAAAGCGGACCAAGATTACCTGCTTAAAGGTGGTGTGTTCACCAAAGAAATGCTTGATGCATACATTGAGCTTAAAACTGAAGAAGTTCGTCGCCTGAACACGACTACTCATCCAGTTGAATTTGAAATGTACTACAGCTTGTAATTCATTCCGAATTAAAGTGAAGAAAACCCGCGCATGTCGCGGGTTTTTTTGTATCATCTATTTATAATTTTAAATGATTGATGGGTTTAAATGGCACAACGTAAAAAGCACACCAGCTTTTATCCATGGATTGATCCAAAAGATCATGACAAAGGTTTCAAACTGAATTTCTCTGAAGTGACTTATGTTGAAGTGGGGCGGACTCCCGAGGGTTATAAGCAGGCTCAATTTGTGGGGCTGAAAAATCCAGAAATGGCGCTGGATTATGCTTATCCCGATTCATTTTATTTGAGTGCTGAAGGTTTTATTTTAATTAAGACTCCGCAAGGCAAATATGAAATCATTGCAAAAACAGATAACTGTTAACAATGAATAGTCGTTCTAGAAAACAAAATCCGCGTGTGTTGCTATCAGCTCTGCCGGCTGAGTTAAAACCGTGGCTATATGCCTCAGGTTCGCTTACGCAGCAACTGACCGATTTGGGGCAGGGACAATTTCATGTCGAGCCAATTCAAGAGCATTTTCAGCGTTTAAGCTTTGCCAATGCCAAATGGATGCAGATGTCACCTCAGCATACTTCCTGGGTGCGTGAAAGTTATCTCTATGGTTCGGAACAATCTCCTTGGGTGAAAGCCAAAAGTATTTTTCCAATTTTAAGCCTGCAAAAAAAAGCCCGAATTTTTCAGCATATTGGCACCAAACCGATTGGCTGGTTTCTGTTTCAACGTACCAATCCACTCTGCCAGCGTCGGGTGGTACTTTTAGATGAGGGCTGGACCCGTCAGAGCTGCTATACTTGGCACGGCTGTAAATTTATCGTACAAGAAACATTTTTACCGGCATTTGAACACTTTATACAAAATTCACAGGCTTGATTTTTATGGCAACCGCACAAGCAATCACCTGGCGTGAGCGTCTTAACGCCTATTATTATCTTTGTCGTTTTGATAAACCGATTGGCACTGAACTGGTCTTTTGGCCCACCATGTGGGCGCTGTGGATTGCTGCTCAGGGCATGCCACGCATTGAAATTTTAATTCCCATGATTTTGGGGGTGATTTTTATGCGGGCAGCAGGTTGTGCCATTAATGATTTTGCTGACCGTAAAGTCGATGCACATGTAGAGCGTACTAAAAACCGTCCGTTAGCGACCGGAGTTATCAGTGCCAAAGAAGCCGTGATGGTATTTCTGGTTTTGGTGGCTGCCAGCGCCTGCCTGCTTCTTTTCCTGCCGATTGAAACCTTTTACTGGTCATTCGGGGCTTTATTTTTAGCGTTTATTTATCCTTTTATGAAGCGCTATACCCATTTACCTCAAGTCTTTTTGGGTGCAGCATTTTCCTGGTCGATTCCGATGGCCTATACTGCAGTCGGGCAAACGCCGGATTTAATCTGCTGGCTTCTATATTTTGGTAATCTGGCCTGGACCGTCGCCTATGATACCCAATATGCAATTGCAGATCGTGAATACGATTTGAAAATTGGGGTAAAATCGACAGCGATCTTATTTGGTCAGCACGATATTCAGATCATTAGTGCATTGCAGGTAAGTAGTATTTTATTGATAGGTGCTGCATTATGGCTAGAAAATTTACTGGTTCCATTTGGTCTGGCTGCACTAATTGTTGTTGCTCTTGATTTTATTTACCAATGGTTTAAAACTCGAGATAAAAATCCACAGCTGTGTTTCTGGGCGTTTAGGCATAACCGCTGGATTGGATTCATAATCTTTGCTGGAATTTTTCTGGCTCTTTGGTACTAACCGTCTATCGGCTAATAACAAAAGCGTCCTATAAGGATGCTTTTTTTTATGCTTAATTTTGAGTGATCTCGATAAAAAGAGATAGGGAATAACAATAAAAGGATAGAAATATGCAGAACAGTTATAAGAAATTGATGTTGGGCGTACTGTGTTCTTCGGTACTGTTTTTATCTGCGTGTGGAGATGATGATAACGATAATTTTGTAGGATTTAATCCTGTTCGAACTTATACGGTTGATGAGCAGGTGAAAGCGGTTGTCGGGCGTCATGATATCTTTACTTATCGAATGGAAGGTGTACAGAATCGAGAGATTCGTGCTACTACACTGGTATTTACCCCTAAAGGTACTCCACCTATAGGTGGCTGGCCGATTGTGGTTTGGGCCCATGGTACTACAGGTGGAGCAGATAAGTGTGCACCTTCACGCCTTGCCTTGGATGGACCTGAAAAGGCCTTGGTTATGGGGCTGGTACAACGAGGTTATGCGGTGATTGCCCCAGATTATGAGGGTCTGGGCAATGATAATGAGCCACATCCTTATCTGCATCTGGAAAGTGCTGCCAATTCAATATTATCGGCGATTAGTGAAGCTCAAAAACAGTATGGTGGACTACTGGCCAAAGATTGGGGGGTGATCGGGTGGTCACAGGGCGGACATGCAGCTTTAGCAGCCGCAGAGTTTTATAAGGCTTTACCAAATAATACTTATCGTGGTGCAGTTGCAATTGCCCCAGCTTCTTATCTTAATGATACCTTGGAACAAGGGCTTTTATTTGCTCAAGGTCTGGCTGCTGATGGTAATGTAGCTCAAGCAGTACCAATAGCAGCGACTTTGTATACGTATGCCGCTATTGTCAGTTCAGGAATTAAGGCAGAAAAAACCAACTTTAATTACAATCAGGCCTTTGTTAATGCCAAGGTAGATCTGGCTAGACAGGCTGAAAGTTTATGTTCCCCTGAGCTTGCACAGCGTTTTGGTGCAGATATTCAAACGGCATTACAAAGTGATGTGAATTTCTCGCAATATCAGGCATTACGGGAAAACTTCCTGAGCGACCCTGATATTATGAATTATCTGATAGATAATCAGCCTGCACAAACCCGACTAGACCGTCCAGTTTATATTTTTCAAGGCACCGCAGATACCACAGTACCTTATACCATTACCCAGATCTTATATGATGGTATGCTTGCAGACGGAACTAATGTAGAGTTAATTCCGATCCTAAATGCCACGCACGCTACAGTGGTCACTGAAAATATTCCCGCACTGCTCAATACGGTAGAAGCCGTTATGAATACGCCAGTGTCATAATTAAATAAGAGGGATAAACCCATGCTGGCTTGAAGTCGGCGTGGATTTAAATACTGTTCGGCCTTGAGCTATGACTTTATTTTGTTATATTGGGCATTGCAATTAAATGACGAAATTAAAGCAGGTTTGTTATGTCTGAGCAGCCACAGCCCCGCAGTGTCAAAAAGCTATTGATCTTCGGTACGCTTGCCCTCTGTATTCCGGTATTTTTAATTAGTATGGCATTTCTTGCGGTAAATAGTGATGCTAAAAATCAGGAAAAATACAAGCAGCAGCAGGCAGATATGATTGCACGTATTGAAGCACGAGAAGCTGCGGAAAAGCTCAAAGCAGAGCAGGATGCTTTAGCAAATTCAACTCAAGCTGCATCTGAAAGTACAGTAACTGTTCCTTAATTTATCTTATATCCCTTTGTAGCTGTCTGATACTCGGAATCTGGGTATATCGAATCACGGTATATCCTGCTGCAATCAACATTGCATCACGTTCAGCATCTTCTTGTTCTTTGCCAATATGACTCGGATCATCTAATTCAATAATCGCCACCACATTATATTCGCGATCAAGTACCACGAAGTCTGTGACTTTGCGATTGAACTGATTGCGCATTTTGATCTGGTCATGCGTGATCAAGGCGCTAAACGCGACTTGGGCCAGAATATGATGATGAGGAAAGGCATCTTTTAGACGAGTAAACATCCTGCTTTCAAAAGCAGTAATCACACGTTTTGGATAGAATTTCTTTTGACGGGTAAACAGATGTGGGAAGAGCAGACAAACTAATGCAAAGGTTGCCAGGCAACCAATCACAAAAAATATAAACTGACTCAAATCAAACATAGATCACAGATAGAGAAAATAAAAAAACCCACTTCGCAATGAGTGGGTTTTTAGAATCCTGGCTCTCCCACCTGGGCTCGAACCAGGGACCTGCGGATTAACAGTCCGTCGCTCTACCGACTGAGCTATGGGAGAATAGATTGGCTCTCCAACCTGGGCTCGAACCAGGGACCTGCGGATTAACAGTCCGTCGCTCTACCGACTGAGCTATTGGAGAATCTGACAGCGATTATAGAGAGATTTGAAAAGGGGTCAAGGCACTTTTAGAAAAAAGCAGCATAAATTGAATCAAGTGTTTTAAAAATAGTCGAAAAGGTTTGTAGTTCAAACTGTTATGTTTATGTAAAGCGGTCCTAACCACAAAATCGCGATCAGCCTTAATTTTTATAAGCGAGCTGGAACATAAGCGATGAGTGGTTGATCGCCTATATAAATCAATATGATCTCAATTTTAAAAACACAGGTATAAAAAAACCCACTTCGCAATGAGTGGGTTTTTAGAATCCTGGCTCTCCCACCTGGGCTCGAACCAGGGACCTGCGGATTAACAGTCCGTCGCTCTACCGACTGAGCTATGGGAGAATAGATTGGCTCTCCAACCTGGGCTCGAACCAGGGACCTGCGGATTAACAGTCCGTCGCTCTACCGACTGAGCTATTGGAGAATCTGATCGGCATTTTAGGGAGGAATCGGCAGGTCGTCAATCAATTAATGTAAAGAAATGAATTGTTTGCTTTATAAATATTCATTTAGAGTCTAAAAATAAAAAAATCACCCAAAATGGGTGATTTTTTTAGCAAAGAAATAAAGAATTATTTCTCAACACCTGCAGGCTGGCCTGCATATTTCGCATTTGCATAATCCCAGTTCACCAGGCTTTCCAGGAAAGTAGAGATGTACTTAGGACGAGCATTGCGGTAGTCGATGTAGTAAGCGTGTTCCCAAACGTCAATCGTCAACACTGCAATTTTACCGTGCGCCATTGGCGTATCAGCATTTGAAGTTTTCATGATTGAAAGCTGGCCGTTTACTTCGTCAGCCACTAACCAAGCCCAACCTGAACCAAATTGAGTAGTTGCAGCAGCAGCAAATTCTTCAGCAAATTTTTCGTAAGAACCAAAAGCTTCGTCAATTTTTGCAGTCAAAGTACCAGTTGCTTTACCGCCACCGTTTTTAGCCATACAGTTCCAGTAGAATGTGTGGTTCCAAACTTGAGCCGCGTTATTGAACACACCTGCTTTAGAAGCATCACCAGCAGTTGCTGTAATAATTTCTTCTAGAGTTTTGCCTTCAAGCTCAGTACCAGCGATCAGGTTATTCAGGTTAACCACATAAGTGTTGTGGTGTTTGTCATGATGGTATTCTAAAGTTTCTTTGCTGATGTGTGGAGCAAGATCTTCGTAGCCGTAAGGTAATGCTGGTAAAGTAATGGTTGTCATGTTCTCAATTCCTTGCATTTTGCTGGGTTTTAACAATAAGTGGCGTTATTGTAATAGATAATCGGGCCGAAATGGGCATCGTGTATAAATAACAATACAGAATAAAGCCTGAAAATATATGAATAAAGCCACTGATCATAACCGTCAGTCGAATTAAATCGGATTGTTTAATTCGAAATAATCATACTCAATATTAAACTGTTCTGAAATAGCCTTGGCCAGGCGTTGCACACCGTATTTTTCAGTCGCATGATGGCCACAGGCATAATAGTGCACATTCAGTTCCTGAGCTTCATAAAAGGTCCGTTCAGACACTTCGCCCGAAATATAAGCATCACAGTCTTGTAGGGCCGCTTTTTGAATATAATCCTGCGCCCCGCCTGTACAGAAACCAACTTTTTGAATCAAGGATTTTTCTGCAGGCAAATGTAGTGCGTCAAAGCCGAGTCTTTCTGATACATAGGCTTTGAAACCTTCTGGAGTCAAGGACTGTTTTAAATAGCCAATATTGCCAATCGGATGTCGTTCGGTTGGATCGAGCTGTTCAATATTTTCCAGTTCAAGCAGATCTGCAATCGCGGCATTATTTCCTAAAACAGGGTGACTGTCTAAAGGAAGATGATATCCGACTAAAGAAATATCATTTTTAATCAGTGTTTTAATTCGTTTTCCACGCATCCCGGTAATTGGGTAAGCTTCACCTTTCCAGAAATATCCATGATGAACCAGCAGCAAGTCTGCGCCTTGTTCAATTGCAGCTTCAATGGCACTCTGGGAAGCAGTCACAGCACAGAGGATTTTATTTACCTCGGGTCTGCCTTCAATCTGCAAGCCATTTGGTGCATAGTCCTTAAATTCACGGGTTACCAAGGTCTGGTCACACCAGTGAATAATATCGTTCAAATTCGCCATAAAAGTCCTGTTAGTTTAAAAGCTTGCCCATAGTTAGCTATGGGTTTGATTGTAACTAAAGCTGCACAAATCTCTGTGGATTTTTTTGTATTTAGTTATGTATTTAGCATTACAATAGAATATAAATTACTTAGTCATCAACGAATTAAAATATTTTAGAGGATAATAACGTGCGCCGCACCTTTACATGGTTACCTTGGGTGTTACTGATTTTGGTCATTATCGGTTTTCTGGGGTGGCAACAACTCCAAAAACCAAAGGCACCAGTTGCGCCAGATGGCGTCAAAATGCCTGCTGAAAAAGTAGAGCCGTTGATTGATATTTCGCGCACAGGAGGCGTTGTCTCCTATAATGCTGCGGTCAAAGTGGCAGCACCGGCTGTGGTGAATATTTTTACTACTCAAAAAGTCAAGCAGCAGGCTCATCCTTTGCTGAGTGATCCGGTATTTCGTGAATTCTTTGGCGATCAGTTACCTGACCAGTATGGACAAAGCCCGAATGAAAACAGCTTGGGTTCTGGGGTGATTGTTCGTCCGGACGGTTATATCCTGACCAATAATCATGTGATCGCGCAGGCGGACCAAATTGTAGTGGCTTTGCAGGATGGTCGTCGTGCTGAAGCCAAGGTCGTCGGGACTGACCCAGATACAGATCTTGCCGTGATCAAGATCGAGCTGGATAAATTACCTGTGCTGCCATTTAAGCTCAGTGGTAACGAAGTCGGGGACGTTGTCCTGGCCATTGGTAACCCATTCGGTGTAGGTCAAACCGTCACTCAAGGAATTATTTCTGCCACAGGCCGTTCTGATCTGGGTATCAATACCTATGAAGATTTTATCCAGACCGATGCCGCCATCAACCCGGGTAACTCGGGTGGTGCACTGATTGATGTCGCCGGCAACTTAATTGGGGTGAATACCGCAATTTTCTCGCAGTCTGGTGGTTCACTGGGCATCGGTTTTGCTATTCCGGCTAAAATCTGTCAGCAGGTATTGAATGCCATTCTGGAAGATGGCCGCGTCGTTCGTGGCTGGTTGGGGATTAGCTTGTTACCTGCCGAACGTGATGATGTGCTGCAACCTAAAGAAAAAGGTGTCACCGTCGCTGAGGTGCTACCAGATGGACCCGCTGCTAAGGCTGGAATCAAGCGTGGTGATAAAATTATCAAGGTGAATGAGGAAGAGATCAGCTCAGCCTCACATTTGATTAATTTTGTCGCCTTGCAAAAACCGAACAGTACTATCCAGATTGAAATCGAGCGTGCAGGTAAACCGATGACGCTTGAAGTGGTAGTAACTGAACGTAAGGCACAAAATAGTGCTTCGCAATATATTCCTTTGCCAGGTCAGTAAATTTAAATAAAAAAATCCCTCTTGTTGAGGGATTTTTTTTGGTCAGCTTTTTATATTTAGATTACAAAACAAGAATATTTTATGTGATTTAAATCATTTAATTTTATTGAATAAAATTAAAAAGAGTATTCAACAATGAGTTTTATGACTGCTGATCAAGCCAAAATATTATCTGATGTAGCCAATATCAATATTGAGATGTTCAAGCCACGTTTAGCGCAACTAATTGAAGATAATGCCAGACAGGGTAATACAGCGGTACTGCAGTTTTTCCCAAGCATCTGCCACTGGAAGAAATCCACCATCTTTCAGCGGAGTTGACAGAACTGGGCTATAACGTACGCTTTGAGGTAGAGGAGTTCTATTACAGGTTCAATGTGTACTGGCTATAATTTTATCAACTGTTCAAAAAAAGTCTTATTCAGGCATATATCTTGCTGTATTCATCTCATAGTTCAAATATGAGAGTTTTATGTCTTTATTTATTCACTCTGCAGCACAGGCACATGCGCCATATGTTGTGCTTTCCTCCGGCTTGGGCGGACATGCCAGCTTCTGGAATCCTCAAATTAAAGCCTTACAGCAAGATTTTCATGTGGTGACCTATGATCAGGAAGGTTGTCATTCGGATTCTGAACTCTTGCCAACGCCTTATTCCGTAGATCGTATGGCCCGGCAGATCCTGGATTTATTGATCAATGAGAATATTTGCGAGTTTCATTTTATTGGACATGCGTTGGGTGGGCATATTGGCATGCAGCTCGCAACCTATCAGGCGGAGAAAAAATTTAGGTTGCTGAGTCTAACCATGTTGAATGCCTGGGGCGAACTGGACTCACATACCCAAAAATGTTTTCAGGCAAGGACTTCTTTATTGCTGAATAGCGGAGCAGAAGCCTATGTTCGGGCCCAAGCTTTATTTTTATATCCACCACACTGGATCTCAACACATATTGACCCATTAACCGAAGCAGAAAATAAGCAGCTCCTTGACTTTCCACCGATTCAAAATGTCTTGGCACGTATACAGGCAGTACAAGCTTTTCAAGTAGAAGAAGTGCATCAGCAGGCACTCAAACATGTTCCTGTACATCTGATTGCCAATCGGGATGATTTTCTGGTGCCATATCAACGTTCACAACAACTGCAGCAGTTATTGCCACATAGCCGGTTAAACCTGCTCGAAACTGGAGCACATGCTTCTACGGTGACTGAAACTGCCCTGATCAACCAAAACATACTGCATTTTTTAAAATCAGCCTGATATTTTCAGCCAATAAATCTGTTTATTTAAGTCAGACCTTGGGTCTGACTTTTTATTTTTTCTAATGAATCGTTTCTATGGTATGAGCAGGAATTTTACTGCGAATTTATACAGGTTCTGCACACGCATGAATTTTTATAAATGCACTTGAATGAAACATAGTGAGCGAAATTGATTCATGCTTAAAAATAGTTATTTTACTAAAAATTCAAAAAAATAAATATTAAGTTATTGAAATAAAATGAATAAATATAGTTGGCACACGGTTTGCAATGTTTATATTGTAAATAAGACTCCCGTAGTGGATTCAAGATTTTGAATAAGTGTTAAAAAATAATGAGGTGTGAAAATGAAAATAGGTGTCTTCTGTCCAATTGGAAACAACGGCTGGTTACTCTCTGAAAATGCACCACAATATATGCCGACTTTTGAGTTAAACAAACAAATCGTGCAGCGCGCTGAACACTATGGTTTCGATTTCGCACTTTCCATGATCAAGTTGCGTGGCTTTGGTGGCAAGACTGAATTCTGGGAACATAACCTGGAAACTTTCACCCTGATGGCCGGCCTTGCTGCTGTTACCAGCAAAATTCAAATTTATGCAACAGCTGCAACTCTAGTCATGCCACCTGCAATTGTAGCGCGCATGGCATCTACCATTGACTCGATTTCTAATGGCCGATTTGGGCTAAATGTAGTGACTGGCTGGCAGCCGCCTGAATACACCCAGATGGGCATGTGGCCAGGCAATGAGTATTTTGGCAAACGCTATGAATATCTATCTGAATATGTACAAATTTTGCGTGAGCTTTGGGCAAACGGAAAATCCGACTTTAAAGGTGAGCATTTCCAGATGGAAGACTGCCGTGTTAGTCCGCGCCCGCAAGCCGATATGAAAATCATCTGTGCAGGTCAGTCTGATGCCGGTCTGGAATTTTCTGCGCAATACGCCGACTACAACTTTGTTTTTGGTAAAGGGCTGAATACTCCAACGGCTTATGCAGAAATTAATGATCGCTTAAAAGAAAAAACCGACCTTACTGGTCGTGATGTGCAGACGTATGTGCTGTTTATGGTGATTGCAGCCGAAACTGATGAAGAAGCTCAGGCTAAATGGCAGCATTATAACGATGGTGCCGATATGGAAGCGATTAACTGGTTGATGAATCAAGGTGGGAAAGACACGACTTCCGGTACAGATACCAATATCCGTCAAATGGCTTCTAGCGTATCTCCTGTAAATATCAATATGGGAACTTTGGTAGGTTCTTATAAAAATGTGGCACGAATGTTGGATGAAATTGGCGAAATCAAAGGTACAGAAGGTGTGCTGCTGACTTTTGATGATTTCGTTCAGGGTGTGGAAGATTTCGGTCAGAAAATCCAGCCATTAATGAAGTGCCGTGAACATATTGTGATTGAAGATACAGCACCCGTTTTGGAGAAAAGCGCATGAGTGAGCACATCGTATCTGTAGGCTTTACTGAAGCATTAGGCACGGGCAAAGTGCTCAAGGCGGAACCTGAATCGATCCGTCTGGCACCAGAACAGACTGCCCTGATTGTGATTGATATGCAGAATGCTTATACCTCGCAGGGTGGCTATCTGGATCTGGCGGGTTTTGATGTCTCAAAGACCAAACCCGTGGTCGAAAATATCAAGAAAGCAGTCGATGCTGCGCATGCGGCCGGTATTCAGGTCATCTATTTTAAAAATGGCTGGGATGCAGAATATAAGGAAGCAGGTGGTACGGATTCTCCAAATTTCCATAAATCCAATGCTTTAAAGACCATGCGCAAACGTCCCGAATTACAGGGGCAATTACTGGCCAAAGGGGGCTGGGACTTTGACCTGATTGATGAGTTACAGCCACTACCACAAGATCTGGTCATTGAAAAACCTCGCTATAGCGGTTTCTTTAATACCGCACTGGACAGCATGTTGCGTGTTCGTGGTATCCGTAACCTAGTTTTTGTCGGAATTGCCACCAATGTCTGCGTGGAGTCGACGCTGCGTGATGGTTTCTTTCTGGAATATTTTGGCGTGGCGCTGGCGGATGCCTGCCATCAGGCCGGTCCAGTCGAAGCCCACGAAGCCAGCCTGTACAACATCAAGACCTTCTTTGGCTGGGTGTCGGATACCTCAAATTTTGTCGATACCTTTCAAAAAGAAAGTGAATCACTTAAAGAAACTGGATTAGCTCAAAGCGCTTAAGAAGTTAAATATCAAGATTAAGGAAAACAGTATGCCTAAAGAAGTCATTATTCCAGCAGGAACTTCAAAACCATTAGCACCGTTTGTACCGGCAACCAAGGCAGACAATATTGTCTATGTGTCAGGCACGCTGGCTTTTGATGAAAATAATAACGTTGTGCATGTCGGTGATGCGGCAGCCCAGACCCGTCATATTCTGGAAACCATCAAACGTGTCATTGAAGAAGCCGGTGGCAGCATGGATGACGTCACTTTCAATCATGTGTTTGTCAAAGACTGGGCAGATTATGCAGCAATTAATACCGTTTATGCAGAGTATTTTCCGGGAGATAAACCGGCACGATATTGCGTACAGACTGGCCTGGTAAAACCGGATGCACTGGTCGAAATCGCCTCGATTGCCCATGTTTAAGCCGAACCACCTGATTCAATTTCATCTATATCAGCCCTAAGTCTGTCACTGAAAACTGACTTGGGGCGGAGGAGAACAGCATGAATGCCAAATTGTCTAAAATGATTACAGAAGCAGTTGCAGATAACAGTGCACTAAATAAGGTGGTAAAGACTGAAAACGCAGCTGAAATGTTTACCCAGGTCGATCAGCAGATTTTCCGTCAGGGCATGTCCAATCTGGGTGCGGCAGTGAATGTGATTACTACACAAGGTCGTTCAGGCATGGCTGGATTTACCGCATCCGCCGTGTGTAGTGTGACTGATACGCCGCCGACTTTGCTGGTCTGTCTGAACCGTTCAGCATCAGTTTATGAAACTTTTAAAAATAATCAGGTGTTGTGTGTGAATACCTTAGCATCACATCAGCAGCATTTATCCAATCTGTTTGGTGGAAAAACACCTATGGCAGAGCGTTTCAGTCAGGGGAACTGGAAAACGTTGCTGACCCAGTCACCTGTACTTGAGGATGCCTTGGTCAGTTTTGACTGTGAGGTGGTGCAGCAAGTATCTGTAGGCAGTCATGACGTGCTGTTCTGTGAAGTGAAAGCCATGTGCCAGCGTCAAGGCAATGCGCTGATGTACTTTAACCGTTCTTACTGTGAGCCACACAAAATGTGCTAAATCAATTCAATCCTAATCAAGGAGGGGAAGCCCATGCAAGAAAAAGAATCGTGGTTTCCAAAATTTAAGCCTTACCAAGGCAATATCGATTCAACACCAGTGCAAACAGACGAATATCTGCCCGCTGGGAAAAGTATTATTCTCGGGTTACAGCATGTGTTTGCGATGTTTGGGGCAACCGTACTAGCGCCACTTTTAATGGGGTTTGATCCCAATCTCACAATTTTTATTACCGGGATTGGCACCATTTTATTTTTCTTGATCACTGGCGGCCGGTTGCCGAGTTATCTGGGGTCGAGTTTTGCATTTATTGGTGCCGTGGTAGCGGTTACCGGCTATTCAGGAGTAGGTGCGAATTCCAATATTGCGCTCGCACTTGGCGGAACCATTGCCTGCGGTATTGTTTATGCCTTGATTGGTTTGCTGGTCATGAAAACTGGCACAGCCTGGATTGAAAAGCTGATGCCACCCGTGGTTACGGGCGTCATCGTGATGATTATCGGTCTGCATCTTGCACCGGTCGCGATCAAAAGTGTATCTGCTAACCAGTTTGATTCCTGGATGGCATTGGTCACCATTCTCTGTATCAGTGTGATTGCCGTGTTTACCCGCGGAATGGTGCGCCGTCTGCTGCTGTTACTCGGCTTATTGTCTTCCTATCTACTTTATTTTCTTTTCACCAATGTGATGGGCTTCGGGCCTGCAATTGATTTCAGCAAAGTCAGTGAAGCGGCATGGTTTGGTCTGCCGACTTTCCAGAGTCCAGTCTTTGAAATGAATGCCATGCTGATGATTGCACCGGTGGCCATTATTCTGGTGGCAGAAAATTTGGGACACTTTAAGGCAGTATCTGCAATGACTGGTAAAAATCTGTCGCCGTATATGGGACGCGGTTTCTTTGCAGATGGTGTTTGTACTTCCTTATCCGCTTCTGTGGGAGGTACGGGAATGACCACCTATGCTGAAAATATCGGTGTTATGGCAGTGACCAAAGTGTATACAACCACTGTGTTTGTCTTTGCCGGGATATTCGCTATCTTGCTCGGGCTTTCACCGAAATTTGGTGCGGTGATCAGTACGATTCCTGTGGCCTTGCTTGGCGGAGCCTCGATTGTAGTATTCGGTCTGATTACGGTTGCAGGTGCCAAAATCTGGATAGATAACCGTATTGACTTTACCAAGAACAGCACAATGATCATTGGCGCAGTGTGTCTGATTATGGGTACAGGTAATTATAGCTTGCAGATTGGTAGCTTTGATTTAGGTGGGATTGGCACTGCGACTCTGGCTGCGATTTTACTTAATCTGTTCCTGAATCGTGGGGAAGATAAAGAATCGCCTGTATCTGCATCAACCGCAACGGACATTGAAGTGAAACCGGTTGCTTAAATATAAGGAGTATCTTTTGAGTCATACAATTGCATTTTTAGGACTCGGCGCAATGGGCTGGCATATGGCTTCCCATTTGCCAAAACTCGGACACCCGGTTTGGGTCTGGAACCGGTCTGAACAGAAAGCTGTAGAGCATGCCACACTTTTCGCCACTCAGGCTGTCAGTATTGAGCAGGCGGTTCAAGCCGACTTTATCTTTTCCTGCTTACCCACCAGTCAGGATGTCGAAAATCTAATCGCTGCACATCCACCCAAGCCAGGTGCAATCTGGATTGACTGTACTAGCGGTGTACCAGAATCAGCCCAAAAACTGGCACAACGATTGGAGCAGCAGGGAAGTTATTATCTGGATGCTCCAGTATCCGGTCAGACCATTGGCGCAGAAAAAGGTACTTTAACCGTGATGGTGGGAGGAAATAAAGCTGCCTTTGAACAAGCCAAACCGGTCATTGCTGCTTTTGCTGGGTTGATTGAGTATGTAGGAGAAAGTGGTTCCGGTTTTGCAGTGAAAGCCGTTAACAATACTTTGATGGCTACCCATTTATGGGCACTGGCTGAAGGCTTAACTGTACTGAAAGGACAGGGAGTTGATTTAAGCAGTGCCTTGAACTGTATTAATCATTCCAGCGGTAAAAGCAGCATGTCGGAAAATATCATGGCGCAGCGTGTACTGAGCCGTGAGTTTCATAAAACCTTTGCGCTGGATTTATTGCAGAAAGATATTGGTATTGCTTTGGAACTGGTGCAACAGCAGCAACTGGATTTATCAGTCATGTCATTGGTGCAACAACAGTTTCAACAGATTACCAGACCTCAGGCCAGTCAGCTGGATTTTTCCGCTGCGGTACAAGGGTTGGAACAACGTACGCAAATTGAATTAAGGGATTAAAGTCTTTCTTATAAATTGCTATTCATAGAGAACCTATTAATTTTGAATTAAATCCATAACGACAGATTTATTATCAAAAATATGAAAAGCCGGGAATTTAACAACTCTCGGCTTTCTTATTAAGCATTACTTTAAATAGCCTAAGCAGTTTTGAATTTAACTGATATTTGAGCAATTTAAATAAATAGATTTCTTTTATGAATTAGAAAATGATCGTCCATTCATATTTAATGTTCCCTCTCCCTTAGGGGTGAGGAGCATGCTCCGCAAGAGGATGAGAGATTTTTTATAAAGAACCTCTCCTATGAGGAGCGGGAATTTCATAAATAATTTTTAATCATTAAGAATTATTTATGAAAGAGCTCTAATACACTGATATTTAGGTCTCTTAATTCGCTTCATATTCCTGAATCACCTCAAGCGCCGCACGAAATGCTTCCTGAGTCGCCGGTGCACCGCAGTAAGGCAGACTATGCAGCAGCACTTCCTGAATTTCCTCAACCGTTGCGCCATTATTCAGCGCACCTCGCACATGGCCTTTCAGTTCAGTGGGACTTTTTTGCGCGGTTAGGAAGGCAATGGTAATTAAAGAACGATATTTACGTGGTAAAACACCTTCACGTTGCCAGGTCGAACCCCAGGCATGTTCATTAATCCAGTCCTGTAGAGGCTGGGTAAAAGGCACGGTATTTTCCTGAGCACGCTGCACAAAACTTTCCCCCATTACTTCGGTACGGACTTTCAAGCCATTTTCATAATCTTGTTGTGACATGCTTTATCCTCAATTCTATTATTGCTTTAGCTTAACGCTTTTAAGCTAAAATACTATCGTGCCATAGTCGTAAAAAAGTGGCAGAAAAGCCACTTGTAAAGCTTCCAGAGTAAAGCAATAAAATGACTTCACTCTGGAATTTATGACATCTTAAATCTAAGTTTTATTTAAGGTGATACTGAGTGTGAAGGATCAGTTTGCACTGAAGTATCCGTTCCTTTAGCATCTTCCTTGATGAGATACGGATTCTCAAGCTCTAATACCTCATTCAATTGCAGATCAAATACATCGGTCAACATGCTGTCATAACGGCGCGCATTATAGTGCACCAGTTTTTCTGCTTCCTGATCATTAATAAAGCCTTGTTGATGTGCATCGGCTACATGCTCAGCAAAACTAAGTCCTTTAAATTGTCCTTTATTTTCAGCTTTTTTAAAGCGATCCCAGAGCTTTTCAATCTCTAGGAGCAGATTGAAAGTTGATTCCATACGGCCAGTGACATCATTTTCATTGATATTATAGTAGACATGTTTTTTGAGTGACTGCCGGAAAGCATTGTCTTCCATCATACTGTTCGCTACCTGTTGTTTCAGATAGTCTGATGGTTTCTGTACCGGACGGCCAAATGGGAAACATAACAGTTTGACCATACCTGCTGCTGCACCTGATGGAAAGTTGGCAAACAGGTCAAAAAATGCTTCTTGCGCTGTATACAGAGACTTTTCTACCGCAAGCTGTGCATGTAAACGCTCATCTTCAGTTTTTTTACTATGCTCAAAAAACTTGAGAATTGCCGATGCAATAAACAGGTGAGCATGAATGTCGGCCAGACGACCCGAAAGCATTTCCTTACGTTTGATATCACCCGCGAGTAATCCTAGGCACATATCCGCGGTCAGGGCAAAGTTGGCACTCAGCCGGTTAATCACTTTGTAATAAGGATGGGTAAAGTCAACCGCACTTTGCGGTGCAGCACTGGAGCCACCTGTAAAGGCATAGGCAAAGGAGCGGGCAGTCCGGTTAAAGGTGTATCCCAAATGTTTAAAAAGCAGGTCATCGAAAGGGTTTAGAGCGGCAGCCCGATCTTCAGCCTGTAAAAGCTGTAATTCTTCATAAAGATAAGGATGGCAACGCATTGAACCCTGACCGAAAATCATCAGGGAACGACTAAGAATATTGGCACCTTCAACGGTAATGGAGACTGGAATTGCCTGATAGTAAGGCGCCAGAAAGTTGCGCGGACCCATCTGAATGGCGCGGCCACCGACCACATCCATACCGTGATTGACCACTTTACGCATACCTTCTGTCGCATAATATTTGGCAATCGCCGTCATTACTGCAGGCTTGCCACCCTGATTCAGACCACAGGTGACCAGATAACGGAAGGCTTCCAGCATATAGGTATCACTGGCGATTTCACTATTGGCTTCCTGTACCCCCTCAAACTTACCGACTGAAATTTTGAATTGCTGACGGATACGAGAGAAAGCACCCACATTTAAATAAGTCATTTCTGCCGTAGACGTAGACAGCGCTGGTAGGGAAATGCCACGACCGACTGCCAGACATTCCATCAGCATGCGCCATCCTTTACCGGCATTTTTGACGCCACCAATAATCCAGTCCAGTGGAATAAAGACATCTTTACCTTCAACCGTACCATTCATGAATGGTGGTCCCGGGTTATGCCGTGGTCCCACTATTACGCCTTCATGACTGGCAGGGAGCAGGGCACAGGTAATGCCGTATTCAGTCTGTTCACCCAGGAGATGATCAGGATCATACATTTTAAAGGCCAGGCCTACGACTGTTGCAATTGGGGCTAACGTAATCCAGCGTTTGGAAAAATTCATTCTCAAGCCCAGAACTTCCTGGCCTTCAAACTGACCATAGCAGACTACACCGGTATCAGGAATCGCACCGGCATCCGAACCGGCCTCCGGGCTGGTCAGACCAAAACAGGGAATTTCTTCACCGCGCGCCAGACCTGGCAAATAACGGTTTTTCTGTTCTTCAGTACCGTAATGCAACAATAACTCACCCGGACCAAGAGAGTTTGGCACCATGCAACTCACGGCTGTGGTGAGCGAGCGGGAGGAAATCTTGCTCATCACCCGGCTTTGGGCAAAGGAGCTGAAGGCGCGACCACCGTATTCTTTGGGAATAATCAGACCCAGAAAACCATGGTCTTTGATGTATTGCCAGATGTGCTCAGGCAGCGCTTTTTGCTCATAAATTTCCCATTCATCCAGCATGCTGCACAAGGTTTCAACTTCATTGTCCAGAAATGCCTGTTCTTCTAGCGACAGCTTTGGATAAGGATAGTTGTTAAAGGTTTCCCAATTCGGTGCACCCATGAACAGCTCTTTTTCCCACCAGCTGGTTCCGGAATCCAGTGCTTCGCGTTCTGTCGGACTAATGCTCGGCATAGCATTGGCCAGTGCTTTATAGGCCGGTTTGGAAATAAACGACATGCGCAAAGGTTCGATCATTACTACAAGGCTAATCAGGATGAGCGGAATACCGAGAATAAGTGACCATGGGCTAATAAAGGCACATACCACTGACATAATAATTAGCGTGATTGCACCCGCACTACGCGAGAGCTGAAAATAGAAAACAGCCCATAAACTGAGTAATAGCAGTAGTACAGCAAATATAAATAGCATTGTTATATTTCTCCAGATTTATACCAAGCTGGCTTTGCCAAGATCCCTCATGGATATTTCGTTATTACAATTCATTCATTCTTGTCACTTGAGATTTGGATAGCTTCAGCAGTGCACGTGTGAGAATGATCTTTTTCAAGTATTAAAATGAATAAGATAAGTTGTTTATCTATTTTTGAGATTGTTTGAAAAATGCTCATTCTTCAAGTGAGAACGCGCAAAGAAATGTGAAGATAAGTAATGACTTAATCTTTGTCTAATAGAGAAAAAACAGCTTAAGGCTGAGTAAAATTTTAATTATAGATATTAAAAAGCCCTCTACTTGAGAGGGCTTTTATTTCATCTATTTAAACCAATTAAGCTTCAATTGTCTGAACTGCAATTTTCTTGGCAGGATCAACCTTACGACGCACTGATGGTACAGGTTCGCCATAGTATTGACGGTCGGCAAAATAGCTTGAACGAACCATTGGCGCTGCCCAGATATTACGGAAGCCCAGTTTTTGACCATGTTCAGTATAACGTTCGAATTCTTCAGGTGTCACGAAGCGGTCAATCGCTGCATGTTCCTTGGAAGGCTGCAAATACTGACCAATGGTGACATAGTCCACGCCATGCGCATGCAGATCATCAAGCAGGGCAAGCACTTCTTCTTCAGTTTCACCAATTCCTACCATTAGTCCACATTTGGTTGGAATGTCTGGGCAGTATTCCTTAAACATTTTCAGCAGGTTTAAAGAGTGCTGATAGTCAGAACCTGGACGCATGGCTTTATACAGACGTGGCACTGTTTCGATATTATGGTTAAACACATCAGGCGGACACTCAGTCATGATGCGTAGCGCAATATCCATACGGCCACGGAAGTCTGGCACCAGAATTTCCAGCAGGGTATTCGGGCTTAAGGCACGTGCCTCTTTAATACAATCTACAAAATGCTGAGCACCACCATCCAGCAGATCATCACGGTCTACGGAAGTAATTACTGCATATTTCAAACCCAGGTTGGCAATGGTTTCAGCCATATGACGCGGTTCATCTGCATCGAGTGCATTTGGACGGCCATGAGCCACATCACAGAACGGACAGCGACGGGTACAGATGTCCCCCATAATCATAAAGGTAGCAGTGCCGCCACCAAAACATTCAGGCAGGTTTGGACACGCGGCTTCTTCACATACGGTATGTAATTTTTGCTGACGAAGTGTAGTTTTAATGCGTTGTACTTCATCAGGTGCTGCCATTTTGACGCGAATCCAGTCCGGCTTCCGTGGTGTTTCAACCGTAGGTACAACTTTTACAGGAATACGAGCGACCTTTTCCGCGCCACGAAGTTTGACACCCTGTTCTGGTTTACGGTTTTCAGACATATTTAACTTTCCACTGTTTTTGAAGGGAGGAGATAATCAAAGATAGCGCCTTTATTATAACGGACTTAGCTACAAATGGGGCAAAAAGGACTATTCATTTAAAAAATGTTCTTATCAAGTAATATATGTGAGTTAAATACACCAAATCAACAGGATTTACGTCATAATAAGCAGGTAGATTAAAGTAAATTTTTTAATTTTGAGGAGCGTTGAATGCCACGTAAAAAAGAGGTCGTTAGTGGGACTTTCGTTAAATATGATGCGGTAGTTCTAGGTTCGGGCCCTGCGGGCGAAGGCGCGGCAATGAAACTTGCCAAATCAGGTAAACGTGTTGCAATCGTTGATATGCGTGAACAGCTAGGTGGTAACTGTACCCACGTTGGTACGATTCCAAGTAAAGCATTGCGTCAGACGGTATCGAGCATCATCCGTTATCAACGTGATCCAATGTTTCAAAAAGTAGGTGAATGGAAACAGTTCACCATGAAGCAGGTGCTTCGTAATGCACATAAAGTGATTCAACAGCAGGTTGAAACACACTCGCGTTTTTACGACCGTAATAAAATTGATATTTTCCATGGCCGTGCCTACATTCAGGATGAAAATACCATTTTTGTATTTACCCCGGATGGCATCAAGGAAACGATTCAGTTTAAACAGTTAGTGATCGCGACCGGTTCTCGTCCTTACCGTCCTGAAATTCTCGATTTTAATCACCCGCGTGTATTTGATTCAGACAAGATTCTGGATCTGGATTATACAATCCAAAAAATCATTATTTATGGTGCAGGTGTCATTGGTTGCGAATATGCATCGATCTTTATTGGTCTGGGGCATAAAGTTGACCTGATCAATACACAGCCGAAACTGCTCAGCTACCTGGATGATGAAATTTCTGATGCATTGTCTTATCACTTGCGTGAACAGGGTGTTTTGATCCGTCATAACGAACAGATTGATTATCTTGAAACGTCTGATGAATATGTGGTTCTGCATACTCAGAGTGGCAAGAAAATTAAAGCAGATGCAATTTTGTGGTGTAACGGCCGCTCAGGCAATACCGATGGCTTGGGTCTGGAAAATGTCGGCCTGAAACCGAACAGTCGTGGTCAATTGACTGTAAATGATCAATATCAGACTGACGTTGAAAATATCTATGCTGCTGGTGATGTGATTGGCTGGCCATCTCTGGCTTCTGCTGCCTATGACCAAGGTCGTTGCGCGGGTGCAAACATGAGTGGCGAGAAAGACGTTGCTCCGGTCACTGATATTCCAACCGGGATTTATACCATTCCTGAAATTTCTTCGATTGGTAAGAATGAACAGCAACTGACTGAAGAGAAAATTCCATATGAAGTCGGTCAGGCATCGTTCCGTCACCTGGCACGTGCACAGATTACCGGTGATACTGTGGGCGAATTGAAGATTCTGTTCCATCGTGAAACGCTGGAAGTTTTGGGTGTTCATTGTTTCGGTAATAATGCATCTGAGATTATCCACATTGGTCAGGCAGTCATGAACAGCCCGAACAATACCATCAAGTACTTTGTAGAAACTACCTTTAACTATCCGACTATGGCGGAAGCTTATCGTGTGGCAACGCTGAATGGTATGAACCGTTTATTCTAATTTGACTCATTCAAGTTAGCCAAAAACCCGCAAGATCAATCTTGCGGGTTTTTCTTTTTTAATCTTTATAGCTACTTTTGACCAGTCACCGTGAGGGCTAGGCAGCCATTTTTCGACATTCTTCAGCACAACGGCGGCATGCTTCGGCACATTGCTGACAATGTTCATGTTGGTGCTGACCACATTCTTCTGCGCAGTAGTCACATGCTTTTGCACAAAGTTCACATATCTCATGCATGAAAGGAGACTGCTTTTGTTCCATACGGGCACACAGCTGACAAATATCTGCACAATCCAGACAGCGCTGGATACATTCCCGCATCATCTCTAGCTCTTTTTCTTTAAGACAGGCGCTGGCACAGTTGGCACATGCGAGAGAACAGCTCATACAGGTCTGAACACAATCTGAAAATTGAAGCTGATTCATTGTTGTTTCCTCTTTCCAGGGGTTTATTGCTGATTTTCTAATACGCTAAGCAGAAAAAGGAAAATACACCAGACAGATTAAGTGAGAAAAAGTAAACCGCTACTTTGTTTTGTTAAAGATCGACTGGATCAAAGCTAATATTCAAAGTTAATTTTTTGCTTGAAAATAAAAAACCATTGAGGTGGTCAAAGTCTCAATGGTGGAAGATCGACATGATGAATTGTAATTATTGAAGGTTTAAGCTAGTTCTACCTTTCTCGTTATTCTCGTTTTTATTATTAAAATGGACGGCTACCTGCCAGACTGATACGTTTCAATAAACGGCGCTGATCAGCCGGGAAAGGACGACGGGAGTGCAGAGTCACCTGATTGTCCCAGAACACGATATCGCCCACTTCCCAATGATGTTCATAAGCGAACTCAGGTTTTGAAATATGCTCACGCAATGTTGCAATCAGTTCGCTGCCAGCCTGATCATCATAATTGACCAGTTCAACTTCGGTATGCGTATTCAGCCAAAGTGCTTTACGACCGGATTCGGGATGAGTGCGCACCAGTGGATGTGGATAGGCATGACTTAATATGGGCTGATCTTTAAAGCGATACAGCGGGCTATTGCCATAACCTTGATCCTCAACCTGATCTCTAGTTTTTTGACGGCGCACGAATGGGTTGTAAGTAATCAGTTGTAGCTGATCAATTTGTGCTTTGGTTTCTTTATCGAGTGCATCATAGGCTTTAATGGTATTGATCCAGCTGGTCTGACCGCCGTCCTGAGGCAGTTCAATTGCATACAGAAGGGAACCAAAAGAAGGTAGGGGTGTCCATTGATGATCGGCATGTGGAGTCAGTTCACCATGCCCGGTGTAATCTCCCTGACCAACAGCATTGGACACCGGAACGACATCGGGTGGAACACCGCTATCTGACTGCGCAGCCAGTACCGGTGTATCTGCACCTGGGCGGAAAATGGAACCGAAATAAGTTGAAAACGCCAAGTATTGTAAATCATCCAGACTTTGCTGCTTAAAGATCAAAATCAGGTGCTCGGCCAGCGCCTGTTTTAATTTCAGAATGGTTTCAGATGACTGTGCTTTACGGGCATCCAGACCATAGACCACTGCACCTAAGGCCTGATCTGTTTGCGGAACAATCTTGATTTCAGTCGGATGTTGAAATTGATCTTGCTGATGCCAGCGTGGAGCATCATGAATGGCTTGTGAAAGTTGGGTTAAGCTGGTCATTATCGAGTCTCAGAATTTTTTAATAATCAGAATCTAAGAAAATTCCGGACTGAAATAAAATCAAAAGAAGTGATAAGTTTATGAAGAAGCTTATATTTTTATTATTTTGCTGATTTTACAGCATTTAACTTATTCTGCGATGGATTGCGTGTTTTTTGCTGAGGATATTCCAGCAGATTAGTGGGCACAGAAAGCCTGATTAAAATATTCAAACAGCTCTGGGGTTTGAAACCACAGCCCAATCGACAAAGCCATTAAAAGCAGAAGGACTACAGTAATCGAAATTTTGAGTTTCAGTAGAGAATCAGTCATGGACGATTTGCTCCTCATTGACCCAGAAATGTACCATTACCCCAAAAATGCTGAGGACAATTGACAGCATCCACACCGCATCATAATTGCCACTCAAATCATGGTTGACTCCACCCAGCCAGCCACCGAAAAATGAGCCAACTTGATGGGTGAAAAATACAATACCGCTGAGCATGGTCAGATATTTTACCCCAAACATATTCGCGACAATGCCATTGGTCAGCGGAACGGTCGATAACCAGAGTAATCCCATGATGACACCAAAGGCATAAACTGTCCATGTACTCAGAGGCAGCATGAGAAAGGCAATAATCGCGATCCCGCGCAAACCATAAAGCCCCATCAGCAGATGCGGTTTGGAATATTTGCCACCGAGCCAGCCGGCAGTATAGGTACCTACCACATTAAACAAACCGACTAGCGCCAGAAAAATTGTACCTGTTGTGGCATTAAAACCATGATCGATCAGATAGCCAGGCAGGTGGATGCCAATAAATACCACCTGGAAACCACAAACAAAAAAGCCTAAGGCCAGAAACCAGAATGGTTTATGATTTTTTACTACCACCAGAATCTGTTTAAAACTCAGTGAGACTTTATTCGGGGTAGAGGCTGCATTGGGATTAACATACATCGGTGCTTTTAGCATCCAGGCCAATGGCACAATCAGTGCAATCAGAATGGCACTGACCACCAACGCTGCTGACCAGCCGACATTCTGTAAGAGTAAAAGGGTCGAAGGCAACATGATAAACTGGCCAAAAGATCCGGCTGCACTGGCAATTCCCATGGCCAGACTACGCTTTTCTGGCGGTGCTGCACGCCCCACTGCAGACAATAACACCGGAAATGACGTAGCTGACAGGGCGAGACCCAGAATTAATCCTACACTCAGATTGAGCAGTAGCCCGGTCGAGCTGACTGCCATCAGGAGCAGGCCAATTGTATATAAAGCTCCACCTACAGCAACGACAATCTTGCTACCATATTTATCGGCAAATGCCCCGGTAATCGGCTGAACTGCGCCCCAGATCAGGTTTTGCATGGCAATCGCCAGACTAAAAACATGATGACCCCAGCCAAATTCTTCACTCATCGGCACCAGATACAGGCCGAATGCATGGCGTACGCCCAGCGACAATGCCAAGATAATGGCGGAGCCAATGAGCATAAAAACCAGAGCTTTGGAAAACTGACCGTCAGCCATACATCATTCATGCCTATAAAAGTTGATAGGTATAGTATTCGATTCAAGCAAGAGAGACGATTAAATAAAAATTGATCAAAAGATAAATTTTTTTTATCAATATCATTCGCAAAAAAAACGGCCGGAGCCGTTTTCTTTAAAAAGTAAAAAATTAACTTAGAAGCGCATTCCAAATCCGGCATAGGCCAGAATCGGATTAATTTCAATATCGGCTTTGGAACGAATCAATTCACCTAAATTCGCATCTGTGACCGTAATTGTGGTGTCATTTTTTAAATGGGCATAAGTAACCGAGCCGACAGCAAACCAGGTGTCATTAAAGTCATAGCTAAAGCCGACCGTGGCCACAGGCGCGAAAGTATCGGATGCCTTCAGATCAACTTTCGGATTGGCGGCGCTTGGTGTTCCGTCCAAGGAAGCACCGGCTTTTCCTTCCTTGATATTGGCAATCATATGTCCTGCAGCAATCAGGTCCTGTTCGGTACGTGAGTTAATTTCCAGTTCATTGAAATAGGCATACATCACACCTAAACCAACATAAGGGCGGAATTTATTGACCCCGGTTTTACCAAAGTGATACTGGAATTCGAATGCGGGTGTCCAGGCACGAGCAGAGGCGGTAGGACCATAAGCTTCCAGGTCGGTAATCAAAATATCATTTTTTAATGAAATACCAGGTAAATCAATTCCACCTGGAATTTGCGGAATCAAATCAATACTTGGAGTCGCAAGTGCAGAAAATGGTGCATAGATTTTACCACTACCTTGTAGATCCACTTTGGGTGGAATGCCGGCTTTCATTTCAAAAGAAATATTATCGGTAAAATAATAGTTGGTTAAAATGCCTAGGGTGGTGACATCATCCGCTACCAGACCTGTACCGGGATTATCCCAGCGTTCCAGTCCATAAATTTCAGCTTGCCCACTTAAGGCTGCAGGTAATGTTTCTGCATTGAATGCATCCAGAAAATTGACAAAAAACGAGGACAGATTGGGGTCCATTTCCGGATCGAGATTATTTTTGACTGAAGCAATTGATATGTCACCTACTTTTGATGTTTCACTTTCTTTGACAGCAGTATTCACCTTAAATGGTTGAGCTTTACCCTGTGGCATTACATGCAATGCACCAACTGATACAGAAAAGCGTTTAAAGCCATCTCCATCCTGCAAGCTAAAATAAGGGGAATCTGCATGAGCGACCATAGGTAAAGTCGCCAAGCCTGCCATACATGCCAGCATTTTTTTCATTGATTTGGAACTCCATGTCCAGTGTATTTATTCATTTTTCTAGTTCATTAATTATGTGAATTAAATTTAAAAATTCAGTTATAGAACAATAGGCTAAAAGTTAATCAATAGTTAATCTTGGTAACGGCTGTATGCTTTATGTGTATCCTAGTTGCTTTTTTAAAGAAAAGTGCTTTGAAAAATGAGGAGTTTGCTGCTTAATTTTAATGTAAATATAAAGAAAGTTTAGCTTGGAGTTAACTCAACTATCGATCAAACTAATTTTTGATTATCTACATGATATTTTAAGTAAATTTTAGGCTGGGCATGGTTCATGTAAATGTCTGTCTGAGCATATTTATTATTTTAAAAAATACGTCGAAATGAATTTATCCAAGATGCTGCTACCCAGTAGGTTGAGTTTTTTTGTACAATAGTTCTATATATTATTGAGTGAATCATATGAGCACCCAAACGACTCCCAAAAAAAAGCCCCTGGTCAATTTACCTTTCCCTATTAAACAAGCAGAGCAAAATGCTGCCGAAGAAGTTCTGGAAGATTTAAGACCAAGACCGCAGCGCTATGCTGACCGTACCTGGATGCCGCCACGTGGTACTCGCCGTTCAATGGGCAAACGCTAATTGATCCCATTCAAAAAGCTATGATAAATCATGGCTTTTTTTGTGGAAGTTTTTAGCGGGAGTGGTGATCTGTATTTCATTTTTGCAGCTTCCTGAGCATGAAAAAGTAAAAAACCGGATGATCCAAATCTCTTTCAGTTTTATTCTTAATAAAGCAAACGAAATATTTAAGCTTTCTAAATACCAAACAAAACAAAATCCAGACCTGATCTATTTCATATTCAATATTTGAGTAGCTAAAAAAAAGCCAATTCAGAAATTGGCTTTGTTAAAGATTACGTAGGGGTATTGTAGCGGCATTAACGAATACTTTTACGTGCTTTATTTTCCGGTTTGGGTGGAGCAATTTCTCGCTCACCTTGCCAGACATCAATAAAATCTTTCTCGTTAATATTATAAAGTTCCAGTAGCGCTAAAATCACGCCTCCAAACAACATGGCACCTTCTGTCTGGCTTTGAAAATCGACCAGCTTGGTATTCAGGTTATGCAGGATATCTTCAATTTCAAAAACACGTTCCCGTCCATTGCTGTCGGTCGGGTAGATCTGAGTATTTAAAATAATCCTTGCCAGACTTTTCTCATTTTCAGTCAAAGGCAGTTCTTCAATCAGCTCATCACTAGCCGGAGTTAAAATGACCGAATCACGGAAAATGGTATGCAAGAAATTTGCGGTTAATTTGGGCAAAGGTTTTTCGACAAAAGGACGGAAAGATTGCGGGAAAATGACATTGCGCGAGATGCCTTTGAACATCGGTGCAATTTCCTCGACCTTATAACCTGCGATCCCGCAGCCTATGGAAGTAATAAAATATTTATTTTTAGGATGGTTTTTGGTGTAAATCTTAAAGTCATCAATGTAGTGCTGGATTTGTGAGAGCGGCATTTGTTGCAAATGCTCGTTCATGGTGGGAATGGCATAGCTTTGACCCGCCCAGCCACGACCGACGCCCATGACTGCGCCAAAATGCTCAAGTGCCGTTCTAGCTGCTCCACCACCATGCTGGCCAGCCAGGTTGCTGCCAAACACAAAAACGGTATTTTCTGGAAGGGATTTAACAATACTTTCATCGTGATAGTGGTAAGTCATAATTGTCTATTCTAGGCCATCCTGATCTTCATGTTGCCCGTGAAATGAATAGGGGTCAAGGCATTATTCTGCAGCGCTATCCAAACAGATAAGTCAATATTCCACCCATGCGCCAAAATATGAGGCCGAGTACGCCCAAATAAAGCTGCTGGCTGAAAATGATTGGTTTGTTCTGTATTTATTCGCTTTGTAACTGTATATTTTTTGATGATTTTTCAAACCAGATGGCGATTAAAGTGCTAACAAATAATGAATAGTAATATTGTTTTATTTTACCAAACAGAAACCTAAGCAGGGATTGAGTAATTCCAATTTACCCTCATAATAAATCAAATCTATATCCGCAACGAAGTCAGCGAAAGCTATGAGTGATAAAAAGCCCTTTGAATTAGTGACCAGTTATCAACCAGCAGGCGATCAGCCACAGGCCATTGAAAAACTTGTCAAAGGCATTGAACAGGGTTTTCATGATCAGCTTTTACTGGGAGTTACCGGGTCTGGTAAAACCTATACCATGGCCAATGTCATTGCGCAGACCCAGCGTCCGACCATAGTCATGGCGCATAACAAAACTTTGGCTGCGCAGCTTTACGGCGAATTTAAAGCATTCTTCCCCAATAACGCCGTTGAGTATTTTGTCAGTTATTATGATTATTACCAGCCGGAAGCCTATGTGCCATCTTCAGATACTTTTATCGAGAAAGATGCTGCAATTAATGACCATATTGACCAGATGCGCCTTTCTGCAACCCGCTCATTATTAGAACGACGTGATGCGATTATTGTCGCATCGGTATCTGCGATTTATGGTTTGGGTGATCCGAATGCCTATATGAGCATGTTGCTGCATGTGGTAGAAGGCGATCGTATTGGTCGTGATGACATTATTCGCCGTCTGGTCGAGATGCAGTATTCGCGTAATGAACTGGAATTCCTGCGCGGTACTTATCGTATTCGCGGCGAAATTATTGATATTTTTCCGGCAGAATCCGATCAGGATGCAATCCGGATTGAACTGTTTGATGATGAAGTTGACTCTATTCGCTGGTTTGATCCGCTGACAGGGAAAATGGTTCGTAAAGTACCTCGCGTAACCATTTATCCTAAAAGCCATTATGTTACGCCGAAAGACAATTTGTCCCGTGCCATCGAAACCATTCGGGAAGAACTTAAAGAGCGCCTGGTGTTCTTCCGGGAAAATGACAAACTCCTGGAAGCCCAGCGCATCGAGCAGCGCACACGCTATGATCTGGAAATGATGCAGCAACTGGGTTATACCAACGGCATTGAAAACTATTCACGGCATTTGTCGGGTCGTCCTGCGGGTGAAGCACCACCGACCTTGTTCGATTATATTCCTGATGATGCCTTGCTGATTATTGATGAATCGCATGTGACGGTGCCGCAGATTGGCGCCATGTATAAGGGCGACCGTTCGCGTAAGGAAAATCTGGTGAATTACGGATTCCGTTTACCGAGTGCGCTGGATAACCGGCCGATGAAGTTTGAGGAGTGGGAACGTATTGTGCCGACGACTGTTTATGTTAGCGCAACGCCCGCACGTTACGAGCTGGAAAAATCCCAGCAGATTGTCGAACAGGTAGTACGTCCGACCGGTCTGATCGATCCGGAAATTGAAATTCGTCCAGTTTTGACACAGGTCGATGATGTGCTTTCAGAAATTAATTTGCGTAAAGATATTAATGAGCGGGTGCTGGTCACAACCTTGACCAAGCGCATGGCCGAAGACTTAACCTCTTATTTGAAAGAATATGGGATTAAGGTCGCCTATTTACACTCGGATATCGATACTGTTGAACGGGTAAAAATCATTCATGAGCTGCGTACTGGGGTTCATGACGTGCTGGTCGGGATTAACCTGCTGCGTGAAGGCCTTGATATGCCAGAAGTATCGTTAGTGGCTATTCTGGATGCAGATAAAGAAGGATTTTTGCGTTCTGAGCGCTCTCTCATTCAGACCATTGGCCGCGCTGCGCGTAACTTGAAAGGTAAGGCGATTCTGTATGCTGATCGTATTACTGATTCGATGCAGAAAGCCATTGATGAGACGGATCGTCGTCGTGCCAAGCAGATTCAGTTTAATGAAGAGCATGGCATTACGCCACGTAGTGCAGTGCGTCAGGTGATCAAGGAAATTGATACCGGTGAAATATTGGATGATGAATCCATTGAATTACACGTATCAGATCAGGCACGTGCGATCAGTGCGGATGAGCGGCATATCATGGCAGATCCGAAACTGTTTGCGAAACATATTAACAAACTGGAAAAAGAGATGCTGAAAGCTTCCAAAGAGCTGCAATTTGAGCAGGCCGCACGTATGCGTGATGAAATTTTACGCTTGAAAGCCCAGATGTTTGATTGAGTGGTTTAGCATTTAATTATATTTAAATGACGTAAAATCAATCACAAAGCAAACACAATGTAACAAATTAAGGACTGTGATAAAGCTATTGTATGAACAGAATTTTTTAAATAAATATTTTGTGAACATGCAATAGGTATCTTTATGACAACTCAAAAATCTTCACGTACCGGATTAAAGCTGGCAAAAATTGCGGTGGGTAGCGCGGTTCTTCTCGGTTTGGGCGCCGCTACTATGGCTTATGCGAAAGACGAGCCATTACCGACCATTGAGAAAGTTGAACTGGACCGTTATTTGGGGACATGGTACGAAGTAGCACGCAAGCCTCTGTATTTTCAGAATAAGTGTGATCGTGATGTCACAGCGACTTATACTTTAAATGAAAATGGCAATATTGTGGTGGATAACCGCTGCATTAAAAAAGATGGTGGACAAACCCAATCACTGGGTGAGGCATTTGTGCAGAATCCACCACAGAATACCAAGTTAAAAGTCAGTTTCTTGCCAGACTTTATTCGCTGGATTCCGGTCGCCCGTGGTGATTACTGGGTTTTAAAACTGGATGAGAACTATCAGACTGTGTTGGTGGGCGAGCCTAAACGTAAATACATGTGGATACTTTCCCGTAATCCCCAACTGGATAAAAACGTAGTGAATGAATATTTGCAATATGCACAGTCGGTGGGCTATGACCTGAGTGATGTGATTTATACCAAGCAAACTCAAAGATAAGTTTAGCGTTTTTATGTAAACCATGCTTAGGCATGGTTTTTTATGCTTTGTGAAAACATAGTATCTAATTTTAAATGGAGACCTTTTTATATAAGTGAATTATCAAGCTTTCTATAATGCTAGTCGCTATAATGCAGACGAATCAAAGTAGAGTTTGACTATGTATAAAGGCATTGCGTTATCTGTATTGGCCTCCGTGGTTTTTGGAGTGCTCTATATATTTACGCCCTTTTTACAGCCTTTAGACAGTGAACAGACCTTTGCTTGGCGTATGCTGGCGACCTTGCCATTTCTGACTGCATTTATGTGGTGGTCAGGGGACCTGAAACATATCAGCAGTATCTTTAAGCGGGTATTACGACAGCCTTCATTTTTGATCTGGTTGCTGATTAGTTCGCTGTTATGTACCACACAATTGTGGTTGTTTTTATGGGGGCCTATCAATGGGCGTGGTCTCGAAGTCTCGCTCGGCTATTTTCTCCTGCCTCTGGTAATGGTGTTATTCGGCTGTGTGCTCTACAAAGAAAAATTATCATCTTTCCAGATGGTCGCTGTTGCATTGGCAGTATTGGGAGTAGGGCATGAAATCTGGCGAATTGGTTCAATCGCATGGGAAACAGTCTATGTTGCTTTAGCTTACCCAATTTATTTCTTTATGCGGCGTAAATTCGCTACCGATCACCTGGGTGGATTTTGGTGGGATTTATTTCTGATTTTGCCTGTTGCGTTTTATCTTGGCTTTATTTATAGCGACTCTTTGCCATTAATATTCAGTCATTATCACTTGATATTGGCAGTGCTTGGGTTAGGCTTTTTAAGTGCGCTCGGTTTAGGCAGTTATATCCTGGCCAGTCGATATTTGCCTTTTGTGATTTTTGGGCTATTGAGTTATCTTGAACCGGTATTGCTGGCTTTTGCTTCAATGGCACTTGGTGAGCGCGTAGAATCAGGTGAATGGCTGACTTATATCCCAATCTGGTTGGCCGTCTTCGTGCTGGTAGTGGAAGGAATCTTGCATTTACTCAGACAACGTAAACATCAATTAGCCCTTAAGAAAAATCTGGAAAACTATAAAGATCGACTTCAATCTTAAAATTAAGAAGAGATCGCATGAATAAACAACATTTAACAAATTTATGCCTGTGATTAAAAAACAGCTATCTTTAAAATTTTTGGATGCAAAATCATTCAGCTAATTACAATTATTTTTAAAATTTATAGTGAATATACGTTAAAAACTGCCCGTCATAATGAGCTTTTGATTCAAACTTGCCGCCAATTCCATTACAATTGTCGGGTTTAGAAATTTATGCCTAGATTTACAATTAATTAGAGGACGTATCTGTGAGCAAAGACACTATCGTTGCCCTACATGCAGAGCACCAAGGTCGCTGGAAAAACCGTGAAGAACTTGCGGAACGTATGATTGCCCTTGTGGGTCAGTTATATCGTGAAAAAAATATTGTAGCTACAGTTTATGGTCGCTCTTTAATTAACCGTTCTGTGATTCAGATTCTGAAAGCACATCGCCGTACTCGCGTGCTAGACGTTGAACTTTCTGTTGTAGACACTTTCCCAATCCTTGAAGCATTGGCGAAAATTGACAACATCGGTACTGCTGAAGTCGATCTAGGCAAACTTGCTGTTGAGTTCAAAGCAAAAGGTGGGGATGTTAACGCATTCGTTGCTGACGCTGTGAAATCTCTTGAAGGCAATCCAACTTCTGTTGAAGGTAGAGATGTTGTTCTTTACGGTTTCGGTCGTATTGGTCGTATCCTTGCACGTTTGATGATCAGCCAGTCAGGTCTGGGCCGTGGCTTGAACCTGAAAGCAATTGTCGTTCGTAAATCGTCTGATGGTGATCTGGAAAAACGTGCGTCTTTATTGCGTCGTGATTCAATCCACGGTCCATTCGCGGGTACGATTTCTGTTGATGAAGAAAACGAAGCAATTATTGCTAATGGTCAGTTCATCAAAGTGATCTATGCATCAAGCCCATCTGAAGTAGATTACACTGCATACGGTATCGAAAATGCACTTGTTATCGACAATACAGGTAAATGGCGTGATGCGGAAGGCCTTGCTCAGCACCTGAAATGTCCAGGCGCTGCCCGTGTTATTCTGACTGCACCGGGTAAAGGTGACATGAAGAACGTGGTATTTGGTGTGAACCAGGCTGACATTCTGGATGAAGACAAAATCATCTCTGCAGCAAGCTGTACTACAAATGCGATCACTCCAACATTAAAAGTGTTAAACGACAAATACACAGTGATTAATGGTCATGTTGAAACAGTTCACTCGTTCACGAACGACCAGAACCTGATCGACAACTATCATAAAGCTGACCGTCGTGGCCGTGCTGCTACACTGAACATGGTCATTACTGAAACTGGTGCAGCGAAAGCAGTTGCTAAGGCGCTTCCAGCTCTTCAAGGTAAACTGACAGGTAACTCTGTACGTGTACCTACACCAAACGTATCATTGGCGATTCTTAACCTTACCTTGGGTCAGGATGTTGATCGTGATGAAGTGAACGAATACATTCGTCAGATTTCAATCGGATCTAGCCTGCAAGGTCAAATCGGCTATACCAACTCAACTGAAGTGGTATCTTCTGACTTTATCGGTTCACGTACTGCAGGTGTATTTGACGCGCAAGCGACTATCACTTCAGGTAACCGTTTAACTTGCTACGTTTGGTACGATAATGAAGTAGGTTATAGCTGTCAGGTACTTCGTATTGCTGAACAGATGGGCGGCGTAAGCTATCCTAAAATTCCTGCTGAGACTAATGCATAATTAGTTTTTAGCTAAAAAAAGAGCCTCATTTGAGGCTCTTTTTTTTATACGTGATCAAAAAGAGGTAAGTGAAGATTTAACTGTCGTTTCAATTGGAGTGGTAGGACGCTTCAGTAAATTTTCTAAATCTTTACTCTCACTGAAAAATGCACCACGAGTTGCTTCAACATCTGCCTCCACCATTGTCTCAGCTAAGCTTTCAGGTAGTCCTGCCTGTAGAAGCATTTGTTTGTAGTTTTCAGCACTCAAGTTCTTATAAATGACAGTTTTCGAGCTAATTTCAGAAATCGTTTTGGTCAAAGTGTCAAAAGTAAATGCTTTAGAACTCGCCAATTCATATGTTCTATTGTCATGATCTGAACCAAGCAGGACGTTTGCTGCAGCTTCTGCATAATCCTCACGTGGAGCAGCGCTGATAAGGGCATCCTGAGCCGCACCATAGAAAATACCTGAGTCAATCGTGTGTTGAATGTTGGCTAGGTAGTTCTCGATATACCAGTTGTTTCTTAATAAGGTATATTTTAGGCCACTATCATGGATAAATTGTTCTGTTTCACGATGTTCCTGTGCAAGACTAAGCCGGGAGGTATCTGCACGCAATAAACTGGTATAGGCGATATAGGGAACTTTAGCCGCAACAGCAGCATCGATTACCGCTTTGTGCTGCGGGGTCCGTCGACCAATTTCACTGGCAGAGATTAAAAGTAATTTATCGACTCCCTGAAGGGCAGGTTGAAGAGATTCGATTTGATCATAATCAAAATGGCGGACTTCGATTCCTTGGTTTTGAAATGATTCAGCTTTTTCTACATTACGCACTAAGGCAACTATATTGTTTGCAGATGTTTGATGAAGTAGGTGTTGAATAACCAGATGACCGAGATGACCCGTTGCGCCAGTAATTGCAATTTTCATTTTTTATTCTCGCTTTTTTTGATGAATAAATATTAATCTGATAACTTACTCAATTTAAGCCCATATTAAAAAGTAAGCTTATTACTAGAAGGGAAGATTTTTATGTCTGCTTATGAAACCAGTAAATTATTGGGGCAAGTTTTATCTACTGATTGCCCTTCTCGAGAAATATTAGAGCATATCGCCAATAAGTGGTCTGTTTTAGTTTTGCGCTGTCTCAGTGAAGGGGTGCATCGTTTTAGCGAGTTGAAACAGCGAATCGAAGGGGTGAGTGAAAAGATGCTCTCCCAGACTTTAAAAATGCTGGAGCAGGATGGTTTTATTTTAAGAACTGTTTATCCGGTCGTGCCGCCGAAAGTAGAATATCAGTTGACGATTACCGGTTCACAAGCAGCTGAAAAAATTATGTACTTAATTGGCTGGATTGAGAAAAGTCTGCCAGATATTGTAGAGAATAAAGCACGCGTAGCAAAATAATATTGCATTGCTTTTGGGGAAGCAATAAATGAAAAAAATCTGAACACTTAATTGCGACCTTATTGGCGGTATATACGATCATCCTGATTTTGTGTATTGCACTTTATGCGATTTTTAAGATATTAAAAGTTGATATTACTTTAGCAACCAATCTCTTGCTTTGGTCTGCAGCGATCTTTGCACCTGTTGCAGTATTGATGACATATAACAGTTGGCGAGAGCAGAAAGGGAGTGAGGTTGTAGCGATCTTAGCTAAAGATATAACCACTGACATATTGGAATTAAGAGCACTTAATAATGAAATATTTAGCGGTGTTTGTGTAAGCAATATCAGCTTCGAAAAGAGTCAGAAAAATGTTAATGAATTTCATGATTTAAGAATACAAATCAAGAAATCTATTATTCTTTTAAATGATAATTTGTATGAAATCACTAAAATTTTTAATCAGCAGGCGCAAGAACGTAATGTTGAGTATTGGGATATTTTACACAAGAATTCTAATAAATATGCTAGAGAAACGGTTAAAAAATCTCAGATAGGATTTGATCCTATACTAGAGCAACTTATTAATTACACCTTATATAAGTAAGAATTATATAATTTTTAATTTTCAAAACAAGGAAATCAGACTTGTTGAATAAAATTCAGAGCAAGGTGAACGATCTTCATTGATTGTGTCATAAATATAGTCGAGAAATTCTTTAAAATATGGCAGAATATGGGGTTTTAAAGTTTTTAGAGGATTGGCAATATGCGCTTTGTTGATGAAGCAGTCATTACCGTAGAGGCTGGCGACGGTGGCAATGGCGTAGCCAGTTTTCGCCGTGAAAAATTCGTACCATTTGGTGGTCCAGATGGTGGTGATGGTGGTCGTGGCGGCAGCATTTATATTCAGGCTGACGACGACACCAGTACGCTAGTTGATTATCGTTATACACGTAAATTCCGTGCAGAACGAGCAAAAAATGGCCGTGGGGCGAACTGTGCTGGTCGTGGCGGTGAAGATACCGTATTAAAAGTTCCGGTAGGAACAACAATTGTAGATGTAGAGTCTGGTGACATTATTGGCGACTTGATCGAAGATGGTCAACGCGTGAAAGTTGCGGCAGGCGGTGAGGGTGGTTTAGGTAATACCCACTTTAAATCATCGACCAACCGTTCACCACGTAAGTGTACGCATGGTCAAAAAGGTGAATTCCGTGAAATCCGTCTAGAGCTTAAAGTTCTGGCCGATGTCGGCTTGCTGGGTATGCCAAATGCGGGTAAGTCAACCTTTATTCGTGCAGTCTCGGCTGCAAAACCAAAAGTGGCAGATTATCCATTTACTACTATGGTGCCAAACCTGGGTGTGGTCGATGCCGACAGTCATCGTTCATTCGTGATGGCGGATATTCCAGGTCTGATCGAAGGCGCATCTGAAGGTGCAGGTCTTGGGATTCGCTTCCTGAAGCACTTGGCGCGTACCCGTATCCTGTTGCACATCGTTGATGTACAACCGATTGATGGCTCAGATCCGGCACATAATGCCAAAGCAATTATGAAAGAGCTAAAAAACTTCTCCCCAACGCTTTCAAAACTACCGATCGTATTGGTGCTGAACAAAGTCGATCAGTTGGCTGAGGAAACACGTGAAGAATGGTGTACTCATATTCTTGAAGAATTGCAGTGGGAAGGGCCGGTTTTTGAAACTTCTGGCTTAACGGCTGAAGGCACCAAAGACGTAGTTTACTACCTGATGGATCAGATCGAAGAGCAGCGTGAACGCGAAACTGAAGATCCAGAATATGCAGCAGAAATGAAAGCATTCCGTGATCAGCTTGAAGCTGAAACACGTGAACAAACCATCGCTGCAAAAGAAGCGTATCGTGAGATGCGTCGTCAGCAACGTCTTGCCGGTATTCTAGGCGATGACGAAGATGATGAAGATGGCGATGATGATAGTGATGTGGAAGTGTACTACGTACGCTAATCTCTGAGAGAAGAGTCTGAGGACAAGATGATAGAAGTGGTAGATGGGCAACGTCAGCTCAAGGGTTGTAAACGAATCGTTGTTAAAATCGGATCATCTTTACTCACAGCAAACGGACAAGGTCTAGATTTAGATGCCATCTCGCACTGGGCGGGACAAATCGCAAATCTACACAATGCAGGACACGAGATTATTCTGGTGTCTTCCGGTGCTGTGGCTGAAGGTATGGTGCGAATGAAACTTGAGAATCGACCCACCGATCTACCCAGTCTTCAGGCTTGTGCTGCCATCGGTCAGATGGGCCTGATTCATACTTGGTCAAGCGTACTTGAGAAACACAAGATTCAAACTGCTCAAGTACTATTGACTCATGATGATCTGGCAGATCGTCGTCGCTATCTCAACTCATGTGATGCCTTGCAGCACCTGATTGAATGGCGTGTGATTCCGGTGATCAATGAGAATGACACGGTTTCTACTGACGAAATCCGTTTTGGTGATAACGACACACTTGCTGCCATGGTGGCTGGTCAGGTACATGCAGATCTTCTGATTATCTTAACGGATCAGGAAGGAATGTTTGACTCAGATCCACGGTCGAATCCAGATGCCAAACTGTTTCATACCGTACGTGCGATGGATGAAAGCCTGTTTGATATGGCAGGTGGGGGAGGTAAATTTGGTCGTGGCGGTATGCTGACCAAAGTTCGTGCTGCACGTCTGGCGGCAAAATCGGGTTGTCCAACCTTAATTGCAAGCGGTGACAGTGATGGTGTTCTATCACGTCTGATGGCGGGCGAGATGTTGGGAACTTTGTTTGTGACTGACAAAGACCGTATGACCGCGCACCAGCAATGGTTGGCAGCACACCTGCAGACTGCAGGTCGGTTGGTGATTGATGATGGTGCAGTGAAAGCTATCAAAGACAATCATCGCAGCTTGTTGCCTGTCGGTGTAAAAGCAGTTGAAGGGCACTTCGAACGTGGCGATGTGGTGGAATGTGTCGATCGACAAGGTCATCGCATTGCTGTAGGGCGTGTCAATTTTAGTTCGCGTTCTGCGGAAATCGTTAAAGGTTTGGCCTCAGATAAGGTTCATCAGGTTTTAGGTGAAGCACGTTCTTTAGAGATGATTCATCGCAATCATATGGCAATCTACTAAGTTATTCGGATTTAAGTTAAGAGATACACAAAATCCCGCCTTCGAGCGGGATTTTTGTCATTGAAGCTTATTTAATCCACCCCATCCGGATCAATGGCGCAAACAGCGATAGATGAATATTTAAAATAAAGCGCATGAGTTTATCCTGATATTTCCACCACAATGGTAATCCAGCTAAATTTACTGTTATTGCCATCAGGAATGCACCCAGCATATCAATCGGAAAATGTACACCGACATAAACACGCGACCACGCTACCAGCCAAGCTGTCCAGATTAGAATTCGTCCCAAGTCTCGCTGCGGTGAAAAATAATAGGCGAAGGCAATCCCGCTAAAAATACTCATATGGTTGCTGGGAAAAGAACCAGTCGGTGCATGTTCAAGCAGGGTGCGACCAACATCCATCACAAACGGGCGTGGGGTATTGAGTACCGTAGACAACACTTCACTCATCAATAAGGTAATAGCTGTAAAGATGAAGGCTTTAATAATCCCTGTTTTTACTTCGTAACTACCACGGAACCAGGCAATAGCAAAAATTAGCAAAAAAAGATAAACCAGATCATGCGCAATCAGGGAGGCATAGTTGATCATCCAGATCGAGGCTTGATCAGGTACATTGAGAAGATGAAACAGGGAAAGGTTTAGTTGAGCAGGAGACATGAGTAGAAAGGGCTGGTGCAAATGTCCGTTACTGTAAACCGGTCAAACCTCAATTCCTACCCGAGTTTGTATGAATTTGTAGCTTCGCTTTTTAAAGAATATTCACATGATAAAAAACCACCCAAAAGGGTGGTTCTTAAAAATCCGAATAATATAAAGAAGTCTTATTTAAACTGAATCGAGCCATTGGCACTGACAGTCATTTGCGATTCACCTGCCGCAACGGCCTGCTCTGGAATCATATCAGACGAAGCTGATTTCATCATGGCCATGCGCGGTACGGGCTGTGGTGCATAGTTATTGGTATTGATGTTCAAGTTTACCAGTTGATAACCCGGTTTGTTCCAAGTCTGGGTGAGTGCTTGGGCGCGTTGCTGGAAGTTTTTAGTCGCTTCAATCATCAGTTCACTTTCAACTTTTTTGCGCTTTTCATCTGATACCTTGAAATTAATTGACTCGGTCTGGAAATTTTGCTGCAATTCTGCAATGAGCTGCGAAGCCGCTTTAAAATCTTTTGATTCTAGGCGAATCTGGGCACGACCACGCCACTCTTTTAATTTACGGTTATCATTGTCATAAATAGGGTAAGTACTTTGTGTACCTGTTTCGATTTTCACAGTAGGATATTTGCGTGCTGTAGCAATCGCCTGACTCATGAGCTGGTTGATTTGGGTGGCCAGTTCAGCCGGCTGTTTGTTGGATTTTTCAATATAAAGTACGGCATGCATTTCATCATTTGAAATTTCACGACTGGCCTCTGCTGAAAGATTAACAACATTATAATTCATGGGTTCGGCGGGAGCTGCAAATGCGCCTGTGGCGAGTGTGCTGGCAAGGATAAAACTGGTAAGTGCTAAGAGACGCATGAAATTGTCCTGTTATTCTTAAAATTGGCCATCTAAGCCGTTAAAGAAATATTAATTCTCAATTGTGATCTTTTTACGAAATATTTGTGGTAAGAGTGTTAATTTTTCTTTCATTTTAACTTATTATTTAATCTATATTTATTGTTAATAATTAATTGTTTAATAATAAATTTTAAAATTTATTTTCTGAATATTAGCTGTGCTACAAAAAAGCATAAAAGAACAGGCTTTCCTTTCTGCTATCAGGCTGTAAGATGATGATTCAGGGGATGGATTGGCACGATGTTTTTTTTCGATAAAGATTAGGACAAAATGTGACTGAAAGTTATTTATTTTCCTGAAAAATTCGGTATCATCCGCCTCCTAGTTATTCGAATACAAAACTGCTAGCTAGAACCTTATAAAGCGCCGAGTCAAAGGACCAAACGTCACCAGACTTATTTCTTTCACCCATATCAGAGATGGTAATTCGATATGAGCGTTACTTCTGTAAACCCTGCCACCAATTCCACAAACGAATACTACTTGACTCGCCAAAGTCAGATGGAATCGAATGTGCGTAGTTATCCACGTAAATTACCGTTAGCGATAGCGAAAGCACAAGGTTGCTGGGTTACCGATGTTGAAGGTACTGAGTACCTTGATTGTTTAGCTGGGGCAGGGACGTTGGCATTAGGCCATAATCATCCTGCAGTCATTCAAAGCATCCAGGATACGATTGCAAGCGGTCTACCATTGCATACCCTGGATCTTACTACTCCTTTAAAAGATGCTTTTACTGAAGCACTTCTTTCTTATCTTCCAGGTGGTCAAGAAGAGTACTGCTTGCAGTTCTGCGGTCCATCCGGTGCAGATGCAACAGAAGCTGCAATCAAACTCGCGAAAACCTTTACCGGTCGTAGCTCTGTAATCAGCTTCTCTGGCGGTTATCACGGTATGACTCACGGTGCATTGGCAATGACAGGTAACCTGTCTGCGAAAAATGCAGTGAACGGTTTAATGCCAGGCGTGCAATTTATGCCGTATCCGCATGAATACCGTTGCCCATTGGGTCTTGGCGGTGAAGCCGGTGTAGATGCCCTGACTTACTACTTTGAAAACTTCATTGAGGATGTCGAAAGCGGCGTGACCAAACCTGCAGCTGTAATCCTCGAAGCGATTCAGGGTGAAGGCGGTGTGGTGACTGCGCCAGTAAAATGGTTGCAAAAAATCCGTGAAGTGACTGAAAAGCACAACATCGTGTTGATTCTTGATGAAGTACAGGCAGGCTTTGCGCGTTCAGGCAAGATGTTTGCATTCGAACATGCCGGCATTGAGCCTGATGTTGTAGTGATGTCTAAAGCCGTGGGTGGTAGCCTGCCGCTTGCGGTTCTAGGTATTAAACGCAAGTTTGATGCATGGCAGCCTGCCGGACATACCGGTACTTTCCGTGGCAACCAGTTGGCTATGGGTACGGGTCTTGCGACAATCAATACGATTAAAGAGCAGAACCTGGCGCAAAATGCACAAGAGCGCGGTGATTATCTACAGTCTGCATTAAAAGAGTTAGCCAATGAATTTCCATGTATTGGCAACGTGCGTGGCCGTGGTCTGATGATCGGGGTTGAGATTGTTGACGAGCGTAAACCAGCGGATCATATGGGCTCTTTGCCTGCTGATGGTCAATTGGCCGCAGCAATTCAGACCGCTTGTTTCAACAACAAACTGTTACTTGAAAAAGGTGGTCGTAACGGTACGGTAATCCGTTTACTTTGCCCACTGATCATCACTCAAACAGAATGTGAAGAAGTTATTGTCCGCTTCAAGAGAGCGGTTGCTGAAGCTCTGATAGCAGTTCGAGGCGTATAATTCATGGTAGATTTTGCAGAACATCGTAAAGCGTTACTCTGCAATGATGCTGCATCCATTGCTGACTATGAGTCAGCAATGGAACAGGCGACCAAAGCGGTTGCAGCATGGTTGCAAGACGACAAAATGTACCCAGGCGGTAGCATTAAGGAATTGCGTAGCGCAATTTCTTTCAAGCCTTCTCAAGAAGGTATGGGCCTCCAGAAGTCTTTAGAGCGTATGGTTGAGCTATTCCTCAACAAAAGCCTGAAAGTACATCATCCGCATTCTCTAGCGCATTTGCACTGTCCTACCATGGTGGCAAGCCAGATTGCAGAAGTGCTGATTAATGCAACTAACCAGTCAATGGACTCTTGGGATCAAAGCCCAGCGGGTTCTTTGATGGAAGTTCAGTTAATCGACTGGTTGCGTCAAAAAGTGGGTTATGGTTCAGGTCAGGCAGGGGTATTTACTTCTGGTGGTACACAATCGAACCTGATGGGTGTATTGCTGGCACGTGATGCCTGCATCGCAAAAAACTGGAAAGACGAAAACGGCAATCCGTGGTCTGTTCAGCGTGATGGTATTCCTGCGGATGCAATGCGCAACGTCAAAGTCATCTGTTCTGAAAATGCACATTTCTCTGTGCAAAAGAACATGGCCATGATGGGCATGGGCTTCCAGTCTGTTGTAACTGTTCCTGTGAATGAAAATGCACAGATGGACGTAGATGCACTAGAAAAAACCATGGCGCACCTTCAGTCTGAAGGTAAAATCGTGGCATGTGTGGTTGCGACTGCAGGTACAACGGATGCGGGTGCGATTGATCCGCTGAAACAGATTCGTGAAATCACTAATAAATATGGCGCGTGGATGCATATCGATGCGGCATGGGGTGGTGCGCTGATCCTGTCGAATGAATATCGTTCAATGCTAGATGGTATTGAATTATCTGATTCGATCACGCTTGATTTTCATAAGCATTACTTCCAGACCATTTCTTGTGGCGCGTTCCTGCTGAAAGATGAGGCGAATTATCGTTTCATGCATTATGAAGCTGAGTATCTGAACTCCGCTTATGATGAAGAGCATGGCGTTCCAAACCTGGTATCGAAGTCTCTGCAAACGACTCGTCGTTTTGACGCGTTGAAATTGTGGATGACCGTTGAAGCACTTGGTGAAGAGTTATATGGTTCAATGATTGACCATGGCGTAAAATTGACGCGTGAAGTGGCAGACTATATCAAGGCAACTGATGGTCTGGAACTTCTGGTCGAGCCGCAATTTGCATCAGTTCTGTTCCGTGTAGTTCCAGCAGCTTATCCAGCAGAATTTTTGGATGCCCTGAACCAGAACGTAGCAGACGAATTGTTTGCGCGTGGTGAAGCGAACATTGGTGTGACGAAAGTGGGACAGGTTCAGTCTCTGAAAATGACCACTTTAAGCCCGGTTGCAACGCTTGATAACGTGAAGAACTTGCTGGCATTGGTGCTTGCAGAAGCGGATCGAATCAAGGATTCAATCGCTGATGGCACTTATACGCCACCCATTGCATAAGTGATTGTGGTGTGAAAAAAGGAGATCGAAAGATCTCCTTTTTTTATAATTAAATTTTAGTTTTAGAGGCCAGGATCAAACTAGCCTCAATATATAAATATACCTTTTAAGTCTTTGCTGCGTGTTTTTCAAAATAATAAGCTATTCAAAATAAAATGGAAAACTCGGAAATATGGAGCAAAATATACAAGAAAAATCACTCATCAAAACGGTGATTGATCAAAGAATTTCTAAGTATCAGTGGATGGTCATTGCACTTTGTTTTCTGATTGCATTATTTGATGGTTTTGACACCCAAGCTGTTGCATTTACTGCACCCGCCTTGCTAGTACACTTTGACTTAGAAACAGGTGCATTAGCACCGATTTTAACTGCAGGTATCGTCGGAATGACGATAGGTGCAATGCTCTTAGGACTAGTAGGGGATAAATTAGGACGTCGAAAAACATTAATCATATGTACGGCCATTTTTTCTCTAGCAACTATATTTATTGCGTATGTGACGAGTGTTGATCAAATATTAGTATTGAGATTTATTGCTGGATTGGGGATGGGTGGAGCGACACCTGTGTTGCTTGCATTGGCTGCCGAATATTCTCCGCAACGTTTCAAAGGCACAGTTACTACAGGCGTTTTGTTAGCCTTGCCAGCAGGGGCAATGTTAGGTGGCTTACTGGCTGCCAAGATTTTGCCAGTGCTAGGTTGGCAAGGGATCTATTTGATTGGCGGTGGATTCCCGTTGCTATTGCTGTTTGTCATGTATTTCTTGTTGCCTGAATCTTTGGAATATTTAGCGCAAAACAATAAAAGTTCCTCTTTGAGATCAATTCAAAAAATTCTCAATAAAATTTCTCCGGGGATTGGCGAGATTAAAGTCAAAGACCTACTTCAGCCAAATAAGACACAACAACAAAAAGCCAAGTTGGCGATCTTGTTTCAAAATAATTTGGCTCGTACTACCATTGGCGTATGGGGTACTTATTTCTTTAACTGGATTGCGTGGTTTATGTTGTTATCGTGGTTGCCGACTGTATTGAAACAGGCAGGATTGGCACCGGAAAATGCGCCTTATGCATCCGTTACAGTAAATGCTGCCTTTATCTTATTTGCCTTGCCATTAGCTTATTGGCTACCTAAAGTAAATACAGCTAAAATTCTCACTTTTATGCTAATTACAGGATTGGTGATCGTCGCTGGTTTAGGTTTATTTATTGAAAGTAATCAGTGGGGCTATATCTTCGCTTTGATTGCATTGGCAGGATTTGGAATTGGCGGTCAGCAGTTGGCTTTGAATTACCTGGTGGTCGCTGCATATCCAACTCAAGTTCGAGCAACTGCCACAGGGTGGGCAATTGGAATGGGCCGTATGGGTGCAATTTTAGGATCAGCCATTGGCGGAATTGTACTCACGCAATATGGTGTTTCAGGTTATTTTTATGCGCTTGGCGTACCTCTATTATTGGCTCTCTGCTGTGTCTTCCTGATTAAATATCGCATTCCAAAGGTTCAGGTAGATGCATAATATTTTTGTATAAAATTAGATTGAAATTCTGTATTTAAATAAAAAGGAGATCGAAATGATCTCCTTTTTTTATGGGCTTTAAAAAAACAAAAAAGGTCATTTCCCAGATCAAAATTCACCACAAAAATCCAGAAGGTCTGAATCCCGTTTAGCCTGTTATTTATTTGTCATAGGCTTATGTAAAACTGAGGAGCAGGATTTATCTTGGGTTCGGGTTTATAAAAAATGTTACATGTCATCGGTCTAAATTTTTTATTGAACTGAATGATATAAAGAACTTAATCATTGAAATCCATAAAAATTTAATCAAGAAAAAACCGCTAGATTAAAAATCACTAAATCGTAATAAAGCTGTAACTTATCTGTCATATTCTAAAATCAAAATGCAGGTATCGAAAGAAGTACAAAACTGAATAAAAAGTGGTGTACTCCAAATTTGCATAAATGAGAGAGATACTAGAATGCGCTTTACAAATTTAGCTTTAGCATTAGCAGTAACCGGGGCAGCTGCTGTAACGACTGCACATGCAGCTCGTGACACCATTCAAATTGCAGGTTCTTCAACTGTACTTCCATATGCCAGTATCGTGGCAGAAGAATTCGGTAATACTTTTCCACAGTTTAAAACACCAGTCGTCGGTTCTGGCGGTTCTTCAGGCGGTTTAAAGCAGTTCTGTAATGGTGTAGGGGATAATACCATTGATATCGCAAACTCTTCTCGTCAAATCAAAAGTACTGAACTGGCAGAATGTAAAAAGAATGGCGTTAATCAGGTATTAGAAATCAAAATCGGTTACGACGGTATTGTATTTGCGTCAAATGCCAACAAAGCTGCTTATAAACTGCGTCCACAGCATGTCTTCGCTGCACTTGCTGCAGAGCTTCCATCCAATGGAAAAATGGTTGCTAACCCTTATACGCGTTGGAACCAGATTGATAAAAACCTGCCGAATGAACCGATCACACTGGTAATCCCGGCTTCGAATCATGGTACGCGCGAAGTCTTCCAGGAGAAAATGGTGGATGCAGGTTGTGAAACGTACGCTGCAATTAAGTCTCTAGACAAAGATGCCAAGAAAAAAGCCTGTTCTACATTCCGTAAAGATGGCCGTGTAGTTGAGATTGCCGGTGACTATACCGAAACATTGGCACGTTTGAAAACTTCTCCAAGTGCGGTGGGTGTGTTTGGTTTAGGTTTCTATGACCAGAATCGTGACCGTCTGCGTGTTGCGACGGTGAACAATGTAGCACCTTCTGAAAAGACCATTTTAAATGGTGCTTATCCGGTATCCCGCCCACTGTTCTTCTACGTTAAAGGTGAACACTTAAAATCAATCAAAGGCTTACCGCAGTTTACTGAATACTTCCTGAACAAAAAAGTGTCTGGCAAAGGCTCTAAGCTGGAAAAAGCAGGTCTGATTTCAATGTCTGATAAAGAACGTGCAGCAGTTCTGGCAAATTTCAAGGCGGGTAAAGTGGTTGTAGTGAAGTAATCACTGATTTTGAAAATGCTGGTGGTAGGGTCAACCTGCCATCGGCTTTTTGCGATAAACAAGTTTTTTCAAACCATTAAAATTGAAAAAACAGTGGAGAATACATGAATCTGCTACTTATAGGTGTGTTATTGGCCATCATGGCCATAGCCTATCAAATCGGATTAAGTAAAAGCCGTAACTTAGCAGGTAAGGGAAGCAATTCTGCAAACTTACACTCGCGTCCCGGATATTATGGTGCCCTGGTTGCACTATGGTGTGGTATCCCTGCGTTTTTAATTTTGATTGTTTGGAACATGGTTGAGCCAAGTTTTCTGGAGCAGGTGGTACTTAAGCATTTGCCAGAAAATGTTTCGGCCAGTCTGGATTCGGCAAGTCTGAGTGTTGTCATCGATCGTGTTCAGGCACTAGCTTCAGGTTTTGGGGTGAGTGATACCCCTGCAGCTTATGAGGTCGCAGCGGCAGAACAGCTGGCTAAATTTTCAACCATCGGTACCTTTGCCAAACTGGCAGTAGTGATTTCGGCAGCGCTGGCTGGTCTGGTCTGGGCCAAGAAACATATTAGCCAGGAATTTCGTGCGCGTAACCAGGTCGAGAAAATGATTAATATCGGCCTGGCATTGTGTTCTGGTGTGGCAATTCTGACCACCCTCGGGATTGTGATGTCGATGTTTGGCGAGGCGATGCGCTTCTTCAGCTTTGTCAGCCCACTGGATTTCTTCTTTGGTACCGAATGGAACCCGGGTTTTAGTACCTCAGGCAGTGCTGAGGGCAGTTATGGTTTATTGCCATTGTTATGGGGCACGCTCATGGTCAGCGGGATCGCACTTCTGGTTGCGGTTCCAGTTGGCCTGATGATTGCGATCTATCTGGCAGAGTATGCCTCACCGAGATTCCGCTCTTGGGCAAAACCAACCATTGAAGTGTTAGCGGGTATTCCTACGATTGTCTATGGGGTCTTTGCCTTGATGATTATCGGTCCATTCCTTAAAAGCATGGGTGCTCTGGTTGGACTCGAAATTAATGCCACCAGTGCGCTGACAGCCGGTCTGGTCATGGGTATCATGATTATTCCGTTCGTATCTTCTCTGTCAGATGACATTATTACTCAAGTACCACGTGCTTTACGTGATGGTTCTTTGGGTTTGGGTGCCACCAAATCTGAAACGATCCGTCAGGTGGTTTTACCTGCAGCCTTGCCCGGTATTATTGGTGCGTTCCTGTTGGCAGCGTCACGTGCGATTGGTGAGACCATGATTGTGGTCCTGGCAGCCGGTAACAGTCCGCAGCTGCATGCCAATCCGCTTGAAGCCGTATCTACGGTTACGATTACCATCGTCAATCAGCTAACTGGTGATACTGATTTTGCTAGTCCGCAAGCACTGGTGGCCTTTGCACTAGGATTGACGCTATTCGTCATTACCTTAGGTTTGAACATTGTTGCACTGATCATCGTGCGTAAATATCGTGAGCAATACGACTAATGAGTACTTCAAATACAATGCCTGTGGATCAGCGTATTGATCCATCCGTCGCTGCCGAGCTGCGTGAAAAGCGTAAGAAGACCATTCAAAGCTCTTTGGCACGACGTCATCGTAAAGAAAAAACCTTCCGTCTATTTGGTTTCTCTGCGGTACTTGCAGGTTTGTTCTTTGTGGTATTGCTGTTCGGTAGCATTTTGTCCAAAGGTCTTCCTGCATTCTGGCAAAGCAGTATGAATTTGCCGATCTATTTCGATCCTGCCATTGTGAATATTGGCCCGAAACCAAAGCCTCTTGCAGGAGAATCTCCGGCGCAGTTTGAAGATCGCTTTATTGCATGGCAGACCGAAGTGGGCATGGTGGATTGGGATGCCCTGATTATCAACGGCATGATTGCCAAAGACCGCAAGCTGGAAAGTCAACGTGATGAACTGGGTTCTATATATACTAGCTCGGAAGCTTACCGTTTGCGTGACATGGTTATGAAAGATCCAGCTCTGGTCGGTCAAAGCAAAGAAGTGAAAATTCTGGCTGATGCTAATGTTGATGTCTGGTTAGCTGGAAATATTGACCGTGATCTTCCAGATGAACAGCAGCAACTAAGTCCTGAAGTACGTCAGGTGGCGGATGAAATGAAAGCCGCTGGTGTAATCGAGAATAGTTTCAATACCAATATTTTTACTAGCCCGGATTCGCGCAGTTCGCCGGCAACTTCCGGACTGGCAGGTGCCTTCATGGGCTCGCTGTTCATGATGATGATCGTGATCTTTATCTCGATTCCAATCGGGGTAGCCTCTGCGATCTATCTGGAAGAATTTGCACCGAAAAACTGGATTACCGATGTCGTAGAAGTCAATATCAACAATCTGGCAGCCGTTCCCTCAATTGTCTTCGGTCTGTTGGGTGCAGCAATTTTCATTGGCTGGATGCATTTGCCACTCTCAGCACCATTGGTGGGTGGTCTGGTTCTGAGTCTGATGACCTTGCCGACCGTGATTATTACCACACGTGCATCACTTAAAGCTGTTCCACCTTCGATTCGTCAGGCAGCTTTAGGACTCGGCGCTTCCCGTATTCAGACAGTATTCCATCATGTATTGCCATTGGCTTTGCCGGGTATTTTAACGGGCGCAATCATCGGAGTTGCACAAGCTTTGGGTGAAACAGCACCATTATTATTGATCGGAATGAGTGCTTTTGTTGCCAGCGTTCCAGCTACTCCATTTGATCAGTCAACGGCTTTACCGGTGCAGATTTTCTTATGGCAAGGCAATGAATTGCGTAACTTCTTTGAAGGTCGTACTGCAGCGGCAATTATTGTACTTCTGGCCATGATGATCAGCTTGAACAGTCTGGCTATCTGGCTACGTAAGAAATTTGAAGTCCGTTGGTAATAGGGGGCAGAATCATGAACACAACTATTATTCAAAATTCCTTAGAAAAGGATCAATCCGTGAATTCACAACAGACACAATTTAGCTCGGATGAGGCGACCCAAAAGCCGACAACTCCGTTTGTTTCCCAGTTCGATACGCAAAGCAGCAAAAAAGATGTAAAGGCGACGAATGTGAAACTTAGTACTTCCGATGTGCATGTGTACTATGGTGAAGCGGAAGCGATTAAGGGTATTGACCTGAACATTTATGAAAATGAAGTGATTGCTTTTATTGGGCCCTCAGGCTGTGGTAAATCAACCTTCCTGCGTACCTTAAATCGCATGAATGACACTATCGACAGTTGTCGGGTGAGTGGTAAGGTTATGCTGGACAATCAGGATATTTATGATCCAAACCTGGATGTGGTATTGTTGCGTGCCCAAGTCGGTATGGTGTTCCAGAAGCCGAATCCTTTCCCGAAATCAATTTTTGATAACGTAGCATATGGCCCGAAACTGCACGGTTTAGCACGTGACAAGTATGATCTTGAGGAAATTGTTGAAGGCAGCTTGCGTAAAGCCGGTTTGTGGGAAGAAGTGAAAGACCGTTTGAATCAGCCGGGAACAGGTTTGTCAGGTGGTCAGCAGCAGCGTCTATGTATCGCACGTACAATTGCAGTATCACCTGAAGTGATCCTGATGGATGAACCCTGTTCAGCTCTTGATCCTATTGCAACCGCTAAAGTGGAAGAGTTGATTTCTGAGCTGTCTACGCAATATACCATCGCGATTGTAACTCACTCCATGCAACAGGCTGCACGGGTTTCTGACCGCACTGCGTATTTCCATCTGGGTGATCTGATTGAAGTCAACTCGACCGAAAAAGTCTTTACCCAGCCAGATCATCAGTTGACTGAAGCCTATATTACAGGGCGTTTTGGTTAATTATTACTTTCTGAAAAAAGAGCTATATAGCTCTTTTTTTATCTCTGGACAGAATGAATGTATATAGAATAAAGGAATAGGGTCATTAAATTTTGGAAAAATAAAGAGAATCTAGTTTTTCCAAAATTCCTTTAGCCTACTAAATTTTAGAAAATGGCAGAGCTACCAAAAAATAAATATGGAAAAGGTTGTACAGTCTATGGAAATGATAAAAAAGATGTCAGTCTTTCTGATGTTGCTGATTACGTTGAGTGTAATCGTAGGTGGTTTATAGCATCAACTGTAAAAGGACAGCATATTTTATTTGGATCTGCTTGCTGTATGGGATAAGTCTGAATCTCTATATAAATAAGACAAAACAGCACAAAGCTTTATATGCGAATTATGCCCTGTTAGTGGGTATGATTGCCAAGACCGACTATCAGTAGGAAATAGGTTTTTTGTAATACTAATCAATTAAGCAACAATATTGTATTGAAAAAAACATAAATTGACCTAATCTAAAGTAAGAAGCCCGAACTAATTAAATAGAGAACTGATTTTTTATGTTATTTCATACTCCAAAACTGTCCGCTGAAATCCGTATTAGTCATCTCAATGCGCGTATCAATGAACAAAGAAAAAAAATAGCGCAAACTACTGGCTCTAAACTGGAACTTTTACAGTTGTCACAACAACTGTCAAAAGAGGCGCGTGCGCGTAAGAAAACCAATCAGAAAATCTATGTACTCGATTTTAAAGGTGATATGGCTGCTTCCGCAGTAGAAGGTTTGCGTGAAGAAATCACTTTGATTCTCGCCACTGCCAAAGCAGGCCGTGACCGTGTTGTGGTGCGTCTGGAAAGTCCAGGCGGTATGGTGCATGGTTATGGACTTGCTGCAGCGCAACTGGTGCGTTTACGTGAAGCAGGTTTTCATCTGACCATCTGTGTCGATAAAGTAGCCGCTAGTGGTGGCTATATGATGGCATGTATCGCTAATGAAATTATTTCGGCGCCTTTTGCAATTGTGGGTTCAATTGGAGTGGTTGCTCAGGTACCAAATTTTAACCGTCTGTTGAAAGATAACAAAATTGACTTTGAACTCTATACCGCAGGTGAGTACAAACGTACTGTGACTATGTTCGGTGAAAATACCGAAGAGGGTAAAGCCAAGTTTGAGGAAGAATTGCAGCAAACCCATGCTTTATTCAAACATTTTGTTGAGAAGTATCGCCCGCAGCTCAATATTGAAAAAGTAGCAACTGGGGAGCATTGGTATGGTCGGGATGCGCTGGATCTTAATCTTGTTGATACCCTGCAAACCTCGGATGAATACTTGCTTAATGTGTTAACTCAGCATGATATTTATTTACTGCAGACTCGCAAGAAACCAACTTTGGGTGAAAAATTGGGCCTGCAAGCAGCGCAAATTGCTGATTCACTTGTGCCGACTGTCATGAATAAAGTCATGGAAAGCTTAAGCAAAGCCAATGCAAACTTGGTACAAATGCGTGATCCAAAACTGTAATCATTGGTTATAAAAGTTAGTGAATAAAAAAAGCTCATATTCTGTGAGCTTTTTTTATCTATACAATAATGTCCTGCATTGAAGATGTAATCACAGGATATTGATTCAAGATTGGACTATCTGTTCGCCGGGTTATTTGGACAGATGGAAGCGGGATTTAAGAGCTTCCCATTTTGCTTGACGTCTTGCTTTGTGTTCAGCCTTTTTTTGTTCTTTTAGGGTTACATTGGCGATACGCTGCGATTCATGCCAGGCTTCAACGCTCGCTTCAATTTCTGATTGCACATCATCAAAACTCCAGCGATAAATGGTCGCACCGGTTTTGTCAAATAAAGCATCAATAAAATCTTCAGATTCTTCATAAGCATCAATGAGCAAGCCTGTGCTTTCTTCAGGTAAGGCTTGGCTGATTTTTGTCAATACAGCCATATCGTCCTGCTCATGATTAATGTCATAAGACTCACCGAGTAATGCACCCGCAGTAAAGCCTAGAACAATCCCGAGTGGGCCGCCTAATATTCCAATTAAGGCACCAAGCAGGCCTCCGCCTACCAAGCCGCTATCCTGCCTAGGATCTAATTGTTCTTCAATTTTGAAATTTCCATTTTCGTGACGTTTGAGAAGGGTAATTTCGTTAATATTTTGGATAGGTGAATTTTTTAATTTATTAAAACCTTCAAAGGCTTTTGAGGGTTCATTCCATGTGATCAGAATAATATTGTGAGCCATTTCTTATTACCTAGTTTTAATTATTCGATATCGAAGATCATACAATCTCAGGTCTATTAAATGGGTTAATTTTTGTTGATATTAAGGTGTGTTTAGTTATATATGATCATGTATAGTCAAATAAGGAAAATGATGTCCTGGTTTTACTTTTATCTTGCTCAGAATTAAATTGAATTAATAAAGTTAAAATTTTATTTTAACTTTCCATTAATAGAGCATTTTATTATCAGGGAGTCTCCTATAAATATTTTTATGCTAAAAATTAATATCAATTTTAAGTCAAATTTAATTGTGGAAAATAAAATTCTATATAAATGATTTTTTTAATAAAATTAGAAGATAGTGTCAGGAAGACTGTTTATCCGACTGTATTAACATGATGCTACCTGTGATTATGGCACCAATGGTTGCAAGTAACATATCTTTATGTGCATCCCAGATATCGCCTTGCTGTCCATTATAGTTTTCCGCATCCTCTGCAGACAGACGAATAGCAATGAACCATTCAAGCCATTCATAAATCAGGCTGCCGGCCATCACAAATTGAATAACCAAAAGAAAAATCGTGAGTGGTTTCTGCTGTGGAATCCAGACTTGAAACAAACGATAAAAAACAGGATAAAGTAATAATCCGTAGGCCAGGTGAACAAAACGGTCAAACATATTGCGTGACCAATGCATTGTTTCATTCAGATTAAAACCAAAAATTTGCTCAATCCACTGGTTATATGGCACATAAGAATACAGATAATGGGCTGCCACCACATGGATCAGCAGAAAAAGAATATAAAGATTAAAACTGAGAAAATTTATTCCAATCTTATATAAGCAGAGGAGTAGCATCAGCACCATAAAAACTGTGCCCGCTTGATGGAGCAAATATGACTCTATTTCTAAAGGTTGAATGCTGGCCACTATAACTGCGATTGCCAGAATCGCTAAACTGACAAAATGCTTGCTACTTAATTGATGATCTATCATCGGCGTCTTATGCAATTATTTTAAACTGATCATAATTATAAATAAAAAAGCGAAGCCGGAGCTTCGCTTTTAGTCTTAATCGTCTGAATTAAATTTTAGCGATCAAGTCCTTAATTTGTTTTGCCTGATCTGCAGCATTACCTGTGTAAGTAGCAGGAGTCATTTCTGCTAAACGCGCCCGCTCAGCAGCAGGAACAGCTTCCAACTCGTTACCATTTACGAAATCAACCATCATGTCGCGAGTCATGGCTTGACCACGAGTAAGTGCTTTTAGTTTTTCGTACGGTTTTTCAACGTTGTAACGACGCATTACAGTTTGAATTGGTTCAGCCAATACTTCTTGTGCATTGTCCAGATCTTCATTGATCCGCGCAGCGTTCAACTCAAGTTTGCCAATACCTTTTAAGCACGCTTCAAACGCGATTAAGCTCTGCGCAAAACCAACACCCATGTTGCGAAGCACAGTAGAGTCAGTCAGGTCACGCTGCCAGCGAGAAATTGGAAGTTTTTCACCTAAGTGGGCAAGTACAGCATTGGCAAGCCCTAAGTTACCTTCAGAGTTTTCGAAGTCAATCGGGTTCACTTTATGTGGCATGGTTGAAGAACCGACTTCGCCATCTTTCAGCTTTTGCTTGAAGAAACCAAGCGAAATATAACCCCAAACATCACGGTTAAAATCGATCAGGATTGTGTTGAAACGACGAAGCGCATCAAACAGTTCTGCCATGTAGTCATGTGGCTCGATCTGAGTGGTGTATGGGTTGAAATCTAGACCCAAAGACTCTACAAATGCTTGTGAATGCGCAGGCCAGTTGATGTCTGGGTAAGCAGAGTAGTGCGCATTGTAGTTACCGACTGCACCATTGATTTTGCCCAGTAGCTCAACATTTTTGAACTGTTTGATTTGGCGTGCAAGACGGTAAGCCACGTTCGCCATTTCTTTACCCAAAGTCGTCGGGCTTGCAGTTTGACCGTGAGTACGAGACAACATTGGCTGGTCTGCATGTTTTTCAGAAAGCGCAACGATTGAATCAATGATTTGCTGCATAGATGCAACCAGTACATCACGACCACTTTTCAGCATCAAGGCATGTGACAGGTTGTTAATATCTTCAGACGTACATGCAAAGTGAATGAATTCACCGGCATTTTTAAGTTCTTCAATACCAGCGATTTTTTCTTTCAGGAAATATTCAACCGCTTTAACGTCGTGATTGGTGGTGCGTTCGATCTCTTTGATGCGATTGGCATCATCTTCAGAAAAATCGCTCACAATCGCATCAAGCGCTGCATTAGTTTCGCCTGAAAACGCCGGAACTTCAGTAATTTCCGGGTGGTTTGCAAGCGCTTGTAACCAACGCACTTCAACAGTCACACGAGCATGGATTAAACCAAACTCAGAAAGAAAGGGACGTAGAGCATCACATTTGCTCGCGTAACGTCCATCTAATGGAGAAAGTGCAGTTAAAGCGTTCATATCGATTCCTTAGATTTTGGAATTAAACGTAAAACGAAACACGTGCAGCATCAGTTAAACCACCTGAAACTGTAAACGCGCTAGATTCTGAATATCTTGTAGCAACTTGCGTTTGCCAAATACCATGCCCCAAGAGCTGCCACCGAGCTGACGCCACAGGTGTGCCATTTGCAAACCGGTAAATAAAGACGCACGAATGCGATTGGTGTGTCCGGCATCTTTAAAGGCTTCGGCATTGCCACGTACCATAATGCGCGGATTAATCTGTCCGGCAGTATCGACATAGGTTTGAGCTAGATTGGCAATGATGCTGGGGTGCAGATAATTATTATCAAAGAAAGAAAGCTGTCTGAGAATTTTCTGTTGGGACTGTTCAATAATTTCAACAAATTTGGGATTGCTATAGACCTTCTTTTCTAACTGAAGAAGTGCCATTGCATAGGTCATTGGAAGTTTTGTACTGGAAAGTTTTGGAATTCTGGATTTGGGGGAAGTGTTGAAGGGCTGAATCAGGCTGCTTTCTAATGTTTTTAAACCTAAGGAAACATCGGCCAACTGGTTAAAAAAGTCTAATGTCTGGGCGTTCTGATTGCTGCCGGGGCGGATATTAAGACTGGCTTTAATTAACTGTTCAAAATAGAAGTTACCACTTTCACCAATGCTTTGCTGACCTGTCACCGCTGTCATATGGGTTAGCTGGGTGGCCTGAAACACACCCGCTAATGCCAAAGCACGATTTTGACGAGTATTCAACGTTGTGGCTGGTTGAAATGGTAACTCCGTCATGCCGAATTCATCCTTTTATAAAATCAGGTTTAGGCGCATTGGTATGATGAATCACACCACCCCCTAAACAAACTTCACCTGAATAGAACACTACGCTTTGACCTGGGGTCACCGCACGTTGAGGTTCATCAAACTCAACACGAACACCATTCGGCGCTTCTGAATCTTGATACACAGTACATGCCTGATCAGTCTGACGGTAACGGGTTTTGGCTGTGCAACGGAAACCTGTTTCAGGAATATCCTGCTCACCTGCCACCCAGTCAATTGCCTCACTCCAAAGTGTAGTACTTTGCATGAGAGGATGTTCATGGCCTTGGCCGACCACCAGACGATTGCCTTCGATATCTTTATGCAATACGAACCAGGCGCCTTCAGCAGCTCCTTTCATACCGCCAATACCAATGCCACCGCGTTGACCGAGCGTATAGTACATTAAGCCGTGATGATCACCAACCTCTTTACCGTCTTCCAGTACGATTTTTCCGGGTTGAGCGGGTAAATATTGCTTCAAGAAGTCATTAAAACGACGTTCACCAATAAAACAGATCCCAGTCGAGTCTTTTTTCTTGGCCGTAACCAGATCTAATTCTTCTGCAATTTTACGGACTTGTGGCTTTTCAATTTCGCCAACAGGGAACAGAGTCTTATTAATTTCACGACCATGGACAGCATGCAGGAAGTAAGTCTGGTCTTTGTTATTGTCCACACCACGCAGTAGCGGTGCATATTCTTCACCACGTGAGTTGGTCATGGTTTCACCACGACGACAATAGTGACCTGTCGCAATAAAGTCTGCACCCAGGTTCACTGCATGATCGAGAAAGGCACGAAATTTAATTTCTTTATTACATAAAATGTCTGGGTTAGGCGTACGTCCGGCTGCATATTCTGCCAGGAAATGCTCGAAGACGCGATCCCAGTATTCCATCGCGAAATTGGCAGTATGCAGTTTAATCCCGATCTTGTCGCAAACGGCTTGTGCATCGGCAAGATCTTCCATTGCCGTACAGTATTCTGTGCCGTCATCTTCTTCCCAGTTTTTCATGAAAAGACCTTCAACCTGATAACCCTGTTGAAGTAGGAGTGCTGCAGACACAGATGAATCTACACCACCAGACATACCGACGATGACACGTTGTTGCATAGGATTAGGCATCCAAATTTGAAATTAAGGGAGAATTTTGGTGCTCGTAAATGAGCGATAAAGGATATTTTTGACCTGAAAGTGCATCTTGCACGGCTTTAATTACCAGTGGGCTACGTGCGCGAGCAGACTCAATCAGTTCATCAAGCGTCATCCACACTGGACCGACAATGCCTGTATCTAAAGTGGCATTCGGATCATAGGCGATGGAATTGGCCAAGAAACAGAAACGGTAATAGGTGCGGTCAGGGAACATCGGTGGAGTATAGGTATATATACCCAACAAGTGTTTTACTTCCACGGTATGACCTGTTTCTTCCATAGTTTCACGAATGGCAGCTTCAATAATGCTTTCACCACATTCGACATGACCTGCTGGCTGATTAAAAACTGTGTGCATCACACCTTCAGCATGTTCTTCTACAAACAGGAACTTTCCGTCTTTTTCAACAACAGTTGCGACAGTGACGTGAGCAGTCCAAGCGGTCATAAGGCAGCACCATGGAAAAGGATGCACTATTGTATAAAATTTTGGGGTGTGTGGCTATGTGAAGGGCAGGATTTCTTTGATTCTGTAAATAATCGAGATTTTAAAAAGGAATCGAGCGGTATAAATAAAGGAAAAACATTAAAATTCTCGCTATTAAATAAGGTTATAGGCTGACACCTGGCTGAAATATGCGAAAATGTGTTTGTAAAAAAGCCCCTTTGAAAAAGGAGCTTTAATATATTTTCAATCGCATCTATGCATTGAGCTCTGACTAGACGGCTCAATACTTTATATTATTTTAGATTACAGTTACTTTGAAATTTCCCTTGGTCCACAGAATTAATAAAGTTGCCAATCAGGGTGGGACTCTGTCTTAGGGAATCACGATGATCTCCACCTTTAACTTCATGGAATTCGATAGGTTTTTTCATTTTACAAATTTGCTGAAAGTAAGCATAAGTTCCACGAGGATCGACCAGTTGATCTTTATCACCTTGTACCAGCATCACAGGTACGGTAGGGATCATATTTTCAATTGACTGTTTTTTTAGATAGGTAATCAAAGGTGTCAGATTGGCATCGGGCTTGAAAACTGTTTTGGGCGCTTGCTTTAAGTCATCTTGCAATTCTGACAAACAACGACTACGTGCAAAAGTAAGAATTTTATTCATCTCGGGGCTAACGAGATTCGTAGGGTTAAGCGTTGGATCTGCTGCTTCAGCACCTAAAAGAACAATAGGAAAAAACGAAGCAACACTCGATGAAATCTGTGGATGAGTTTTTACATATTCAGCAATTCCCTGATATTGATACCCTCCTGGCGCAAGAGCAATTGCTCCCCGAAGCTTGAATTCTGGTGCATATTTTTGCCCATGTGCGGCTACCATAATAGTGGCAGCACCACCTTGGCTATGTCCCATGACATACCAGTCTTTACTAAACTGATAGGGCTTTAAAAAATGGGCCGCTCTTACAGCATCCACTACAGTATGCAACTGGCTCTGGGCATTCATATAGGGATGTAAGGTGGGCGTACCTAAACCTTGATAGTCGGGTGCGACTACTGCATAACCACGCGCAAGCCAGGCATTTAGGGCCGTTGCTGCAATTTGCTGGTAGACATGTACTGGCCCGCCCACATAATCCTCAGAGGGTGCACAGGTATCGGCCACCCCAGTTGTACCATGAGCCCAGGCTAGTACAGGCCAGCCTCCTTTGGGTGCCTTGCCTTTAGGCAATAAAATGAATCCAGAAGTGACGATAGGCTCGGCATTTACTCCACGACTGCGATAATTAATTAAAAACCGTTGTGAAGCATTGGTAAAGAGATCGGGAGTTTGCTCTTTTATAGACAGCAGTGTACCTGGTGTTTTTGCTGCAATATCAGAAAACAGGGTTTTATCCTGATTGGCTGGAGCGGGAGAAGCGAACACATATGCGGAACCCAAGCATATGCAGCTGACTATGGTTTTTGAAATCAGATTTTTTATTTTCAACATGGAAGTATTCTCCACTCTTACTTATATAATTTAAAATATTCTAAATCTTTAGGATGATCTAGGTGAAAATATAGACAATTTCACAATAAGTTTAAACAGTTAAATATTTATTTTTGTAAGATTTAGGCCCCTGAAATGAAGTGTCTTATATTTAATAATTTATGTAAATGAATGGATTAGATTTAATGAATTAATTATCTTTAAAGTAATAAAATGAGGGGCTGTAAATAAAATTTTTATTAATTTAAATTTATATTTTATAAAACTATAAAAGATCTAGGAGGGATTGTATTTAATAAAGGGTTAAGAATATGCTTCATGGTTTAAATCACTGGATTTAATTAACCTAAAATGATTGGTGAAAAAAATATAATGATCAATCGTAAAGAGCTAAAAAACAGTAATTAGTTTTAATTACTGTTTTTTATATAAAAAGACAGATGAAGGGCTTATTTTATTTTAGCCCATTCTTTAGCCAAACGTTGTCTAAAGCTTTGTTTTTTATCTTTCTTACACTCTTGAACCATAATAGGTGTAACCTTTTCAATACCTTGTGTATCAATAATCTGATTTTCTACACCTTTATTATTCATATTTAAAGCTATAGTTACGCCAACAGCAGTTGGTTGGTACTTAGCATCCAATACAAGAAAGTCCTCACATGTCCATTGGTTTACCGGTTTTTTTGCGGAAGCAGAATTTACAAAAAATGGAGATAATGCTACGCAAGATAAAATGATAATAGATAATTTTTTCATTTTAATTAATCTCTTATGACGGTTATGAAATTATCTGAGATTATAATATTTAATTATAATCTTATTTGGTGAAATTAACTGATACTTGATAGGATGTATATTAATAATGTGTATCTAATTTTATATAAAATTAATTTAATCATAGTAAGTATTTAATAGATATAATATTAATATTAATTTATTAAATTGTTTGAAAATTAATATTACAATTTTGAGAAATGGTATATTTCAAGTAAATTTTAAGAATTTGATTTTGGATGATGCCGAGATTAATTCTAATATACTTGAAATAACGGTTTCACGCATTACTTCCCCTGATTTCTTATACTTAAATATTCTTGTGAATTGAGATAGTTAAAGCCGGCATTTTCCCACTGTGTTTTGCTTGGCCATTGAGCATAACCCATATAATCACCGGTCTTTTTGTTTTTGTGGAGGCGATAGCCTAAAGAACCTAGAACCAGATGAATCCCTTCTGTACGTGTTTTCCATGCTTGCACGAAAGCTTCATCTGTCGCTGGTTTAATTTTGAAACAATAGACCGCAATAAATATTTTAATTCTCCAGTCATGCTTGTTTTTAAACAAGCATTAAACTAATAGGATTAAAATAATATATTGAGATATAAATATTTTTATTTATCCAAGATAGTTTCGGGAAACTTTTACATAATTTTGTGCTGAATAGGGCAAGAATGCTATTTCTTTTTCAGTTAAAGGTCTTAATTTTTTTGCAGGACTCCCCACATAGAGCCAGCCGCTTTCCAAAACTTTATTCGGTGGTACTAAAGTTCCTGCACCAATCATGACATCATCCGGAATTACCACATTATCCAGAATAATACTATTAATCCCGATCAGAACACGGTTGCCAATGGTACAGCCATGCAGCGTTACGTGATGACCAATTGTCACATTTTCCCCAATAACCAGGGGTGAACCTTCCGGTTGGTCGGCTTTCTTATGGCTAACATGCAGCATGGCATGATCCTGTATATTAGAATTTCTGCCAATATGGATATGGTTAACATCTCCACGAATCACGGCAAAAGGCCAGACTGAGACGTTTTCAGCCAAAATTACATCACCCACGACTACGGCCATGGGATCAATATAACAGGAATCTGCCACTTGCGGAGTGGTATTCAGATAAGAACGAATATTTTGGCTCATGTCAGTACTACCCTGAAAATTTATGATCATTATAAAATAAAAAAGCATACATTCCAGGAATGTATGCTTTGGCTTTAGTCTGAAACAGTATTTATAAATTAATACTTAGAACAGGTTGCTAAAGAATTGCTTGATATGATCCAGCATACGTGCAAAGAAGCCTGCTTCTTCAACTGCCTGTAGTGCAACCAGTGGTTTTTCAGCAATTACTTTGCCATCTAGAGTGGCTACATATTTACCTACTATCTGACCTGGCTGTAAAGGTGCAGTCAGTTTAGGCTGTACCACCAGTTGGGTTTTTATTGCGTTGGCCTGACCTTTTGGCATGGTCACATTAAAGTTCTCAGCCAGGCCAATCTGGACTTCATCTTCTTTGCCGAACCAGACTTTGGCTTTGGCGAGTACCTGTTTGGCAGGCTGAACATTTTTGGTTTCGAAGTTGGCATAACCCCAGGCAAGCAGCTCACGTGTCTGAGTCGCACGTTCCTGCATGGTTGGTGCACCAAAAATTACTGAAATTAATCGGGTAGGGCCACGTTTTGAAGAAGTTGTCAAACAATAACCAGCTTCATTGGTATGACCGGTTTTTAAACCATCTACACTTGGGTCAGTATATAGCAGTGCATTACGATTACCTTGCTTAATCCCATTAAAAGTAAATTCTTTTTCCGCATAAATCGGATAATACTTTGAACTGTCTTTGATGATGTGCTGTGCCAATGTAGCCATATCTTTGGCAGTCGAATAATGTCCTTCAGCAGGCATACCGGTTGAATTGATAAAGCTGGTATTGGTCATGCCAATACGTTTGGCTTCCTGATTCATCATATGTGCAAAGGTACCCTCGTTCCCTGCAATATGTTCGGCCATTGCTTTAGAGGCATCATTACCAGACTGGATAATAATTCCGCGCAGCATTTCCAGCGCAGTTGCCGTACCGTTTAAAGGTACATACATACATGATTCCGCACTGCTACCGCGGCACCATGCAGATTCATTCATACGGACCTGTTCGTCTTCAGTCAGCTCACCACTCAATAGTTTCTGCTCGATGATGTAGCTGGTCATCATCTTGGTCATGGAAGCAGGGGCTAATTTTTCATTTTCATTTTTAGATGCGAGAATTTGCCCTGTTTCGAAGTCCATCAGCACATAAGATTTATTATTCAATTCTGGTGGTGCAGATAAGACAGTTGCTGCAAAGCTGAAACTAGGAATTAATAATAATGCAGCAAGGGCAGTTTTTGGGGTCATTTCTAGTGGGTTCCAATATCTTGATGTAAGCACGAAGAGCCTAGCATTTTAGGACAAAGCTAGGCTGACTTCTATGGGAAACCCAGTCTAATTTCAAAAGTATTGTAAGTAATCGGCACAAATATCGCTTAATTTTAATATGTGGTTAATTCGTCACAAATCACCTGATTTTTTTGCTTCCCAGCTTTTTTGGCATCTGCTTGTGCTTCAGCCAGAATATTGCGGAAATCTTTCTGTTTTGCCATCTGATTTAAGCGTTCCACCGGATTGCTTTGACCCGGCATATATTCTGTCACCAGCTTATTATAGCCTTGATTGAATTGTGACTTGTCTTTAACCACGCTTGGGCAGATTTCTGAAAGAACATAAATTGCAGCCAGTTCCTCTTTGGTCACTTTCTGGGTTGGAGTAACATTAATATTTTCATCGGCTGCGAAGGCGGAAGTTCCGAAAAAAGTTGCTGCGGAAACTGTACAGAAGGCCAAAGCCTGAAATAATGGACTTTTCATTAAAAAACTCAAAAAAAAGATTTAGAACAATAATTTGCCTAGCTTAAACTTATTTTTGCAATTGAAAAGTGGGGAAATGTAGCGAAGCTGTAGAAATGTGAAGAAATCTGTAAGCGAAATAAGATGATGTGCACATCATCTTATTTCTCAAAAGTAAATTACTTAGCCTTGGTAGTCTAGGACCTCTTCACATACTGTTTTTTGCTCGTCCTTTGCAGTTTGTTTGGCACCCTGACGCGCTTCTTCAAGCAAGGATTTATATTCGCTGTCAGCCTGCAACTTGGTATAGCTCATGCCTTTATCTGAATATTCTGCAAGATAAGACTGGATCAATTGTTGAATTGTACTGTCCAATTTTGCATTTTGACCAATCACGGCCGGGCAAACTTCGGTCATGACCTGTGCTGCGGCAATATCTTCTTTGACGATGGTATCGTTTTCTTCAACAGTCAGATCGGTCGCTAGGACGGAAGGGGAAATGAATACTGTCAGGCTTAAAGTTAAAGCACCAAATAAAGGGAATTTTTTAATCATCTTGAGCCACATATTATAAAGATGGATGTCGAGCCATAAATATATATAATTCCTGTACTAATACAATGAAATGTCCTAACTAGTCATTTTTTAAAGTAACGAGATTTTTTCAGTGAATATTTTAGTTTCAAATGATGACGGTGTATTGGCACCCGGTATTCAGGCTTTGGCAAAAGCTTTAAAACCTCTGGGGCGGGTAGTGATTGTGGCACCCGAAAGTGAACGCAGCGGATTTTCCAGTGCTTTAACTCTGGATCGCCCTCTACGCCCCATCCAGATTTCCCCAGATGTCTGGGCTGTCAATGGCACACCGGCAGATTGTGTCTACTTGGCAATGAACGGCCTGTTTGATTTTGAGTTTGACCTGGTGGTCAGTGGAATTAATAGCGGTGCGAATCTGGGCGATGATGTATTGTACTCTGGTACGGTCGGTGCAGCTTTTGAAGGCCGTTTAAGTAAAAACCCTGCGATTGCCGTATCATTGAGTGGGCCGAATGTACGCAGCTATCAATATACGCAGGATTATCAGCTGGCCGCCGAATGGGTACATGATTTTATTGCTCGCGGTTTGCCTGTTCTGCCTGAGCGTCATATTTTTAATATTAATATTCCAGATGTGGCTGAATTACAGGGCGAAAAGGTCACTTATCAAAGTCGTCGCCGTCAGTCTAAACCGGTGATGAATCATGTGGATCCGCGCGGTCGCCAAGTGTACTGGATTGGACTCTCCGGAGAAGCAGTCGCAGAACCTAAACCAGGATATAGCGAGATTGATTCAGACTTCTCTGCAGTAGCCAATGGCTATGTCAGTATTACCCCCATCCAGATGGATGCCACCAATTATGAGAGTTTGCGGAATTTGCAAACACAATTAGCAGAAAATGCATCCTTAGTGTTATAACTTTGTGAAAAACTCGCGATTACAAGTATATTGCCGTAAAACTTTGCTAATCTTAACGAAATTTTGCAACCGTATAGCATTAGAGAGGAAGATAATGTTCTTGGTGTTACCGAAATGTGTCGTAGCTTCACCTGCCGCCCTGATTAAAACCCTGGTTTTATCGACTGTTGTTATTTCTACAGGAATATTTACCGGTTGTGCCACCAAACCTCAGGTGAATAATGCGACACGCTATGCAACGGCTCCTGATTTCTATACGGTGCGTTCAGGAGATACATTGAGTGGTATTGCAGCACGTTATGGGTTGAACTATATCAGTGTTGCCGAGATGAATGACATCAGTGCACCTTACCGGATTTATGTGGGACAGTCGATTCGTCTGAAAAATAATACTGCACGCCGTAGTACTAGTACACAGGCAGTGACACAGGCAGCGCCAATCCAGCGCCAAACAATTGCAGTGCCTGCACCAGCACCAGTCGCGCCCGCAACGACAGTACAGACGACACCACGTGTCAGTACAGCTGCGCCGGTAACACCTGTATCTACCGCAGCAGGCCTGCGTTGGGTAAAACCGTCTAATGGGGCGATTCTACAACCGTATAATCTGGCGTCTAATATCAAGGGCATTCGCTATGCTGGCAATGTCGGTGATCCGGTATTTGCAGCAGCAGACGGGCAGGTGGTTTATGCTGCAGACGGCCTGAAAGAGTATGGTAATCTGGTTTTGATCAAGCATGTCAATGGCTATATCACAGCTTATGCACATAATAGTAAAATGAATGTGAAAAGCGGTCAAAATGTAACTGCAGGTCAAAAAATTGCAGAAATGGGATCGACAGGGACCACCCGGAACATGCTTGAGTTTCAGGTGCGCTTAGACGGCAAACCTATTAATCCAGCTACAGTGCTGCCAAACAATTAAAAAAATAATGCAAACTGAAAATTTCACCGTATAATACAATAAGTTGCTTTTATCAAATGATGGAGCGCCTCATAAGTTTAGAGGGAAATTTATGTTAGATCAGCTTCGAGCAATGGGTGTCTTTGCTTGTGTTGTGGAGAAAAACTCGTTTAGCGGTGCTGCCCGTGAATTAGGAATTACGACCAGCGCCGTTAGTCAACAGATTCGCTCATTAGAACAAGATATGGAAGTCATACTTTTAAATCGTTCGACGAGAAAATTAAGTCTGACCGAAGCGGGACAAGCTTTTTTTCATAGCTGTCAAGAAATGTTATCTGCTGCTGAACGTGGTAAAGTCCGGATCAATGAGTTACGTGATGATCTTGTGGGTGAACTGCGCATTGTATCTTTACCAGAACTGTGTGCAAATCATGTGATTCCTGCACTTTCTCACTGGATATCCGCACATCGTGGCCTGGCAGTACATCTGGAAACAAACAATCATGAGGTTGATTTGTTAGAAGGACGTATTGATATCGCCCTGAGATTCGAACAAAAAATCGATGAGCATAACCTTGAGGTTGTGCCATTGATGCAGATTGAGCAGATTCTGGTGGCTGCACCAAGTTATATTAATCAGAGTACGATTATTTCACGACCTGAGGATCTGCAAAATCATGACGTGATGCCTTTAACGCATATCAAAAACCACCAGTATTTCCATTTTCAGCATGTCAATACCGCGGAAAAAGCAGAGTTTGAATTGAAATCCCGTTTCAGTACCAATAATGGTCTGGTCGCAAAAGCAATGTGCTTGCAGGGGAATGGTATTGCTAAAATTCTATATCTTGATGCTAAGAAAGACTTGCTGAATGGTACCTTGGTTGAAGTTTTGCCTGAATGGAGACTTCCTCAGATTACCCTTTATGCAGTCATGCCGAAACGTGAACAACAACCTACAAAAATTCTTCGTTGCCTTGAAACCTTGAAACAATATTTTGGCCAGATTTCTGGTGGACGTATGTTACAAAATGCCTCATAGAATGCAGAATAATAAAAAAGCCGCTTTAAAGCGGCTTTTTTAATTTCAGGCTGGTGTATTAAGCCAAATAAGCTTTAATCATTGTGACCAGACGTTCAATCAGCTGATCCGCCTGTTCTTGGGTAATGTTCAGGGTAGGCAACAGGCGAACGACATTGCCTGCGGTGACATTGATAATCATCTTGTATTCATCGCGTGCAATATTAACTAGGTCTCCACAGTCTTTAGGCAATTCAATCCCGATCATCAGACCAAAACCGCGTACAGTTACTTGGTGATCTGCAAGCTGGCTACGCAATTGCTCAACAATATAGGCACCTTTTTCAGCAGCATTGGCCACGATATTTTCTTTTTGCATGATGTCGATAATGGTATAGACCACACGCGAACCCAGTGCTGTACCGCTATAAGTTGAACCGTGATTTCCTGCAGTTAGTACACCAACACCACGACCTTGGGTCATGACTGCACCAATCGGGAAACCGTTACCTAAGCCTTTAGCAGTGGTAAGTACATCCGGAACAATATTGGTATGCTGATAAGCAAAGTATTTACCGGTACGACCATTACCGGTTTGAACTTCGTCCAGCATCATTAGCCAGTTGTGCTGGTTACAGATGTGACGAATCTCTTCCAGATAGCTGAAACCTTGAGGTGCGGTATTAACACCGCCTTCGCCCTGAATCGGTTCAATCAAAATGGCTACGATATCCGGATGGTTGATTGCAGCTTCTTCAATCGCTTCGATATCACCAAAAGGTACACGAATAAAACCTTCAACTAGCGGACCAAAGCCATCCTGAACTTTTTTATTACCTGTGGCAGACAGGGTGGCTAGAGTACGGCCATGGAAAGAACGATCCGCTACAATAATTTTTGGAGAAGCGATACCTTGCATATGACCAAATTTACGCGCAATCTTGATTGCACCTTCATTGGATTCTGCACCGCTGTTCGAGAAAAATATTTCTTCCATCCCCGCTACTTCAGCCAGTTTTTGTGCAGCGGCGGTTTGCCAAGGCACTTCAAACAGGTTACTGGTATGAATTAGGGTCGCTGCCTGGTCGGCAATCGCTTCGGCAAGCACAGGATGCGCATGACCTAAACCACATACTGCAATTCCGGTTAAGGCATCAAAATACTCTGTACCATCTTCAGTATAAAGATATGCACCCCGTCCTCGGACAAAGCTGATCGGTTGACGGCCAAAAACGGGCATCAAGTGAGACGGTTGATCAGGTTGTACCGGTGCGAGGGTAATATTATTCATGACTAACTCTTAACTGTTAGGTGGAAAGAAAAACTTATATAAGCAAAAACTCGCTCAGATTTAAAGGGCAATTGTAAATAAAATTGGAAATATTGCTTTAGACATACTGTTTTGCTTGGATTTGGGTATAATGCGAGACAGATGAGTTGAGGATTTATCAATGACTGAACAAGCACGCGATACCGAAGCGTTAATTCGTGACCAAATTGCAAAACATGCAGTACTTCTTTACATGAAAGGCACACCGCAATTTCCACAATGTGGTTTTTCTGCTCGTGCAGTAGAAGCACTCAGTCAGATTGGTCGTCCGTTTGCTTATGTAAACATTCTGGAAAACCCGGACATTCGTGCGATGTTACCGCAAATCGCCAACTGGCCGACGTTTCCACAGCTTTGGATCAATGGTGAATTGATCGGTGGTAGTGATATCATGCTCGACATGTTCCAGAAAGGTGAGTTAAAGCCTTTGGTTGAACAGTACAGCCCGGCACCTGAAGCTTAATTTAGATTTAAATTAAGTCCAAGAAATAAAAAAAGCGCTTCATATCAGAAGCGCTTTTTTTATGAGTGAGAAATGCAAGCAGAACAAAATCAGTCTTCTGGCTGTTCCTTAGTCTTTTCAAGTTCTTTTGATTCAGCGGCCAAGGTAGCAGCGAGGACCTCTGAATCGGCCTGGACCTCTTGTACAGGTGCTTTATCTTTTTGCTTTTTCTTCTTCTTTTTTTTCTTTTTCTTTGGTACTTCAACCAGTTCAGCACCATCTTCAATCGCTTGCCAATAATCCAGCTGTGCCATCACTGCGGCATAGATTGAATTTTTGCTATAACGTCCTTTTTTATCCAGCGTACCCACTGGTCGAGCCATCAGGATTTCTAATGCCTGATCAATGGTATCAATTGCATGAATATGGAACTGACCTTCTTCCACGGCAAGGGTGACATCTTTACGCAGCATCAGATGCTGCATATTTTGTCGCGGAATAATTACACCTTGTTTACCGGTCAGGCCTTGTAGCTTGCAGGCATCGAAGAAACCTTCAATTTTGGCATTCACGCCACCTACTGGCTGTACTTGACCTAGTTGGTTCATAGACCCGGTAATGGCCCAGGACTGATCAATTGGTAACTGGCTGATGGCCGAAAGTAGAGCTGAAAGTTCTGCCACTGTGGCACTGTCACCATCAACCTGACCATAACTTTGCTCGAAGGCCAATGCGGCAGAGAAGTGCAAGGTCTGTTCACGACCGAAATGTGCTTTCAGGAAAGACGCCATCAGTAACACACCTTTGGCATGCAGAGATCCACCGAGTTCTACACTGCGTTCGATATCCAGAATATCACCGCCACCCTGATAAACCGAAGCCGTCAGACGTGAAGGCAGACCAAATTCAACATCAGCATAATGAATCACCGACAGGGCATTAATCTGTCCCAGACGATGGCCACGGGTTTCAATCAGTTGGGTACCACGGGTCAGATCCTGCCAGTATAGTTCACGTAAATAGCCGAGACGATATTTGCGGTGATCCAGTGCGGTATTGATGTGTTTTTCTGAAACCATCTTGTCACCTGCCTTGAAAGCATGATGATGTGCTTCACGGATCAGATCACCCAGTGTCAGGGCATGTAATGACAATGAACTTTGATCTTCAGCTTGACGGCTGGAATCGGTAAGCAATGCGGCCAGAGCAGACCGGTCAAAAGGCAGTAATTTATCGGATTGCACATAGTCGGCAATCAGTTGCATATAGGCCTGCTCGTTGTCGTCATTACGTTGTAATGTATCGGTAAAGTCAGCGCGGATTTTAAAGATGCTGCCCAGTTCAGGTTCAAGCTCTAAAATTTCATAATAAATTTCAGGCTCTGCCAGCAAGATCACCTTGATATTTAAAGGAATCGATGCAGGTTCGATCGAAATACTGCCGGTCAGCGTGATCATATGTTCAAGTGAAGACAGTTTTAAATGCCCGGATTTAAGCGCGCGTTTCAAACCTTGCCATGCATAAGGTTGTTCCAGCAGTTGTTCTGCTTCCAGCATCAGGAAGCCGCCATTGGCCTTATGTAAACTGCCTGGACGAATCAGGGTAAAATCAGTCGTGATCGTGCCATTTTGGGTCAGCTGTTCTACATGACCCAGCAAGTTGTAATGGGTTGGAAAATCTTCAAAGATCACCGGCGCACCACTGTTCGGCTTGTGTGTGATAATCACATTGGCCTGATAACGTGCCGGAACGCGACTGAACAGTGCCGGAGTGAAATCGTCTTCTTCCTGTTCCAGCACAATTTCGACATTGTTAATAATATCTTCAGCATAATATTTCAGGTAGTTTTCCAGACCTTCCACATGTTTGAATTTTGCCAGAATCTGTTCTACTCGTGGCAGAACCACCTGCTTGGCAATATCACGATTTAGCACCTGTACGCGATCGCGTGCATCATCTTCCAGATCACCTAGATGTAGCCCTAGACGTTCCAGCTTTTTATCCATATAGCGCATGTTGGAAGCGAGTTCGGCACGATCTTTGTTGCTTAATGCGTTTAGATCTTCCTGAGACATTTCCTGCAATTTGTCATCGATCAAATGCACAGGTACAAAACAGTGCTCATCGTGTCGCGAGATCAGCTTCAGATCCAGTTCTGCACCTTCTTTGGTGAGTTCAATCAGTGCCTGTTGTTGTTCATCCCCGGTTTCCTGGCGAATCATTTCAATGCGGTTGTGATAGCTTTCAGCAGTAAAACGGCGCTCAAGCTGTTTCAGGATGGTTTGCCAGCTTTGATTTAACATCGCCTGAAATTTTGGTGCCTGCCCAGGAGGCAGTTCCAGTGCAAGCGGCTGACGCTGGTTCTGAAAGTTATTGACGTAGACCCAGTCGTTAGGAGTATCCATGGTTTTGGCATGCTGCTGTAGCAAACGCTTCACCATAGTGCGTTTACCGAGACCTGCTGTACCGACGGCAAAAATGTTATAACCGGAATAAGGCAGGGCAATCCCGGCCTCGACTGAAGCACGTGCACGATCTTGGCCCAGAAAATTATTCAGGGGCTTGATCCTTTTGGTAGACGCAGGAATTTTTTCTAGATTAGGAATATGCGTCAGTTGTATTGATTTTAAGCGGGTATGCTCAAGGGTGTTTTGAATTTCACTTTGTTCAAATGCCGAGATGAGTAAATCTGAGCGGATATTTTCTGGTGTTGTCGTATTGTTGCTGGCGATAGAAGAATTAATTTGATCGAGTCTCTGGGTCACTGTTGAAAATCCAAAACGAAATATTACGTTGATGAGAGTTAAGGTATACAGATTTACTTGAAAAATTCAAGCCAACATGTCGCTTTTCCCAGAAAATAAAAACCGGAAATGTGATAAATATATAAATCTTGTTGAAAGATACGCTATTACAGGATTGAATAGCAGCAATTGGTTTTTCTGCGGAAAATAATAAAGCAATGACAACACAAACGACGGGTTGGAAATCCGCATTTACAGCATTTTTAGATCGACGTGCCTTGATTATGCTGTTCTTGGGATTTTCGGCTGGTGTGCCGATTCTTCTGATTTTTTCCAGTCTGTCTTTATGGTTAGGTGAGGCCGGAATCAGCAAAAGTGCTGTAACTTTCTTTAGCTGGGCGGCATTGGGCTACTCTTTTAAATTTGTCTGGGCTCCGCTCATTGATGAACTGCCAGTGCCCTTTTTGACCAAGGCCCTGGGACGCCGTCGTGCCTGGTTGCTGATCGCCCAGATTCTGATTGTCTGTGCCATTCTGATTATGGCATTTTCTGATCCTGCGCTAGGAACGACCCATTTACAGCAAATGGCACTGGGGGCAGTGCTGCTCGGCTTTTCCGCAGCAACGCAGGATATTGTGATTGATGCTTACCGGATCGAGCTGGCAGAAACCCAGATGCAGACTGTGCTGGCTGCCACCTATAATGCCGGTTACCGGATCGGGATGATTGTTGCAGGTGCCGGGGCATTATTTTTGGCTGCCTATCTGGGTACGGCGAAAGGCAACTATATTTATGATGCCTGGAAATGGACCTATATGGCGATGGCTGCGGTCATGATGGTGGGTATTGTCACCACACTGTCCATCCGGGAACCACAGGTTAACCGGGTACGCAAGCACTATGTACGCAGTGACTATTTTCGTCTGGTCGCAGTGTTTTTTGTTGCGGTCATCAGTTTTGTACTGAGCTATGTCTATTCGGGCAATCTGGTGGCCAGCGTCACGGAACAGTTTGCCATTCAAGATACCTTTGCCTTGTTCTGTTTTGAAGCTTTACGTTTTATTGGCTCGGGTGCAGTAGCCTTTGCCGTTGGCACCAGCCTGGTAAAAATGGGTGCAGTCAACAAGCAGATGGCCTATGAAACCTGGGTTGATCCGGTTGCCGATTTCTTTAAACGGTATGGTTTGAAGCTGGCTTTGGTGCTGTTATTGCTGATTGGTTTTTATCGGGTTTCCGATATTATTGCCGGGGTGATTTCCAATGTCTTTTATCAGGACCTGAATTTCAGTAAAGAGCAAATCGCTGAGGCGGTCAAAGTTTATGGCGTTATTTTCTCTTTGATCGGTGGATTTCTGGGTGGGTTGTTGGCCCAGAAAATGAATATCATGAAACTGATGTTTGTCGGTGCTCTACTGGCCTGTTTGACCAATCTCATTTTTATTGGGCTGGTCAAGTCAGGTGAACAACTGGCCGCTGTTGAAGTTAGGGTGGCTAATCAGGTTTATCAGGCAGATACAGATGAAGTTGGTTACTGGAAGCTGGAGCTACCGAGTGCCGTGCTGGCGCAAAGCAAGCAGTTACAAGTATCGGCTGCTTATCTGGATGGAGATGTTACTGATCAGGCCCCGGTACAAGTCAGTATGCCGTATTTAACTGAAAAACCGGGCAGCACCCAGTTACAGATCCTGCCGATTACGAGTGATAATACGCTTACAGCTGCTGAACAGGACAAGACCATTGTGGTGCGTGGCCAGTATGTCGGTAAAGCACTGCCAGAAAATCAAAAGATCGTGTTGCAGATTAACGACCAGAATATTGATGCGAAACTGGAAAGTGAGGGCATATTTACTGCCGCGATTCCAGCACAGCAACTGATCCAGTCACCCGCACATATTATCAGTGCAGTCTTGATGCAAGATGGTCAGGCACTGCAACAAACAACCCATGTTTATCAGGTCAATGAACAGTTGACCCATACCCCGAATCTGGATATTGATATCCAACCTTTAGCAGTGGTAGAGAGCAACAGTTCAGATACAGTCGAGGTCAGTGGTAAGGTAATTAAACCGTATAGCGACAAGTGGCTTTATTTTGCCATTATTGTCGATAACCTGGCCGCCGGGCTTGCAGGTGCTGCATTTATTGCATTCTTGTCGAGCTTGACCAGTGTCTCATTTACCGCCGTTCAATATGCGATTTTTAGCTCTCTCATGACCCTGACGCCTAAGATTTTAGGCGGATATTCGGGTACTATAGTCACCCATATCGGTTATCCGAACTTCTTCCTGATGACTACTCTAATCGGGATCCCCATTCTGATTCTGGTAGTCTGGGTTGCAAAATTGCTCGGTGAACACCAACAACAATCTGTACAAAAGGATGATTAATATGCGCATGCTGCATACCATGTTACGTGTAGGCAATTTAGAACAGTCTCTCAAGTTCTATACTGAAGTACTTGGCATGACTCTGCTTCGTAAGCGTGATTACGAAGAAGGTCGTTTTACCCTGGCTTTTGTCGGTTATGGCGATGAAGAAAATCATACTGTGCTGGAGCTGACGCATAACTGGGATACAGACCACTATGAGCTGGGCAATGGCTATGGTCATATTGCGATTGCAGTTGATGATGCTTACAAGGCATGTGAAGAAATTAAAGCGCGTGGCGGTAACGTCGTACGTGAAGCCGGCCCGATGAAAGGTGGCGTGACTGTGATTGCATTTGTAGAAGATCCAGACGGTTATAAAATCGAGCTGATCCAGCAGGATCAGGATGCACGTAACAACTAAGCGTGGTGTGGTGAAATATATGAAACATATTCATGTATAGATGAAAATATTACATCAAGCTGAATGCGTAGTATCAGCCCGGCATCTGTTAAGATAGCCGGGCATTTTTATATCAAACAATAAAATCTAAAATTTGAGGGATTAAAGGGATATGCTTAAATTCTTGGCATTGGATCGTTTTACGATACTGTTATTTGTGATGGTCTTGCTGGCCAGTGTATTGCCCGTTTCGGGGCAAGCGGCTGAAGTCTTTGGCTGGATAACAACAGGAGCCATTGCCATCCTGTTTTTTTTGCATGGTGCCAAATTATCTCGCGAGGCAGTTGTAGAAGGCATTATGCACTGGAGATTACATACTTTAGTGTTTGCACTGACTTTCGTCATGTTTCCAATCTTAGGACTTTTAGCCAAGCCAATTTTATTGCCGATGCTCGGGCAGGAGCTGTATTGGGGCTTCCTGTTTATGTGTTTCTTGCCCTCTACGGTGCAGTCTTCGATTGCCTTTACCTCAGTGGCACATGGTAACGTCGCCGGGGCTGTGTGTAGTGCCTCTTTTTCCAATCTCATTGGTATGTTTATTACTCCGGTCCTGGTAGCATTTTTTATTCTTGGCCAATCTGAACATGATTTTGATCCGACCACCTCGATTATCCAGATTACATTGCTGCTACTGGTGCCGTTTGTTCTTGGGCAGGTCTTGCGTCCCTGGATTTATCCTTACATGATGAAGGTGCCACAAATCGTCAAGATTTTCGATCAAGGCTCGATTCTTTTGGTGGTTTATGGGGCTTTCAGCAGTGCTGTAGTGGCCGGACTCTGGAATGAGGTTAGCCTGGGTACCCTGTTATTGCTATTACTGGCCTGCTCGGTATTGCTTACCATTGTAATGCTGTTATCACTTTATATTCCGCGCTGGCTGGGCTTTAGCCGCGCTGATCAGAAAACGGCATTCTTTTGTGGTTCTAAAAAAACCCTGGCCAGTGGAGTGCCGATGGCGCAAATTTTATTTATTGGTCAGCCATTAGGTATGATTGTTTTGCCGATCATGATTTTCCATCAGATTCAGCTAATGGTGTGCGGAATTATTGCTAATCTGTGGGCCAAAGAGGATGAATCAGAATTAGCAGCAGAAGCAGAAGAATAATTCGCATATTGCATTCGTTTCACGTATAATAATGCCCACTTGTTGTGCTTAGCTCTGACGGTATCCGTCTCGGTGGGCCAAAAGAATGGTCTGTTGTGGTGTTGATCTGCATGAACATTGTTCCTGCTTCCTCAGTTGAGAGTGATCAATAGCGATGACAGCTAAACCTTCTTGAACCTAATGGAGTAATCGACGATGCGCGCCGATATTCACCCAAAATATGATACTTTAGTTGCTACTTGTTCATGTGGTAACGTAATCGAAACTCGTTCAGCTCTTGGTAAAGAAACTCTTTATCTAGACGTATGTTCAGCTTGCCACCCATTCTATACTGGTAAGCAAAAGAATGTTGACACTGGCGGTCGTATCGACAAGTTCAAACAACGTTTTGCTGGTATGTCACGTTCTGTTAAACGTTAATACCCAAAATGAAAAAAACGGGCTTCAAGCCCGTTTTTTTGTGCCTGAAATTCAGAAAACTATAAGCTCATTTTCTGAATTTCAGGTGTGGAGAAGTAGTTAATGCTCTTGTACATCTATTAAATGATCCAGTTTTTTCTGGAAATAATTACCCTCAATAAAGCGGGCATCCACATTCCAGGCATTGGCAAACAAGGTCATGTCATTTAGTTCACGAATCACAATATTAACTGGCTTAATATCATTATAGCCGGTGATTTTTTCTTGCAATTGCTCAATACCGGTGTCACTGTTGAGCATCTGGGTCAATTCGGTGTGCAAGGACAGGGCATTGATATCGAACTCGCGCAATAAAGTCTCGCTGTACATAGAATGACCAAAGTCACGCAGTGAAATTCGTGCACCATGCTCGCGTAAATTTCTCAGGTATTTCTGGGCATCCTGCTGGTTCATCAAGATATCTTCTTCAGAAAACTGTAGGGTGAGCGGATGCTGCTGCTTACTGCGGATGATCGTAATCAGTTTGGAAATAAATTCAGGGAAAGTACGGTCTTTAAACAGTACAGCACGGTTTAAGTTCACGATTAAACGGGCATCTGGATACTGAACAATAAAGTTATGTAGCTGCTTACTGGATTCTACCAGAATCCAGCGGTCCAGTTTAATGGACAGCTCATCATCTTCACGAAGTTCTACAAGATTGGAAATATCCTGCCATTTATTTTCAAAGATAAAGCCGCTGGTCACTTCATACGTGTACAGATCAGTATCTTCTTTATCATAAAGCTGTTGATATTTCAGATGAATTTCACCACGTTCCAGACATTCACTTAAAGTTTTTAAAATAGAAGGTGTGGTGCTCGGAAGAGAGGTGACTGCTGGACTGATCGTCGCAACTGTTGGGCTGGCAACTGGTTTGTCAGCAACACTGAAGTCTATACTCGGCATATCTAAAGAGCTTGGAGTGCTCGATGAAGGTGGAATGTCGAGTTTAAATTCAGACGCCACTTCTGCTTGAGGTAATGGAGTAGAGAATGCTTGTGCAATCAATGTATTGCAATGTATTTCATCCTGCAATCCCTGTTCAAGCATGACATAGCCCAAGCGTAAATTCAGAGGGAATGACTTTTGTCCTACTGTAATGAGTTGTGGCTTGCTTAAGGCATTTAAACTGATCAGTTTGGATTCAAGAATTGCTTTAGAATCTGCCTGGAACAAACCAACAATGACGTCATATTCGAGTTTAAATAGTGGAAGTCGGGTCTGCTCCATGAGGAACTCTTTGACTGTATTAAAGTACCCACTAAAAGTGGTCCAGTCAGATTGCAGAAGTTCCGGGTCATAAGCACCGAAGGAGAAAGTGACCAAGGCATTAGCAGGTGCAGACTGCTTGTTCAGTTCGCGCTTAAGTAACTGGAAGGTGCTTGGTTTTCCTGCAGTCTTCTCGGTAGTAACGGCTTGCGACTGGGTATCAATGCTAATTTGCACTGCATCTTCTTCAGAGGTTGAGGGCAAGAATTCCAGTTTTAAAGGACCCGATGCTGATACCTGCGGATTAAGGGATTGGATTTCGACCCGACCTAAATCAAACTGACCTTGAGAAATCTTTTTGAAACGTGTTTTGAAATCATTTAAGTCTGAAGGCTGAAGAAGATCCAGAAGTGGTAACCCAATAATTTCATCTTCATTTTGCAGGCCAAACAGTTTCAGGTAGTCTGCATTGGCTTGAATATGAATCCCTTCCTGAATGGTTGCGACAGCCCGGTTGCTGTCATCTACTAAAGATTGTGCCTGAATCTGTGCCGTTTCCAGTTCATTCATTAAATATTGCTGGGTCTGCGATAAACGGCTGAATGACAATGCTCGAACCAGTCCCACATAAAAGCGTTCCAGGTAATCGAAATTGAGAATGTCATAGATCCCTTTATGGATATATTGTGCATATTGTTCAGCGCGGTAATCATCTGGTTTAAGCAAAATCATCGGCAGATTGGGTTGCTGCGAAAGACGCACCAGACTTAAGGCCTGTTCATATTTAAGGTCATATGCACGGCCAAAAATAATCAGATCCCAGTTGAAATTTAACTGCTTTTCAAAAGATTTCAGGTCATCTAGCAGAACAGCATTGACCTGATAATCATTATTCGTCAGAAGATCACAGATTTGGTTATATCTAATTTGATTATCATCAATAATGAGTAAACGTGTTTCAGTACGTTTTAACTTTTTAGACAATAATGGATTTCTCACTTCAATGCTTCCCATAAATCATGATTTCTGCTTTCATTCATATGCTGATCGATAAAGTTTTCGATCATTTCTTCTTCCTGATCATTGAGTAATTCATAATCGAAACGGATGAAACTTTGTGTAATCAGTTGTGCTTTGGTCAGATAGATTTTGATTTCTTCCTGACCGAGACGTAAATGAATGGTTTGTTTTTCCCTAAACATCTGTGAGCCAGAAACAATAAGACTGGTCGAAACCTCATCTAGTTGCGTCATTTTCACCAGGAGTGCCGGTTGATAATTGACATGATGGCGTTCGGTACGGGTATAGGCAGCACAAGGGAAGAGCTCTTGTGCCAGAATTTCCAGGCCAATTTCCAGGCTTTTATCCGTTGACTGCTTGATCCAGCGAATCACACCGCCACGCCACTGGCTCTGGGTTTTTTCCTGAACCAGGATGAATTCACCGGTTTTCAGGTTGGCAGGGGTAACGTCGGTCCATTTAATCCGGTAACCATTGACACTAATATCCAGAACTTCAGCACTATGGATCTGTTTGGTTTCACGATCGAGCGCCTTAATGCTGCTAAAACCACTTGGAATGGCATTTTCCAACGAGCTGACAAAACTACTTTCGCTCTGGAAATTGTAATTGGCACCAAGTTCGAGTGTTTCGTTAAAATTTTTGCCTTTAGACAGGTAAAAATGCGCTACCGTTAAGCCAAAGCAGATATTGATCTGCGCTGAATACTCATAACGTTCATGACGACGTTCGACATTATTGGAAAGCAGGTTATAGATATGAAAATGCAGAGCAGGGGTCAGAAACAGTTTTTCATTACGTGACAGATACTGGGCATTTTTGCTTTGGGTGCCGGTTAAATGATCCATCAGATTCTGGGTGGAAATATAGAAGCTTGGCTGAAACTGGGCTTCCTGATGGGAATTAAAGATCGGCGGATGATCTTTGCTGGCATCAACCACATAACGGGATAATGTGGTTTCCTTTGGCAGGATCTGTACCAGTTTGGCCCAGTCAAAACTACACAAATACAGCCCCTGGATTTCTGCAGGCCGGATTTGATGAGTATTGAAAATATCCAGTAAAATCAGTTGTGAATAGGCATGTGCAATATTCTGGATCTCATGCTGGGTGCCCAATACCTGATTGATATTGGTTTGATAGAAATTATTATCTATGGCACATTCAAGCAGTTGGTGAGCGGCCAGCCATTGTCCCAGTCCTGGCGTGCTATAAAGCATATGCTGTTGATATAACAGAAGTGTAAGTTGCTGCAGTGCATAATAAATCGAGACCATCCGGGCAGTTTGAATGCTTTTCTTTTTACCCAGAGAGAACAGCGAAAACTTCTGATGCGTCAGCTGATGATTGCAGCGCTTAACGATATCGATATAAATTTTGGCAAAATGACTGCGCAGCAGCATGGCCAGCTCAATAATCTGGTCATTACGATCCGATGTTATCAGTCCCTGATTGACGAAATGCTTTTCCAGGCTGGTCAGAACATTTTCAAGAGTTGGATGTAAAATCTGAATCAGGTCAAAGCGCTGGGTTTCTGTACATTTTAGCTCAGAAACTTCCAATAGGGCATTAAACAGGGATTTGGATGAATTCCCCAGTTGTAGAATTGAAATTCCTGCAACCCATTCCTGTAAAGCTTTGGCAGTGGTTGGGCAAAAGCTCAACTGCTCTCGTTTTAGTTCAGTCGGTGTCTGAAAAATGTCTGAAGTATGCGTGCTCATCTTTATTATTTAACTCAAAAATGTTGAAACCCCAAAAAGCGGTGTCTTATTCTTCTCGCCCGCTATTTCTCGAACCAGTTTAGGAACCAGATACCCCGGTAGGCTCGCTAAAACTTCTGTATAAATCTCATTAATATGGTCAGATGCCAAATCAAAATGATGGGCACCTTTTACTTTATCAAGTACATGTAAATAATAAGGCATGACCCCGGCATCGAACAAGCGATAGCTTAAATCTACTAAAACCTGAGCAGAATTATTAACCCCATTTAATAAAACCGCCTGATTCAATACAGTAATCTGGTGTTGAACCAGCTGGTTTAAACGCGTGCAAGTGAAGTCGTCCAACTCCGATGCATGGTTTGAGTGTACCACCAGAATAATACGTAGCCTACTGTTTTTTAACATGCTAAGTAACTCTTCGTCGACTCGGTTGGGGATCACAATAGGAACTCGTGAATGTATTCTTAAGAATTTGAGATGTGGTACTGATTCCAGTCGTTCAATCCAGGTTTTTAATTTTTGGTTCGATAAGGTCAGTGGATCACCACCACTCAAAATCACTTCATTAATATCGGGTTGGCTTTCCAGATATTGCTTGATATTTATCCAGTCTTCATTTTTAGGCAGATTTTCCTGATAGGGAAAATGCCGACGGAAACAATAACGGCAATGGACAGCACAGGCACCAGTCAGTGTCAGCAAGAAACGGGATTTATATTTGTGCAGTACGCCAGGTTGCTGATTGGCCTGTTCTTCGCCCAAGGGATCAGTGACAAATCCCGGATGCTCTTCCAGTTCCAGATGATGGGGCAGCACTTGTAAAAGCAGGGGGTCTAAAGGGTTTCCGGTCTGCATTTTGCCCACAAAAGCACGTGGTACGCGTAATTTAAACTGCTTGGAAGCCAAGATAGCGCCTGAGAGCAGTTGCTCCGGTGCAAGCTGCAGTACTTCAAGTAGTTCGCGTGGATCAGTGATCAGGTCGCTGAGTTGTGATTGCCAGTTTTGTTCTTGATATAGATAGTTCGTCATGCTGGAAGATTAACAATATTAAGTGGGAGGACACATCCTGATGGAAACAGTTTAACAGTTTGTAAGAAAGCAGAATGACTCGCTGTGCTCTAATATAGGGTGCGATTCAGATATGCTGATCTTCATGATAAGCTGATGACAGTCTAACGTTGAGCAAGACATGAATAAACAAAGGATTTTCATATCTGATTGTAACTTAGACAGCCTGAGCAGGTAAAAGCGGATTTTTTCATTGCGGCAAGACGTATTGCTCATTTAGAATACGCAACATTAAATGAATGTGCATGTGGCAAATCATGTTCGTGTCAGACTTGCTAAATGACATCGCAACAGCCCATAGCATCTATAGATTAAAGTTAGTAAGTTTGGAGTGCGCCAGTCATGGCCTATTATTCTACGAATGATTTCAAGTCAGGCCTTAAGGTTATGCTTGATGGCAACCCATGTTCAATCATGGAAAATGAATACGTAAAACCAGGTAAAGGCCAAGCTTTTAACCGCGTAAAATTACGTAACCTTAAATCAGGCAAAGTGTTAGAAAAAACATTTAAGTCTGGTGACTCACTAGAAGCTGCTGATATCGTTGAAGTAGAAATGGAATACTTGTACAACGATGGCGAAATGTGGAACTTCATGGATCCTGTTACCTTTGAACAGATCGCAGCTGATAAAACAGCAATGAGCGATGCTGCAAAATGGTTAAAAGACGATTCTAACGAAAAATGTACCATCATGTTGTGGAATGGCGTGCCTCTTAGTGTGAGCCCACCAAACTTCGTGGTATTAAAAATCGTTGAAACTGATCCAGGTGTTCGTGGTGATACTTCTGGCGGTGGTGGTAAGCCGGCGAAACTTGAAACAGGTGCTGTAGTACGTGTTCCATTATTCGTACAGCAAGAAGAAAGCGTTCGTGTAGATACCCGTACTGGTGACTATTTAGAACGTGCATAATGGTTTGAAAATAGACTATTATCGAGAGGGATGATTTAGATCATCCCTTTTTTTATGCCAAAGTCTTAGAGGAAAAGCAAAAGAACAGGCGTAAAGTCGCAAGGGAAAACAGCAGTACCTCGAACAACAACAATCACGCTGATTTGTATGCATCACAATATGAGGGATTGAATGGAAACTTTACAGAAGAAGTCCACGCTGACTTCGAAAATGATTTGGCTTTTGGTAGCCATTGTGGGTGCAGTCTCCTTTGGAGTGCTGGCACTGAGTCGGGGTGAGCATGTCAATGCAGTCTGGCTGGTACTTGCCGCCGCCTGCGTCTATAGCATTGCTTACCGTTTTTACAGTTTATTTATTGCCAATAAAGTATTTGAGCTGGATGAACGCCGTTTAACGCCTGCGCATCGTCTGGCTGATGGTCTGGACTATGTGCCGACCAATAAAAGCGTGCTGTTTGGCCATCACTTTGCAGCGATTGCCGGTGCAGGTCCGCTAGTAGGTCCAATCCTGGCAGCGCAGATGGGTTATCTGCCGGGCACGATCTGGCTACTGGTCGGTGTGGTACTTGCCGGTGCAGTCCAGGATTTTCTGGTGCTGTTTATTTCCACCCGTCGTGACGGTCGATCACTCGGTGAAATGGCCAAGCAGGAACTGGGTACTTTTGCCGGGATTGTGGTCATGCTCGGTGCCTTAGGCGTGATGATTATCATTCTGGCAGTACTGGCACTGGTGGTGGTAAAAGCACTGACCAACAGTCCTTGGGGTGTATTCAGTATCGCAGCGACCATTCCGATTGCGATCTTTATGGGCATCTACATGCGTTTTATCCGACCAGGTAAAATTGCTGAAGTCTCGATTATTGGTTTTGTCCTGATGATGCTGGGCATTATCTACGGCGAAAACATCGCACAACATCCATATTGGGGCCCATTCTTTACGCTTTCTGGCACTGAGCTGACTTGGGCATTGATCATTTATGGATTCATTGCATCGGTACTGCCAGTCTGGCTATTGCTTGCTCCACGTGATTATCTGTCGACCTTCCTGAAAATTGGCGTGATTGCAGGTCTGGCTGTGGGTATCCTGTTTGCCATGCCTGAAATGAAACTGCCAGCAATTACCAAATTCGTTGATGGTACTGGTCCTGTATTTGCAGGTTCTATGTTCCCATTCCTGTTTATTACCATTGCCTGTGGTGCGATTTCCGGTTTCCATGCTTTGGTGTCTTCAGGAACGACACCAAAACTGGTCAACAATGAACGCGATATCCGCATGATCGGTTACGGCGGTATGTTGATGGAATCTTTTGTGGCGATCATGGCCTTGATCTGTGCTGCAATTCTGGATCCAGGAATTTACTTTGCCATTAACTCGCCAGCCGCATTACTCGGTACTACAGCCGAAAGTGCAGCAGAAGCAGTACGAACCCTTGGTTTTGTGGTAACGCCTGAAGCTTTGACCTTACTGGCACAAGAAGTTGGTGAAAACTCGATTTTGTCACGTACTGGTGGTGCGCCTACCTTTGCAATTGGTATGGCACATATCATCACCGAAATTTTCAACAGTCGTGAAATGATGGCATTCTGGTATCACTTTGCGATTCTGTTTGAAGCATTGTTTATCCTGACTGCTGTAGATGCTGGTACCCGTGCCTGTCGCTTTATGGTGCAGGATACCGTAGGTATCGTGATTCCTGCGGTGAAACAGTCGCATAACTTCTTCGGAAACCTGTTGGGTACTGCGGTTGCAGTGGCAGGCTGGGGATTCTTCGTCTATCAGGGCGTAGTCGATCCACTGGGCGGGATTAACAGCTTATGGCCACTGTTTGGTATCGGTAACCAGATTCTGGCTGCGATGGCGCTCATTCTCGGTACCGTCATTCTGTTCAAGATGAAAAAACAGAAATATGTCTGGGTGACAATTATCCCGACAGTGTTCCTGTTCATTACTTCCATGACAGCAGGCTGGCAGAAGATTTTCCACGAAAATCCAAAGATTGGTTTCCTTGCGCAAGCTGACCGTTTCAACACGGCAATTGCCAATAATGAAATCCTGGCGCCAGCGAAAACCATGGCTGAAATGCAGACGGTAGCGATGTCGAACCAGATCAATGCTGCACTTTGTGCTTTCTTCATGATTGTAGCCTTTGTGATGTTGTTCGCTGCGATTGGTGTGATTCGCCGTGCCTTGGCAAGTCCGGTACCGACCGTGCATGAGGCAGAAGCGATTTATCGCGATCCTGAAGAGATTCAGCCAGCGAAAGGTCATTAAGGAGAATATTATGAATCTGAAGTTTGCCAAAAGCGGGAAAACGATGATTTATAAAATCATCAAGATGACCGTGATGTCGCAGAAGGATTTGATCCTGAATCCGAAAAACTGGTCACGGATTGCGACCTTGTGGCAACGTTTGCAGCAAAGTTTCCGTTTGATGGTCGGTGTACCTGATTATCAGACCTATGTGGAGCATATGCGCAAGCATCACCCGGATCTGGAACCCATGGATCCTAAGACTTTCTATCGCCACTGTGTAGATTCGCGTTATCCATCCGCAGGTGGTATGAAGAAATGTCCATGTTAATGGTTAAGTAACAGCAAGCGCCTTTCGGGGCGCTTTTTTTTCTCTAAAAGAATAGGCCACCTAATAACCCTGATTGCATGAGTTGAGCTATTTCCAAAAAAATTATAAAAATCAAAAAAATGATCTGGGTGTATATACCTTTTAAGTATGAATTTTTATGTATAAGTCTTTTCAAGAGACGGCAAAGTCCTATAAGTATTTTGATATTTGATCAAAAAATATCTCTGTCTGTAGCAGTCATTTTTATTTTCTAGATCTCATTTCTGTATGTTCTTTCTATTCCGGTATTTTCTAGTGAGTGTATTTATTCAGTTACATAGACAGATGATTGATCTTTTGGGAAAATTTAAATTTCAGTGTATGTTAATCCTAGACCATGTTTTATTAAGGAATTTACTGTGATCTGGGGCATGAAACAAAAGGAAAATAACGACATTGCATACATCAATACAGGGCTTGAACAAAAGATTGCAAGTTATTCACCCAAGATCCAGCATTTTTTTGAAGAAGTTAATGCCATTGTGCTGGACAAGCAGGCTCAGACCAAACTGGCACTCTGTTGCCTGATTGCGGGTGGACATGTCCTGTTTGAAGATTTACCCGGGCTGGGAAAAACCACATTAGCCAGCAGTCTGGCACATCTGGCAGGATTGAAGTTCCAACGGATCCAGTTTACCAATGACATGCTGGCCAGTGATGTGATCGGCATTAATATGTTTAATCAGAAAGAACACCGGTTTGAGTTTAAACAAGGGCCGATTTTTACCCAGATTTTACTGGCAGATGAAATTAACCGTTGCAGTCCCAAAACCCAGAGTGCCTTACTTGAAGCCATGGAAGAAGGCTATGCCACCATTGATGGCGTGCGCTATGCCTTGCCCAAACCCTTCTGGGTGCTTGCAACACAAAACCCGCTGTTTCAAAGTGGTACTTATGCTTTACCTGAATCCCAGCTTGACCGTTTTCTGATGCGTTTATCCTTGGGTTATCCATCGCGCCATGCAGAAAAACTTTTATTACAGCAGGAATCCCGTTTTGCCCTGATTGCGAGCCTGACCCATATTTTCACTGAAGATGAGATACTGGAACTACAAAGCCTGACGCATCAGGTATTTATCAGTGAAGCCATTCAGGAATATCTGCTCGATCTGGCAGAAGAAACCCGTAAAAAACGACATGGACTTTCCACACGTGGCTTATTGGCCCTGAAGCGTGCAGCACAAGCACATGCCCTGATTCAGCAACGTGCCTTTGTCACGCCCGATGATGTACAGGCCGTATTTGTTGCGGTGACTTCACATCGTCTGGGTTTAAGTGAGGCAGAAGCCTTTAATGTCATGCAACAGGTTGCGGTCAGCTAAAGGAGTTTTCTCTTGGATAGAACCTGGCAAAAATGGCTGGCCAAACGCTTTCAATTTTCACAGCAGAAACAGCTCTCACAGAAAGATGTTCTGGTATTTATTTATCGGCAGGGTTATCTGTATCTTGTTTTGATCTTGATCACCTTTGTGGCCGGAGTGAATTATGCCAATAACCTGATTTTAGGTTTTTGTTTTTTAATCAGTGCCGTGCTGTGTGTTAGTTTCTATCTGACTTTCAAACAATTGCATGACCTGAAAATTGAATTAATTGCAGATGATATTGGTCAGGTAGGGAATAGCCTGAATCTACATTTTTATTTTCAACAGCAGCAGCTTCGTCCACGATATGTATATATCAAGGCAGGAGATCAGATAGCAAAATTTTATCTGAATGCAGCAAAGCAGCAATTTATCCTGCCATTTTACACAGAGCAACGTGGCAAGTTTGATTACCCGATCATTCAGATTTATTCGGTTTATCCCTTTGGTCTGGTTCGAGCCTGGACCTATCTTTATCATCAGCATTCTGCTTGGATTGCTCCTAAGGCTGAAGCTTTTACGGCTGAAAATAAATATTACTTTAACCGCTTTGAACCGGATATGGATGAATTTCGTGAATTACGCAATTATCAGTCTGGGGATTCCTTGCAGGCTGTCTCCTGGAAGCAGTTTGCGCGTGGGCAAGGCCTGTATGTCAAAGTCTTTGAACAATATCAGGATGAACACAGTATCGAGATTCATTATGAGCATATGCCAAGCCAGTCACATGAAGAAAAACTTGAATTTGTAATGGGGCTGGTCGAGCAGTGCGAGCAGCAGCAATGTGCCTATAGCCTGCATTTGCCACAGGCTGAGTTGCCACAGGGAGCAGGGGAAGAACAACTACGGAAAGCCAAACAATTGTTGGCGCAGGCCTAAAGTGGATAAAGAAACGATGAACGCAAAAATCTGTACCTCGATTGTACTGACTCTGGGGCTGATTCTCATCGCCCAAATGGCATTTATTCCTGTGCTACTCAGTATAATTTTTGCCATCAGTATTCTGTGTATCTGGATTTATCAGAAGCGTCAGCAGCCATTTCCAAAAATCGGTACTTTTCTGCTGACGGCGTTGGCACTGGGCAGTATTTATTTGAATTATCAAAGTTTTATTGGCGTAGATGCAGGAGTGGCTGTTTTATCTACATTTTTATTTGCCAAATCACTGGAAAGCAAAAATAAACGAGACCTGATTATCCTGTTTAATTTTGCCCTGTTTGTCGCTGCAAGTTCATTCTTATACAGTCAGTCATTTGGGATGGCAATCGTGATTGTACTGTGTTTAATCAGCTGTCTGATTGGCCTGTACCGGATTCAGACCAGCGAATTTGAACAGGAACAGACCACTCTGGGCACAGCATTGCAACAGGATGCCAAACATGTGGGCCAGTTTGTCTTCTACGCCGTTCCATTTTTCATACTGTTATTTATTTTCTTCCCGCGCTTGCCTCCGCTTTGGTATATTCCTATTCCAGAAAACAAAGGTGTAACAGGCATTAGCGACAGCATGTCGCCCGGTGATATTGCCGAATTGTCCCAATCCAGTGCCCTTGCTTTCCGGATTATCGGTGATGTGAGCAAGCTCCCATCACGTTCAGAGTTGTATTGGCGAGCCCTGGTACTAGATGAATATGATGGGCAGCGCTGGACCAGCAATTTCAGCAATCAACAGCCTTTAATGCAACCATCGATGGATACATCTGCAGTGTCTACAGGCTGGAATTATCAATATCTGGCTGCAGATCCTTCGGTGTTCTGGATCATGGGGCTGGAAAAATCGATACCTGTGGAACGCCGTTATTATAACCGTCAGGACTGGAGTATTGTACCGCGACGGCTTACGCAACGCGTTGAACCGATTACATTACAATGGGTCGGTACAAAATACGAGCCTCAAACACTGCCAAGCCAATATATCGAGCGAATGAATACTCAAGTGCAGCGTAGCCTAGACCCTCGAGCACAGAAATTGGCATTACATCTATATGAACAAAGTGCTAAAGAGCCACGTCGTTATGTGCAACAAGTCTTGAACTGGTATCAGCAGAATAATTTTGTTTATACCTTAAAACCGGGTCAATTGGGACAAAACCGGATTGATGAATTCCTGTTTAATTCCCGTCAGGGATTTTGTGAACACTATGCATCGAGTTTCGTAATGTTGATGCGTTATGTTGGAATTCCTGCACGGGTGGTCACAGGTTATCAAGGGGGAGAGTTGGCCCCGGATCGGATGAGTTGGGAGGTTCGGCAAATGGATGCCCATGCTTGGACAGAGGTTTGGATTGATCAGAAATGGCAGCGCTTTGATCCAACCGCTAAGATTGCTCCACAGCGTATAGACAACGGAATGCAAAATCTAATGTCTCAAGATGAACGTGTATCGGCAAATAATTTAACCTGGGCATCACAGAATAATCAGTGGATGACGAAGATGCGCGTTTGGAGCGATTATGCCAGCTACCAATGGCAAAGTAAGGTGGTGGGTTATAATGCAGAATCACAACAGGGCTGGTTAGCGAAATTGGGCCTAGATTCAATCTATTCCAGCGTCGTTATACTAATATCTGGTATCAGCATACTAATATTCCTCTACATCTTGAGAATTTATTTGAAGGCAAGACAAGCTCAAGCTCCATATGATCGTATGATTCAACAGTTGAATCAATCTTTAGCTGACGATTTCAAAAAACAGCCAGCTGAAACCTTTCATCAGTGGATGTTACGTTTATCCCAGCAGGTTCAGGTTGAAAACCAGACTGCCTTTATTCAAGCCATAAAGGTTTTTGAAAAAAATCTGTATTCAGGAATAACAATGACGGAGCAAGAAATGAAAAAATTCAAGGATTTGCTTAAAACTTGCGCGGATGTTTTAAAAACTAAATGAAAAGGCTTGTCTTCATGAGAAAAAATTTATAATATGCCAAGCATTCTAGGTGTATAGCTCAGTTGGTTAGAGCGCTACGTTGACATCGTAGAGGTCTCCAGTTCGAGTCTGGATATACCTACCAAGATTACTTTTTATACAGCTTTCTATAGGGTTGTATAAAGCAGAAAACCTTCTAAATTCAACAATTTAGAAGGTTTTTTTGTTTCTGGTGGTTTGGTATGTTTCTCCAAAACTGACGCTATCTTGTATCACCACGTGTATCACTGTCTAATAATCTAACTCGTGATACAAGGTGAAGCGCATGTTTCGGAAAGACATAAAAAAACGGCCTCTTAGTGAAAAAGTTCTCGCTACTTTAGTACCTGAGGACAAAGACTACCGTGAACTTGACGGCGCTGGTTTGTATTTTGTGGTGAAGAAACCTGGTACGAAGTCTTGGCAGTTTCGATATAAAAATGCTGAAGGGAAATGGGCATGGATCGGCATTGGCGCATACCCTAAAGTCAGTGCAAAACTCGCTCGTCAAAAAGCACAGGAATATAATGTAGCCTTGTCAAAAGGCGAAGAATTAAAACCAAAGAAAATATTGCTGAATGAGAAAAGAGAACTAGAGAGTTTGTATTTTCAGAATCTCATGCGGGATTGGCTAGATACCAAGTCGACGAAATGGGGAGAAGCAACATATACGAAAGCAGAGAAATCGATCTATAAACATATCATCCCCAGCTTTGGAAAGCGTAGTTATACCGATATTAGTGCGAAAGAGTGGTTTGATTTCTTCCAGGGCTTACAGCGTAATTTAGGCATTCATACACAAATTGAGAAACTGGTGTCCTATGTTCGAGGCTGTTATGACTGGGCCAAATTTCAAGGAAAAATTAGTTCCAACCCGCTGGAAGGTATCACTAAGCATTTAGATACATATCAATCGGGAAATATGAATTTTATTAGTATTGAAGATCTTCCAGTTTTATTGCAAAGAATCGGCGACAATAAAAAACGTGCTATTGGAATTGGTTTAGAGTTAATGATTCTACTTTTTCCACGCCCTGGTGAATTAAGGTGTGCTAAGTGGGAACAGTTCGATCTTAAGAACGCATTGTGGAGCAAACCCGCTGCATCGACTAAAACCCGTCTGGAGCATCAAGTACCTTTGCCTAATCAAGCAATCACACTTCTAAAAGAACTCAAGGAGATTCAGCCCGAATCTGAGTTTTTGTTTCCAAGCCGCCTATCAGTACACAAAACTATTAGTGATATGACCTTTAACTTAGCTTTAAACCGTCTAGGTTATGAAGGAAAGCAGAATCCCCATGGGTTCCGACATTTGGCAAGTACCACGATGAATGATCGATTCAGTGATAAGGAACAGGTCATTGAAGTTTGTCTGGCTCATAAGAAAAAGGGTGTGAAGGGTGTCTATGATAAATCACAGCATTTAGATGAGCGCCGTGTGCTAATGCAGTGGTGGGCAGACTATTTGAACCAGTTAAGGGCCTAATGAAAAAAATTTAGCATTTTTTTCTTCGTTTTATATGTTTGGAGATGCCATTTTTTTTCTTGTGATATTTCTCTGTGTAATTTCAATGCACGTGATAAATCACATGAAACGAAACAATCTTTATAGCAGACCAAAGCTGAATGATAAAAAGCTCATGGGGCTTGAACCTGAGGGTAAAGACTACCGCATTGTTGTTGAAGACCAGCTTTATTTTTTTGTAAAAAGCACAGGTCATAAAAGCTGGCAATTAAGGTATAAAAATATTATCGGGGTATGGACTTGGAAAGGACTTGGAGCATACCCCTTAGTCAATATTAGTCAGGCTAAAAAAATTGCACGTACTTATCAGAATGAAATAGAGAACAATACTTTTTTTACTAATAGAGAGACGGAATACCAAAAATATCGATTAAGTTCACTGATCGAGGAATGGCTTGATACCAAAATAAAAAAATGGTCTGATAAGACTTATGAGAAGGCTGTTAAATCCATTCAGAAGCATATTTGTCAGAAATTTGGAGCGCGGGATTTTCGAGATATTACAGCGGGAGAATGGTTCAAATTTTTCCAAGGTTTACAGCGTAATTTGAAAATCATGACGCAGGTGAATAAGTTACTTTCTTATATGATTGAAGTATATGAATGGGCAGAAATTTCTCATGGAATAAAAATCAATCCTCTCACTAAGGTGAAAAAGTTTTTAGATAACCACAAAGGTAATAATTTCTGCTCTGTTGAAATACATGAACTGCCAATGCTTTTAAAAAGCATACGATCCTATTCTAATAAAACAACAGGTATTGGGCTTGAACTAATGTTATTACTTTTTCCTCGGCCTGGTGAGTTGAGCGTAGCTAAATGGGAGCATTTCGATTTAGACAAGAGAATATGGACCAAACCAGCGGAACTGATGAAAAACCGAAGAATCCATAAAGTACCGTTATCTGATCAGGCGATAAATCTTTTATATAAATTGAAGAAAATACAAAGACAATCGGACTATCTTTTTCCAGCGAGGAATGATCCCAATAAACCAATCTGTGATTCAACTTTTAATACAGCCTTAAAGCGTTTGGGGTATCAAAAAAAACAACATGCACATGGGTTTCGCCATCTATCATCTACTGCACTTAATAAAGTCTTTAGTAGTAGGGTCCAAGCCATCGAAGCAGCATTATCACATGTTAAAAAAGGAACAAAAGGTATATATGATCGAGCTGAACACTTTGAGGAAAGGGAGGAGTTGATGCAGTGGTGGGGAAACTATATAGATATCTTATATAATGAATATTATTCTTGATAAAGGATACTTTTTATTTTTTACGAGTTTATATATTTGAAATTTTGATTTTATTTATTCGGCGAGACTAAATTAAGATAGAGGTTCTATGTATTTTAAAATGAATAAAGATAATCATGTATTGAGTGAGGGTAAAATAGTAAATATATTCAAGACCTACATACTATACACATTACGCTCAATTAAGTTTATGAAATATTAGGAGTGTAAAGCCATGCTTCACAGAAACTAATGAAGTTGCATCCGGCCTTTCAAAAGTCATTCGAAATGGACATAACTAGGCAAGATGTTCTCTCTTAAATATTCTATTTAAGAATTATTAATGATTAATTTTTAGTTGAAATAACACTCAGGTATATGTTGTATAAAAGTAGTTCTAATTTCATCAAAACTGATGTCAGGGGTGTTATCTATCAACTTTTCAAGCCATAAATAGATCACTCTATGATCTTTATTTGTTCCATCATCTCCAAAAAAAATACCAATATTATATTCATCACGGATTTGGTATTCATGAATCAATGTGCTTAATATTCTACTGATCTTTGGTCGGTTAAACATTTCTATTTCTCTTATTTTAGGACTTATTCTTCTTTTTAATATAAAAATAATGCCTTGTCTAATTCAAATGTGTAACTGAAGTTTAACGATAAAAAGTATTTATTCTAAATAAATACTTTTTGATTAAATATGCATAAAAGGATAAGACTGTACTTGAGAAAACTTAATGATTTATCAGATTTTTTAGATTTTAAACATATACGGAAAGAATTTTTAAAGTTTCCATATATAGGATTGCTTTGATTAATCTTATTTAGCCATAACACTTGGCCTAAATCCTTGTTTTTGATTATATGAGGCATCTCAATAGCCCAATATTGAGATGGGAAAAGAGGGTGGATCCCCTCTAGGAAAGTATTAAGTTGATCCCATTCTTTAATGTTGAAAATTAATCCAGACTCCGATGTATTTACCTTGTGAATAAATATTTTTAAAGCCCTGATGAGATTTTTATTCTCTTTAGAATAATTAGCGAGTTGTTTAAAAAAATAAGTGATCAATTTCTTTTCTTCAAAGGTTTCTACGCAGGGCAATATGCGTCCACCTTTGTCAGGGTCCAGCATAAAACGTGATCTGCCTTTCTGATTTTTCAGCATCTGTAATTTGCAGATGTTGTCTTTACATCCTTGAATGAGCGCAGGTGGTAGATTCAGTTTTCTAGCGATGTAATCAATGTCGTCAAAGCGTTCACAGTGTCTGATCACCTGGACGGCCATATGGACGGAGATACTGGATTGAACTGTACCCGGATAACTGTTCTCGTTACCACGGTCTGTTTTCAGGCGAATTGATGGATTGGGCTTTTTAGCGTTTCTCCTAGAGGAGGAACTATGTTTTAAGCGTTCGGATGCCAGGCTTAGCCTAAGCATCGGACTTAAACTACTTGTATGAATGTTTTTCGAGGTAGGTTTGATCGAAAGGCCAGGATGAATGGTTTTAAGGGTCTGGGCTGGGATTGGTGGGTCATATTGTATGAGCTGATAACCCGCTATGATAAAACATAAGTGCAGATAGCTTTTAAAGGTCTCTTTGGGGGTGATATGTCCAAGTAAATGGGCGAGGATATACCAGATGTCCTGAGCAGCAGTGGAACGTAGTAGATCGCTGCGTATACGGTCATAATCTTGCTGACTGTAATTGCTAAAGACCTTAACCAGCTCATAGGGCATATTCAGGACAAGGGCTAAATGATTTGCAGCAGAATGTCTGAGGGTATGAAAAGAATAGGGATGACCTGGTAATACGCTACTGGTCAGATTCGAGAAAATCTGGGAGACAAAATGAGAGGATAAACGTTCACTGCTATTCCAAAGGGTAAACAGATAGTCATCTTTGTTTAAGCTGAGCCGTCTGGATAAACAGTAGTCCTTAAAAGCATCATGTTCCTTGGAACATAACAACGTACTGACTGGAATATTGCGTTCAGCGCTGTCCGTTTTCAGTGTATGTTCCTGCTGGCTGGAGCGGTAGGGCCTGATCCAGAGAGATGTGCATGATGGGCCTTCGAGATCTTTAATTCGCAGGCCTAAAATTTCATTAATCCGCATACCGGTTCGAAAGGCGAGGGTAAAAATAAGTTTCAGCATCTCGGCATCATGCTGATCATAGCTGCCACGTTCTGCATAGGCAGGAAGAAGATCAAGTACAGCGCAAAACACTTTGGCAGAGATGATTTGTGTTTTGGGATGGGAGGATGCCTGGATATCACGGTATAAAGGAAAATCTTCTGTTTTAAACAGAATTTTCTGGAAATGATGAAATCGTCTTAACAAATCAAACTTCTGATGCGAGGACCTGGTATTTTCTCCCATAATCCTGCTATAGATATTCTCAAGGTGTGCATTGAAATCAGGATCTTCCATATAGGGAAGCGTATGCAACCACCAAGCTTCTGCAAATTTGGCATAGTAGCTATATATCGAGGATCGCCTTAATTTCTGTTGATAGCCTAAATATTTGAGCCATGCCTCTGCGTCCAGGTTAAAAAGCTGGCTCAAGTGCTGTACTTGCGCTTTACCAGGATGGAACAGACTGATCAGCCACAGGCAGATCCGGATCGAGGCTTCAGACAGAACCGCATGTTCCTGGTTCATGTAATCGATGAGTTCAGTCAAACCGTCTTGATGATGCCGAATGGTCTTAAGTAAGTACCTGTGCAGTTTTTTAATGTTGGCCAGTGATTGTTCATTCTTCACTGCAGTAGAGTATTTTACTGAAGGTTTATTCGAGATAAGACCATCATTTAGCTGTGCTGAAAACAGTTGGGGATCCAAGTAGTTTTTGAATGATTCTATGTTTAAACCACAGGTCTCATTTTTTTCTTCCAGGCAGTGACTTAAGGCGGGATCCAGTGTGACATTATCCAGTTGCATCCAGTGACTACTTGCCGAAGCTAGAAGTTTCGAGATCTCAGAATATTGACCGGTAAACCCCATTTTTCTGAAGATGATACTTAGATAGTCGAAGGCATTCATGTGTACAGGCGGGGGCTGCATAAGGTAACGCGCCAGCCAGAGCTGGGTGATGCGATCTAAAACCAGTGTGCGTGATTTTCTCAGCGGTGCTTCTGGATGGTAGATATCGCCATAACCCGGAGATAAGGGTTCAAGAAAGATGAAATGGAGATCCACAGCGCCAAGATGCTGGATTATCAGTCCCTGTTGTACCTGATCGAGAAACGCATCCAAGGTATTGCGTGTAGAGATTCCTGCAAAGAGAATGCTAGAGATCAGGATATTACCAATGACTTCTATATCTGTGAATTGCTGTGCAGTGTTCCAGTAACGCCACAGCTTTTGATGGATCATTTGAACATACTTGGATCGTTCTAACCATTCCCGATTGAATTCTATGGTCTCCCGTTCAATGCTCAGGAATTGGCGGGAGGGTAGATCCAGTTCGATTTCATGGGTATGGTTAAACAGCATGATCTGCTTGCGGTAGCAGTGATACAGCATTTTTTTATAACGGACCGAGGAGGCTTCACGTTCAATGGCAGCTTCGAGTTTTTCTAACAGTCCTATGTGTTGATGATTCTGGTAAGCCTCAAACAAATCATCTAAAGGCAGATGTGTTTGGATAAAGCTTTGAGCCTGCTGCATCTCCTTTTGTATGACCTGTTTTCGTTCTGTATGACGGCGCTCACTGGCGAATTTAGCAATTTTTGACATCGTCACATCCCGTCAATTAAAAAGAGAGCAGTACCTTGCACTATGTCTGTCACGCCAATCTTTATCGCTTGAGATAACACTAGAGGATGAGACGCAGATCTTATTCTTTTGTACATAGAGGTATCTTCATTATTTTTATGACCTGTCTCTATGATAAAACTGAAATTGTCTTTATGACCGTATGTTCAAAAACTTGGGAATAAAGGGACGGGTTTTTGTTGAAAAAATCATGGTTTTTATAGGTAAATAAGAAGATTTTTTTTATGAAAACCAATTAATATTATGAAAAAAAATATGTTTTAAACTCATAAAACTTATTGGTTCTAAGCCGTATTGTATTTTTAAATAAATATAAATTACCGAAGCATCAGCTTCGGTTTTTGAGCTTAAACGTGAAGTATGAGCCTTGTATCTTGTTCCAAAGTTTGTATGGCTGTTGAAACATAAAGCTGCTGTACTTGATGCTTTTCAATGCAATTAAACTGCTGTTGAACTCGTTGCAAGATGTCTAGCCTCCATGCCGAGTTTGGATAAATGTGAGGCCATATGCCATCCTCTGGCACCTAGACCAATCAAGGAAACACTTTGAATTAAAATCTTTTCCTCATTTATATAATTCAATTTAAATTTTACGTTTATCAAGATTCTGGGCAAGCATGTCACCACATGCTTGTACCAGCATGACAATGATAATGAGCACAACAATCACTGCAAGCATAATTTGCATATCAAAGCGTTGATACCCATAACGATAAGCAATATCACCTAAGCCACCGGCGCCAATGGCACCTGCAATTGCCGATGAGTTGATCATGGTGACGATCGTGACGGTAAATCCAGCCACGATGCCAGGCAGTGCTTCAGGTAACAGCACATGCCAGATAATTTGTTTTCGGTTACAGCCAATTGCCTGTGCTGCTTCAATCAAGCCCTGATCGACTTCACGTAAACTCACTTCAGCAATACGGGCAAAAAAAGGTGTTGCTGCAAGGGTTAAAGGTACAACTGCTGCCCAAACCCCATAACTAGTGCCGACGATAAAACGAGTAATCGGAATTAAAGCTACCATCAAAATTAAGAATGGAATCGAGCGGGTAATATTGACGATCCAGCCCAAGCTATGATTAATTTTTTTGGATGGGTAAATCCCATGTTCGGATGAACACACCAAAATCACCGCCAAAGGTAAACCAATTAAAAAAGCCAAAAATGCCGAAACACCCACCATCAACAAGGTATCTGTTGTTCCGGTAATCAGAAGATCAATGAGTTGATTTTGCATAGCCGAGAATCTCAATGTTTACAATGTGTTGTTGCAGTAGGCTTGTAAGTGCCGCCAGGTCGAGTTGGGTGTTTTCCACCACCACAATAAAGGAACCAATTAAATGACCTTGAATACTGTCGACATGGCTTTGATATAAATACACCGGCTGACCAAATGCTGCGGTTAAATCGGTTAAATTCGGTGCACTCGCCAATGTAGTTTCATATCGCAGCTTTAAAACGCTGTGTGTTGTGGCTTCAGTTTTGTCAGCAGAAAGTTCAATCGGTAATTCGAGCTGTTCCAAGTTCAGCAACTCTTGGGTAATTTTTTGCTGTGGATTAGAAAACACCGACCACACTTGTCCTGACTCGACAATTTCCCCTTGATCAATCACCACGACTTGGTCGCAAATTTCACGGATCACTTGCATCTCGTGGGTAATCAGAACAATGGTGATACCTAATTTTTGATTGATCTCTTTTAACAGCGCAAGCACGACGGAGGTGCTTTCTGGGTCTAAAGCTGAGGTTGCTTCATCGCAAAGTAGAATTTCAGGATGATGAACCAAGGCACGTGCAATACCGACACGTTGTTTTTGCCCGCCTGAAAGTTGTGAGGGGTAGTGCTCCGCTTTATTTTCTAAGCCAACCAGTTGTAAAACCTCGGTGACACGTGCATCGATTTCAGCAGCAGGATATTTGGCAATTTTGAGCGGTAGGGCAACATTCTCACGTACGGTTTTTGCCGACATCAAATTGAAGTGCTGGAAAATCATGCCAATACATTGGCGCAGTTGGATTAATTGCTCATGATTTAAGCTGGCTAAATCTTGCTGATGGATATGAATATGCCCATCAGAAATGCCCTCTAGACCATTTAAGGTCCGGATTAAAGAGGATTTTCCTGCACCACTTTTACCGATAATGCCGAAAATTTTGCCTTCCGGAATGTCTAGATTAATGTTTTTGAGAGCATGTACTTGTTTGCCTTGCACATTGTAATATTTATTCAGTTGATGAATTTTGATATGCGGAATGGCAAACTCAACCGATGAACCGAAACTAACCATCGTATTTTCCTTATTTCCAGCCCGGGAACCAAAGTTTCGAACCAAAGTCAGCATCTAAAGCAGCTTTTACTTTCGGTGAATTTTGGTAAATATCGACAAACTTACGCAATTTTCCATCGACGTCTTCATAGTCTTCACGCACGGCAAATAAAATCGCAAAACGTTTATCGGTATTTGAATCGAACAATAAAGCACCTTCAGGATCTGCCGTTTTTGCAAGGCGTAGGTAATGTGGATAGCCAAATGCAAGATCCGCTTCATCAATGGCACGTGCGGTTTGTGGACCTTCCACTTCAATGAATTGCAATTTTTTCGGGTTAGTTGCGATGTCTTTTAGATTTGATAGAAAATTATCCGGTTGTTGCAGGCTAATCAGCTCTGCTTGTTGTAACAGTTGCAGCGCACGACCTTGATTGACAGGGTCATTTGGAATCACCACTTTTGCTTGATCAGGTAGTTCTGCAAAGCTTTTGTATTTTTTTGAATACAGACCGACATGAGTTGCAGCACCAACATCGAAGGCTTTAATTTTAAAATCAGTTTCTTTTTTTGCGTTATCTAAGAAAGGTTGATGCTGGAAGAAGTTGGCATCGATATCACCATGATTCAAGGTAATGTTCGGCGTATTCCAATCTGAAAATTCAACCAATTTAACATTTAATCCTTGCACCTTGGCTTCTTCTGCCGCGACTTGTAAAGGTTTAGCAAAGGAAGGGCTTAGACCAATCACCAATTCATTGGAAGGGTTTGATTTTTGTTGATTCCAGATGATTAAAACAATCACGATGACCGCAGCCACCACACCAATCAGTGTCCATTTTGTTTTTGCTGTTTGTGCCATTGCACACCTCTATATTTTATTAAGTCAGTTTTTATTGAGATTCATTTTTAAGCACGTTGTTTTTGTGCGGTTGTCTTTGTACCGTAGCGGAATTGCTGCACAGGATGCTGCTCAGGCAGTCGATCACCGTTTTGGAACAGCTTGTGGCGCAAACTGCCATCTTGATAAGCCGTTTTATAACGACCACGCTGTTGCAATTCAGGAATGACATAACGGATAAAATCATGATGTGATTCAGGAGCAACGGTACGTGTCAAGTTAAAACCATCAATTCCAGTTTCATCAAGAAACTGAATGAGTTGCTCAGCAACTTTTCTACCGCTACCTACAAATAGGGGATAACGACCACCTAAAATATGTTGTTTGCTTAAATCATTAGGGGTGATTTTTAGCTGTTTAAACTTTTCATTGACTGAAACAATACTATTGCTCTTTTGATAAGGAATAGCTTCATCCGGGGCATATTGAGAAAGGTCGATACCCACGGAACTTGAATAATGTGCAAGACCCGCTTCAGGACTGGCATAGCGAATATATTCCGCCAATTTTTCTTCAGCGAGTACATCGGTTTCAGCACAGACCACGGTGATGCCAACGAACAGTTTTAACGCTTCAGGATCACATCCTTGTTGTGCAGCTAAGGCACGAATTTTTGTGACTTGCGCTTTGACTTTTTCAGCAGTATCGGCACCAATAAACATCGCTTCAGCATGCTGAGTCGCAAAAGCTAAACCACGAGGTGATGCACCTGCCTGGAATAAGACAGGCGTACGTTGAATAGATGGAGCAACTTGGAATACACCTTGGCTTTGATAAAATTTGCCTTGGTGATTAATCATATGCACTTTGCTTGGGTCGGTAAAAATACGATTGATTTTATCTTTTCGAATCGCATCATCTTCCCAGGAGCCTTCCCAAAACTGATAGCACAGTTGTAAGAATTCTTCGGCTTGTTCATAACGGGTGTCATGTTCTTGCAAATTCTTTTGACCCACTAGGCGTGCGGCACTGTCTAAATAGCCTGTGACGATGTTCCAACCTATGCGACCTTGGCTTAAATGATCGAGACTGGCAAAACGACGTGCAAATTGATAAGGCGATTCATAGCTTAAATTGACGGTAATGCCAAAGCCTAAATGCTGCGTTACTGCTGCCATGGCTGAGACCAGTGTGGTTGGATCGTGGCTCGGTAGTTGAATTGACTCTTTTAAAGTAAGGTCCAAATTATTTTGATAGACATCATAGCTGCCTGTGATGTCTGCAATAAACAACCCGTCAAATAAACCATTTTCGAGAGTTTTGGCTAAATCTGTCCAATAACTGAGTTCATTAAAACGATGTGACTCATCATTGGGGTGTGCCCATAAACCATGGTTAATATGACCGACACAGTTCATGTCAAAGGCATTGAGCAGTATTTTTTTAGTTGGGATTGAAGATGAATGATGCGGCATTATAGTGTTCCTCGGCGTGGTGGCAGAATGGCATTCACGGCATAATTGGCAATAAAGTAATATTTCCAACGTGATGCATCATGCAGAGTGTGTACTCGTGCATTACGCCAAAAACGATCCAAGCCATCTTCTCGTTGGCTGCCACGACTACCGGCAAGCTCGATCAGTTTAGAAGACACCTTTAACGCCGTTTCAGTACTATGTGCACGTACTTTGGCAACATCTAAAGAAGCCGTTGCAATGTTTTCCTCTGTTGGTGCAGGTTTGGCTGAATCAATCGAACGCGCTGCTTGTTTCAGTAGGACTTCACTGGCACGAACATCGGCAATTAAACGGCCTAGTTCGAACTTAGTTAGAGGATCATCGGTTGCGGCATCGACTTTAGAGTCAATCCAAGGGCGTGCTTGGCGGACACGAATTAAGGTTTCTTCAAAAGCTGCACGTGCAATTCCTGTTTCAATGGCAGCATGCATAATTTGTGCAAAAGGGCCAACCAGTGTGGGTGAAGAAAATGCTACATCAAAAGGAACAATATCCTCTTCAGCCACTTTGACACGATTAAATTTTACTGAACCACTGCCTGTGGTTTTTTGGCCAAAACCAGTCCAGTCATCCGTAATGTCTAGCCCTTGGCTATCGCGTGGTACAAAGACCAAAAATTCACGATTGTGCTCGTCTTTTACTAATGTTGGAATGCGGTGTGCAAACAAACTGCCGGTGCAATAAAACTTTTCACCAGAGATTTCATAGCCGTGTTCGGTTTTGCGTAATATCGTCTGTTTTTGCGTGGAATTTTTAGTTTTGAATTCTGCAAGCGCATTGCCAAAACGTGCACCTTTTAAGACTTCGCCATATAACTTTTGTTTTTGCGCTAGCGTACCGGTATTACGTAACACTTCTAAGGCATAAAAATGGTTTTGAGGAATCTGTCCAATCGAACCATCGACACCGCTCATCAGTGCAATGACTTGGGCAACGGTATAGCTGGAAACATCTGCACCGCCAAATTCTTTCGGTACAGTAATCGCCCATAAACCTGACTGGCTATAGGCTCCAATTTCCTTAAACGGCAAAATCCGCTCTGCATCACGTTGAATGGTATTTTCTTTAAACTGTGCAGCCAGTTTTTCTGCAATCGCTAATGCTTCTGCATCCGAATGAATCACATGGATAGGCTGATTTTTCTGTAAGTAAATATTTTTTTGATACGATGTCATGACGCGATCCTTAAATCCAAGCATGGCGGGCAGGAAGGGTGTTGTTGAGGTAGTAGTCACCTAGGGCATGCAATTTCCAACGAATCGGATCATGTAAGGTATGTACACGTGCATTACGCCAGTGCTGGTCATAATTGTGCTGCTGCAAACTTGCGCGGCTGCCACCCAGTTCTAATAGTTTTTCTGAAATGTGTAGAGCTGCATCATTGGCATAGACTTTGGCTTCTGCGACACGAATCGAGGCTAGAGCGGCTTGTTCTGCATTGGCTTCTTTAAGTTGATCAAGCTCATCTAAATATTCTGCCGCTTCATCAAGTAATAGAATCGCGGCATCGAGTAGCACGATTGATTTACCCACCTCTTGCAGGGTGTAGTGTTCGAAGCTGGCTTTGTCTAGACCCGAATCAATGATGGGACGTGCCTGTTTAACCGCAGAAATCGTATCTTCAAGTGCAGCTTCCGCAATCCCCACATCAATAGCCACTTGCATCAACTGAGAAAATGCACCGCGGTAATTCGGTTGATTTGCCAATAAACGTTCGTCAAAAATTAATAAAGGATTAACTTCGACATGGTCCAATTTGACAGTGCCACTTGAGGTGGTGCGCTGACCAAAACCATTCCAGTTATCAATTACCTCAACCCCTTGGCGTTCTCGTTCTACCAAAGTGAGGACAACATGTCCTTCAGGATGGATGGCTTTAATCGCAAGCCAGTCTGCAAAACTACTGCCGGTCGAGTAGAATTTCTCACCCGTGACAAAGTAACGCCCATCTTCGATCGATAATTGCGTGTTGAGGGTTTTAGTATCTTTGGTATTACGCTCAGGGCCGCCATTGGCAAGACGTTTGCCATGTAATATTTCATTAAAGACAAAGGTTTTTTGTTGTTGTGTGCCCATGATATTTATCATGTTTAATAGGGCAATTTGATTTTGCGGAATTTGTCCTAAGCTTGAATCAGCTTTGTTAATGATACGAAATACTTGTGCCAAGGTTTTATTGGACACAAATGCACCGCCAAATTCTCGTGGAATGCGAATTCCACCCAAACCTTTTTGACTAAATAGATCTACTTCTGCATAAGGTAACTCACGATTCTGATCACGTTGGTTACGACCGCTCAGTGCAAAATCAGCAACATGATAGGCTGCATGAATAGCTTCATGATCGTGTTCAATGACATGTGTATGTTTGGCAATGAGATAAGACATAAAGACACCTCTAAACGAATGTCTTTAAGTTACGTTGAAAGCTATGTATAAATAAGGAATGAATTCTGAGAAGAATATGAAGATAAGTATTTAATAAAAAATGAGCTAAATTTAGTCTATTTTTTCATAATATAAATATTTGAAATATATGTATTTATTTTATTATTTTTTTAAATGTGTTATATAGCAATATTTTAGATATTTTTGGAATATAAAAAGCATAGTGCCTCAATAAATAAATCTATTTTTAATTATATGGGTGCGGGTACAAAGGGGATTGTCATCGTATTGGTTTATGGATTATGAATGAGCTTTGTGCAATCTCTCATGTTTCTTTGAAGATTTATACGTCAATAGGCTTAAGTCCAGATATTTAGTCGAACGATTTGAATTCGGTGGTGTATTGTTTTCAATGAATTGATATTGCTTTAAAAATGAGTGGTTGAGATGTTGGGGAGATATTAAATATTGCCATAATTTCAGCCACTATTTTAACCGATTTACTGTGTAAACACCCCGGATTTTGACTACAGAGTTCCTAGGTTATCTTAGGTCCAGAGCATATTCATTAGTTAATTCTTTCTGAATCCACTCTACAAATTTTTCTATCAGTGGTGAATTTTCCTGATTGGAATGCATTAAATAATAAGCGCGCTTTTTTTCCAGTTTCTTGGTGGAAACCATAACCAGTTCACCTTTCTGTAACTCTTTTTCAATCAGCATCTGTGGAATTAATGCCATTCCCATACCATGATTGGCAGCAACCGCTAACATTGAAAATAATTCATGTCGTTGACCATGATTAGGGTTTGGATGTTTTATGGGATAGAGATTAAACCATTCCTCCCAAATATGTGGTCTTGTCGTTTGTTGTAATAAAGGGAGCTCTATTAATTGTTGTGCACTTAAATCAAAGCTATTGGTATTGATCATAGTCGCATCCGGAAAGTAGTGTTTGATTAGTCTAGGTGCGCATACGGCAACCACATCTTCATACATTAAAAAGTGACTATGTGTACCAGGCCATTGTTCAACTTGTTGAGGGGTGCCTGCATAAATAGCAGCATCTAAAATATGGTCATTAAATAAAAAAGGTCGTGTGCTCGTTTCTAGATGGATCGTGATTTCAGGATAAAGCTGGTTAAAGCTTGGTAATTTGGGTAATAACCACCGGGTAGCGAATGTTGGTACCACACCTAATTTTAGAGTACCTCCTTGTCCTTTATGCGCAATGACATCCAGAGTGGTTTGTTCCAATCCCTTTAAATAAGGAGTGATACTTTTGTAATATTGTTTTCCTACATAAGTCAATTCTACGCCATGACGAGTGCGGGTAAATAAGAGAGCATTTAAATAACTTTCTAATTGTTGTATTTGTCGAGAAACCGCACTTTGACTTAGAAATAGTTCTTGTGATGCGTGGGTATAACTCGCATGCCGTGCTGCTGATTCAAAGCATAAAAGTGCTTGTAGAGGCGGAATTTTACGGCGCATAAATTCATCCTTGAAAATATTAAGATATTAATAAATTACATATGAGTATTTTTTGACTATAAGACATTAGTGTTAAAAATGCCCCAATAGGTCAGTCATTTATATTTGAGAGTTGTTAATTTTAATAAGATATGCGGTTTTTGCATAACTGCATGCATATTTATTGTTTGAAAGAAAGATTATTCACGCATACAGTCAGTTCCAGAATAATACAACGTATGGATACAAGGGACTGGTAGGACACTATGAATCAGATGGTAAATACAAAGAAAGTAAATCAATCAAATTTTAATTGGCAAGACCCGTTTTTAATCGAACAGCAACTGACGTCAGAAGAGCGCATGATTCGCAATGCAGCGGCAGCGTACTGTCAAGATAAACTGATGCCGCGTGTACTGGAACAGTTCCGTCATGAAAAAACCGATCCGGCTATTTTCCGTGAAATGGGTGAACTGGGTTTACTCGGTCCAACCATTCCTGAACAGTACGGCGGTGCAGGTTTAAATTATGTCAGTTATGGTCTGATTGCCCGTGAAGTCGAGCGTGTCGATTCAGGTTATCGCTCAATGGCCAGCGTACAAAGCTCTCTGGTGATGGTGCCTATTAATGAATTTGGTTCTGAAGAGCAAAAGCAGAAGTATTTACCAAAATTAG